>DATDFN010000203.1:0-8953 GCA_036522615.1 Binatia bacterium | reverse complement strand
TTGGACGAGAGCGGTTTCTTCGATCGGCTCTACGCCGAGTATCGAATCAAGCAGCCTTAGCTGCGCCGCGGCTTTTTAGCTCTTGGCCTTTTTCTTCGCCGCCATGTATTTCCGCATCTCGCGGCGGCGCTTCTGCTGTTTGCGCCTGCGGCGGTTCCTTCGTGAAATTTCGTTCATGTCGATAGCGTCCTTTCCAGCATCAATTCCGCTTTTTACCGATAACCGTCGGTGCCCGGCGATTATCCGCTCATAACCTTAAAATTGCTAGCGTTCCTATCGGACCAAACCAAATACTTAAATCTACTCCCCCGGCTTGTGCGCCGAGCTTGCAGCGCTCGTAAAACCCAGTATCTTACTTAATTGCGCCCGTCGCCGCCGGCACGCAATCATCCGGCGACCGGCGAGCGCACGAGGCCCGAGGAACTTCACTTGCAAAACCTGCTTCAAGGCCGCTGCGCCTTCGGCGCGCCCGGCATGCCGCCCGCCTGGACGCACAGCACCAAGGAAGGCGTCGGCACCGCCTATCATACCGCGAGCCGGGTGTGGTTCACGGCGTCGCACGGCATCCTGAACGAGATTTACTATCCGCGCGTCGACATGCCGCAGACGCGCGACCTGCAATACCTCGTCACCGACGGCGAATCGTTTTTTCACGAGCAGAAGCGCGACCTCGTCTACGAGGGCGACTATATCGACCACCACGCGCCGGGCTTTCGTCTGACCTCGCGCGATCCGCTCCGGCGCTACGCCATCGTCCAGGAGGTTATCTCCGATCCGCATCTCTCCTGTGTGCTCGTGCACACCCGTCTGGAAGGCGAGGAGGAGTTTCTCAAGAAGCTCCATCTCTATGTGCTCCTCGCGCCGCACCTCGAAGGCCGCGGCTGGGGCAGCAACGCCGCGCGCGCCGAAGCCGGCGGCCGAACGATCCTCGTCGCGTTCCGCAGCTGGGTCTATCTCGCGCTGGGCGCGACGGCGCCGTTCAAACGCACGTCGTGCGGCTACGTCGGCGCGAGCGACGGCTGGACCGATCTCCACGACAACTTCCAAATGGACTGGGAATTCGACTACGCCGCCGACGGCAATGTGGCGATGATGGCCGAGATCGATCTCTCCGCGTCGCGCGAATTTACGCTCGGCGTGGGCTTCGGCCCCGGTTTTCAGGCGGCGACGACGACGCTGATGCAAGGGCTCGGCGTCCATTTCGACGAGCAGCGCCGGCGCTTCGAGGACCAGTGGAAGCGCGTGCGCTGCCATACGCATCCGCTCGAGCGCGTCGCGGGCGACGGCGGGCGTCTTTACTGCATCAGCCATACGTTGCTGCACGCGCATGAGGACAAGAGCTTCCCCGGCGCGCTCATCGCCTCGCTGAGCATTCCGTGGGGCGAGGAGCGGGGCGACGAGGACGGTCTCGGCGGCTATCATCTCGTCTGGACGCGCGATCTGTGCCAGAGCGCGTCCGCGCTGCTCTCGACCGGCGACACGGAAACGCCGCTCCGCGCGCTCATCTATCTCGCCGCCGCGCAGCGCCCCGACGGCGGCTTCAACCAGAATTTCTGGATCGACGGCAGGCCGCACTGGACCGGCATCCAGCTCGACGAGGTCGCGTTTCCCATCATTCTCGCTTGGCGTCTGAAAGAGCTCGACGCGCTGCAGGAGTTCGACCCGACGCCGATGGTGCTGAAAGCCGCGCGCTTTTTGATCGACCACCCGCCGGCGACGCAGCAGGAGCGCTGGGAGGAAAACAGCGGCTATTCGCCGTCGACGCTTGCGGCGCACATCGCGGGATTGGTGTGCGCGGCGGACTTCGCGCGGCGGAGCGGCGACGAAGAGAGCGCGCGGTTCATCGAGGAGTACGCCGATTTTCTCGAGGCCCGCGTCGAGCGCTGGACGGTGACGACCGAGGGCGCGCTCGTCCCGGATATCCGGCGCCATTACATCCGCATCAATCCTGTCGATCCGAAAAACCCGCGCCCGGTCGAGGATCCGAACCTAGGCATCGTCACGATCCGTAACCGCCCGCCGTCGGCGACGGCGGACTTTCCCGCCCGCGACATCGTCGACGCGGGATTCCTGGAGCTCGTGCGCTACGGCATCCGCCGCCCGCGCGACCCGCTGATCGAAGATTCGCTCCGCGTCGTCGACGCGGTGCTGAAAGTCGAAACGCCGTTCGGCCCGTGCTGGCGGCGCTACAATCACGACGGCTACGGGCAGCGCGACGACGGGCGCGGCTTCACCGGCTGGGGCGTCGGGCGCGCGTGGCCGCTTCTCACCGGCGAGCGCGCGCACTACGAGCTCGCCGCGGGCAGGCCGGCGGCGCAGCTGATCCGCGCGATCGAGGGCTTCGCCACTAAGGGCGGCATGCTGCCGGAGCAAGTTTGGGATCGCGCCGATCTGCCGGAGCGCGAGCTTTATTTCGGCAAGGCCACCGGCGCGGCGATGCCGCTCATGTGGGCGCATTCGGAGTATATGAAGCTCCTGCGCTCGGCGTGGGAGGAGGAGGTCTTCGACCGCATCGCGCTGGTCGAGCGGCGCTACTCGAACGGCGCGCGCGGGCCGGATCTGCAGATATGGAAGCCGAACCGCCAGCCGTCGCAAGTGGCCGCGGGCGCCACGCTCCGAGTGCAGGTGTCTGCGCCGTTCCGTCTGCGCTGGACGCGCGACGAGTGGCGGACGATATCCGAGGACGCCGCGCGCGCCGTCGGCATCGGGATTCATTACATCGACATCCCGGTTCCGTCCGCGCAGCGCGCGCCGCTGCGCTTTACTTTCTACTGGACTGCGGACGGCAGATGGGAAGGCGAGGACTATTTGGTGGAAGTCGAAGAATAGTGAAGGGAGAGGATGTTATGAAAAAATCAGACCTGTTATTTTGGGCGCTTATCCTGCTTGCCGCGCCGGCGTTGGCTCCGGCGGCGGATGCTCCCAATGCGGACGATCTCATCGGCAGGTGGAGCGGCGAGCCGCCGATGGGCGGAAAGCTCGAGATCAATATAACGAGCGTCGAGAGCGGTAAGATCGCCGGCACCGCGAAAATTCCGAGCAGGAGCAAGGGAGAGATTCCGATGCTGAGCGGCGCAGTGAAGGGCAAACAGGTAACGCTGGAAACCAAGTTCTCGGGCCGCGGCAGCACGGTCGTTTATCGCTGCGAATTCCCCAAAAAAGACGAGCTGCCGTGCACGACCGCCGGCGGCAAAAAGACGACCTTCACGAAAGTGCATTCGTAGGAACGAGTTCGCTCCGCATCTACGATCTTACGCAGAGTGCGGCACCGCCGCGTCCAGCTACGCATCTATATTAGGCTCGTCGTTTTTCACCTCCGAAACATCCCTGCGGTTTTTTTATCCGAGAGAAGCGGGAAAAGCCCGAGGGAGATCTGTAGCTCTCTTGCTCCCGCCTTGCGTCAAAAGAAGTAAAGAGAAAGTTAGAGGAGGTCTTTATGAACGGTTTGAGAACTATTGTTCTCGGAAGCCTTTTTGTCTCAACGGTCCTTCTTTTAGGCTCGCCTGCTTTGGCGTGGGGTCCCGGTGGTCTGGGGGGAACTTCGCGGGGTTTCGGCCCGGCCCCTGGGTGGCGGGGCGGCGTCGCGCCTTTTCGCTTCGCTCCCGGGCGTGATTTCCGGGGCGACGGATTCGGATTCCGGGGTGACAGGTTCGATTCCCGGCGCGACCGCGGCGATATCTTTTTCGACCGCCGGGATATCTTCAGGGATCGAAGAGATATCCGCAGCGATTTCCGCGATCTGAGAGCGGATCGCTTCGATCTCCGAAGAGATCTCCGCAGGGGAGCCGACCCTGGGGACATCGCGAGAGACCGCCGGGATATTTTCGACGACCGGGCGGATATCCGAAGCGACCGCAAGGACTTGAGCCGCGACTTCCGCGATTTTGACCGAGACCTTTTTTCCCGCCGGGATTTTCGGGACCGCGACTTCTTCCGATTCGGCTTTTTTGATCCCTGGGTCTGGTAGGCGCGGCCTGGACGATCTCGCGCCCGAGCCGGACCATGCGCTGGAAGAGCCAGGCCGGCGCTTCGCCGCCGTGAAGCGGCAGATTCCGGTCTGGCGCATGAAAGGATTATATCAGTCTTCGGTGTCCCCGAAGTAGTCTCTTAAGATTCTCTCCTTGACGTATTCGAGCGCGCCGAGATCCTGAATGATGTCGCCGCCGCTGTCGTAGAAGATGATATCGCCGTCGCGGGTGCGCCCGACGGCGACGAGCCAATCGAGTTCGTGTCGGTCCTCTAAAAGGTAATTGATGGCTTGGTCGGCGCCCTTGCTGCCGATGATGGTGACTTTGGGAGCAGGGTTTTTCTTCGCCTGTGACATCGAGTCCTCCTCTGCGTTGTGAACTATATCAGAGGCGTGTCGGGGATTACAATGTAGTAATTTCCGAGACCTATTAGCGCAACAGAATCAGCAGCTTATTGGCTATTTTTTCACTTTAGAGCGAGTTCCGCCAGGGCCTCGACATGGAACGTGTGGGGGAAAAGATCGACCGGGCGGACACGCTTCAGAGCATACCCCTTCTGCACGAATCCGGCGAGGTCGCGGGCGAGCGTCGCGGGGTTGCACGATACGTATAAAATCTTCTCGGCGCCGATGGCCGCGAGGTCGTTTTCCAGTCCTTTGGCCCCCGAGCGCGGCGGGTCGAGAACGATTTTGGTGAACTTTTCGCCGGTCTCGCGCAGCCGGCGCGCCGCTTTCGGCGCGTGCGACTGGATCCAGCGGATATTTTTCAAATTGTGCTTGCCGCCGTTCTTTTTTCCGTTCTCGACGGCGCGCGCGTCGCCTTCGACGGCCACGACCGCGCCCGCGCGCCGGGCGAGGGGGAGCGTGAAGTTGCCCGCGCCGGAATAAAGCTCGAGCACGCGGTCCGACGCCGTCAACGCGCCCCAGTCGATCAGCTCCCGGACGAGCCGGCGATTGCCGTCGCGGTTCACCTGCGTGAAGACCTCGGCGTCCACCTGCATCTCAAGCCCGTCTTCCGGCACGACGGTGATTTTGTCGCGGCCCCACGACCGGCGGCTGTTCTTGCCGAACAATACGACGCCGGCAACCTCGGTATGTTCGCGGAGAAAAGCTTTCGCCGACGCACCGTCGTCCGCCGCGATATCGCCGTCTACTTTCCCAACGAGCACGACGGTGTCGCCGTCGTCGCCCTCGACGATCTCCACTTCGACGACATGGGAGACGAGCCTGTCGACCCAAGCGCGCGCGGCGTCGAGGCGGCGGTCGGCGCCTTCGGCGGCGATCAGGCACGAGGCGATTTCGATGAGCTGATGGCTGAACAGCCGGTGATAGCCGAGCCGCCGGCCCGGCGCGACGTGAAGGCGGATGCGGCGGCGATAGCGGTATTCCTCCGGCGAGCGGATGATCGGGAGCATCTCGTAATTTTCCAGCTTGCCGATGCGGCGGAGCGCATCGGCGACGCTCTTTTGCTTCGCCTCCAGCTGCGCTTCGTACCGCACCATCTGCCACGGGCAGCCGCCGCACTCGCCCACGTAGGGGCAGGGCGGCTCCTGACGCGCCGGCGAGGGAACGACGATTTGCGCGAGCGCGCCGACGGCGTAATTGCCCTTGTCCGTGACGATGGTCGCTTCGATCTCGTCGCCGGGAACCGTGAGCGGGACCATGACGACGCGGCCGTTATGTCGGCCGATGCCGTACGGCCCATAGGCGAGGGCGTCGATGTTTAGGCGCAGTCTCTCGATGGCGTCGTTCATGTAGCGCGTGTTATAAAGCGAGATATCCTAGCCGAAATCGCTCCGAACATGAACCCCGACCCGCGCCTCGATAAAGGCATCGAAGAGTTCAACCGCGGGCTTTTCTTCGAGTGTCACGAGACGCTCGAAGAAGTCTGGCTCGAAGAGCACGGCGAAGACCGGCTTTTTTATCAGGGCATCATCCAGATCGCCGCCGGATATTATAAATTGCAGCAGGGCGTGCTTATAGGCGCGATCAAGCTCTGGCGCACCGGCTTGGAAAAACTCGAGCCCTACGGCGCGGTTCATCTCGGCGTCGATCTCGCGTCGCTCGTCGAGCCGACAAAAGACAATCTCGTCCGCGCCGAGGCCGCGGAGCGGCAGGGAGGCGCGGCTGAATTATGCGCGCCGCAGATTCTGCGGGCTGGCGGCGCATGATCCGTTTGATCGACGCGCGAAAAAGCTACACGCAGGGCGGCAGCGAGGTGACCGCGCTCGCGGGCGTGTCGCTGCAAATCGCGCGCGGCGAGTTTGCCGCTGTCATGGGGCCTTCCGGCTCGGGGAAAAGCACGCTGCTCCATCTGATCGGAGGACTAGACCGCCCGAGCTCCGGCGACGTCGTGGTTGATGGAAAAGTCATCTCGCAGATGGACGACGACGCGGTCACGCTGTTTCGCCGCGAGAAGGTCGGCTTTATTTTTCAGTTCTTCAACCTCCTGCCGACGCTGACGGGGATCGAAAATGTCGCGCTGCCGCTCGTTCTCGACGGGAAGAGCGAGCACGAGGCGGAAGCGCGCGCGGAGGTGCTGCTGGCGCGCGTCGGGCTGGCGGCGCGCCGCGACCACCTGCCCGAGCAGCTCTCGGGCGGCGAGATTCAGCGGCTCGCGATCGCCCGGGCGCTCGTGTTCGATCCGCCGATTCTGCTTGCCGACGAGCCTACCGGCAATCTGGACTCGAAAAACGGCGCCGCGATTCTGGAGACGATCCGCGCGATCAACCGCGAAGCCGGCTCGACCGTCGTGATGGTGACGCACGACCGCGACGCGGCGGCACGGACGGACCGCGTGATCTATTTGCGCGACGGTCGGCTCGAGGAGGACCCTCGCTGATGCTCAGGCTTCTGCGCCTCGTGAGCTGGCGCCACGTGAAGCGCCACCGGCTGCGGACGCTGCTTACGTTTCTCGGCGTCGTGCTCGGCGTCGCCGTGATCGTCGCGATCGCGCTCGTCAACCGCACGCTCACCGGCTCGTTCCAGCGCACGATCGATCTCATCGCGGGCAAGGCGGTGCTCCAGGTCGAGAACGGCGAGAGCGGCTTCGCCGAGACGCTCTACCCGACCGTCCGCGATACGGCGGGCGTGGCCGACGCCGCGGCGGCGGTCGAAGGCTTCCTGCCGCTCGTCGGCGCAAAAGGCGAGAAGCTCTATATCTACGGCGTCGATTTCCTCGCGGATTCTTCCATCCGCGAGCAAAAGTTCGTCGGCGGCGGATCGGTGATGGAAGACGCGCTCGATTTCATCGCCAACCCCGATTCCGTAGCGCTTACTGAAACTTTCTCGCGCCGCTTGAATCTTCCCGTCGGCGCGAAGCTGCGCCTGGCGACGAGCCGCGGCACGCGCGAATACACCGTGCGCGCACTGCTGAAGGAAGAGGGCGCGGCGACGGTCTTCGGCGGCAGCTTCGCGCTGATGGACCTGCCCGTCGCGCAGATCGCGCTCGGGAAAGAAGGAAAGCTCGACATCGTCGACCTCACCACTGAGACCGGAGAATCGATCGAAGCCGTCCGGCAGCGGCTTCAGGCGCGCGTCGCCGGCGCCGCGCAGGCGGTGCGGCCGCGCGAGCGCGGCGAGCAGGTCGAGTCGCTTATGACTTCTTTCCGTGTCGGTCTTTTCTTCGTCAGCCTTATCGCGCTCTTCGTCGGCTTCTTTTTGATCTTCAACACGGTTTCCGTATCCGTCATCCAGCGCAAGCGCGAGATCGGCACGCTCCGCTGCCTCGGCATCCTGCGGCGGCAAATCTTGTCGCTGTTCGTCCTGGAAGCGCTGGCGCTCGCGTTCGCCGGCTCTATCCTCGGCATCGCCGCCGGATTTTTGCTCGCGCGCGCGGCGCTCTTCTCCGTCGGTCAGACCGTCAACAGCCTGTTCTTTCAATTCGACCCGTCCGGCGGAAGAGCGGATTGGACGGAAATCGCCGTCGGCCTCGCCGGCGGCGTGGGCATCGCGCTCTTGGCGGCGGTTTACCCGGCGTGGCAGGCGGCGCGCGTGACGCCGCTCGAAAGCGCGCGCCAGGCGGTATGGCGGCCGCGGCGGGCCGGCGTCTCGCGCGCGTCGCTGGCGGGAATTGCGCTGCTATCGCTCGCTCCTGTTCTCGCCATAGTCAGCCCGGCGGGCTTCAGCGGCGTGGGGAAATTTACGCTTGGCGTGATCGCGATGATGCTGTTTCTCCTCGGCCTATCGTTTCTCGCGCCGCTTTTCGTCTCGTGGTGGGCGGGGTTTTTCTGGCGCGCGACCGGCCGGCTGCCGGCGCGCGCGGGATTCCTGCGCAACGAGGCGCGGCTCGCCAGCGACAGCCTGAGGCGCGCGCCGGGACGCTCCGGGATGACGATCGCGACGCTCATGATCAGCCTCGCAGCAATCTTAACCGTCGCCGCCTTCGTCGCGAGCGTGCGCGAGTCGCTGCTCAATTGGGTTGACCGGATGGTCACGGCCGATCTGGTGGTCCATTCGGGCGCGCGGACGGCCGGCCCGCTCAACGTCCCGCTGCGCGAAGAGTTCGGCGCGAAGCTGGAGAGTGTCCCCGGCGTGGCCGTGGTCGATTATTACCGCCTGATTCGTTCCACTTACGACGGCCGTCCCATCATGATCGAGTCTTTTTCCGCCCAGCGCTCGGCCGCTGTGCGCACGCTGCCGATGCTCTCGGGCGACGGCGCGACCGCGTTGCGGGACCTCGCCGCCGAGAAAGGCGTGCTCGTCAGCGAGAGCTTTCAGAGAAAATTCGGCAAGAACACCGGCGAGACGATCCGTCTCGCCACGCCGAGCGGCACGGCGCAATTCAAGATCGTCGGCGTTTACGTCGACTACTCCTCGGATTCCGGCAGCGTGCTGATCGAGCGAAATCTGTACAAGCGGTTCTGGAGAGACGATCTCGTGGACGCGTTCGATTTGTGGCTCGCGCGCGGCGCCGCGCCGGAGCGCGTCACCGCCGAGATCAACCGGCGCTACGGCGACGAGTATCAACTGTTTGTCAGCACGCAC
>DATDFN010000202.1:0-31966 GCA_036522615.1 Binatia bacterium | reverse complement strand
ATTCATGTGCGGCATCGCCGGAATCGTCAATTTGAACCCTCACGCGCGCGTCGATGAGGCGCGGCTCAAGCGCATGCGCGACGTTCTGCGCCATCGCGGACCGGACGGGGCGGGGCTGTGGATCGACGGGCCCGTCGGGTTAGGCCACCGGCGGCTCTCGATCGTCGATCTCGCGGGCGGCCACCAGCCGATGGCGAACGAAGACGAGTCGGTCTGGATCACCTACAACGGCGAGATTTACAACCACGCCGCGCTTCGCCCCGGCCTCGAAGCCGCGGGGCACGTCTACCGCACGCGGAGCGACACCGAAACGATTCTCCATCTTTACGAGGAAGACGGCGAGCGCTGCGTGGAAAAACTCCAGGGCATGTTCGCCTTCGCCATCTGGGATAAAAACCACGGCCGGTTGCTGCTCGCGCGCGACCGGCTCGGCATCAAGCCTCTTTATTACGCGATCACCGACGACGAGATCGTTTTCGCTTCGGAGATCAAGGCGATCCTCGCCTCCGGCGCGGTGCGTCCGGAATTCAACGAAGCGGTGCTGCCGGAGTTCCTAGCGAACCGCTTCGTCGCCGGCGACGAGACGTTTTTCCGCGGCATTCACAAGCTCATGCCCGGCCGCACGTTTTCATGGTCGATGCCTGACGGAGTTGCGCGCCGCCGCTATTGGAAACCGCCGGCGCCCGACGAACGCACCGACGTTTCTCTCGAACGGGCGGCGTCGGACGTCCGCGACCGGCTGTCGGCGGTGGTTCGAAGCCATCTCATGAGCGACGTGCCGCTAGGGCTTTTCCTCTCCGGCGGGCTCGACTCGAGCGCCATCGCGGCGCTCATGGCGCCGATGGTCCGCGAGCCGATCCGGTCGTTCTCCGTCGGTTTCGCCGAGGCCGAGGCGAACGAGCTCGGCTACGCGCGGCTGGTCGCGGACGCCGTGGGGGCCGAGCACCGCGAGATCGTGCTCAAGCCGGAGGAATTTTTCTCCGCGCTGCCGAATCTCATCTGGCACGAGGACGAGCCGATCGCGCACGCGTCCAGCGTGCCGCTCCATTTCGTCTCACGCCTGGCGCGCCAGCACGTCAAGGTCGTGCTCACCGGCGAAGGCTCCGACGAGCTGTTTCTCGGCTATCCGTGGTACCGCGCCACTGTCTGGAACGAGCGTCTCGGCCGCATGTACTTTCCGTTCATGCCGGATAAGCTCCGCGTGCGCACGAAAGCTCTCGCGCGCCGCCTGCCGCGGCGGCTCCGCCGCTACACCGAGCGTAGCTTTCTCGCGCTCGATCCCGGGCCACGCGGGTTATTCTACGAGAACTTCGCCGTCTTCCCCGACCGCCTGCGCGGCAATATCCTCGCGGACCGCGCGCTTGCGGAGTGCGATCCTTACACCGAGTGCCTCCGCCGCTACGAAGAGAGCGACGGCGACATGCTCGCGCGCATGAGCGCGGCGGACCTGCAGACCTACCTCGTCGAGCTATTGATGAAACAGGATCAGATGAGCATGGCGGCCTCTATCGAGAGCCGGGTGCCGTTCCTCGATCATGCGTTCGTCGAGCATATCGTGCGGCTGCCCAGCTCGTTAAAAGTCCGCGGGCTGACGACCAAAGCCGTCCTCCGCGAGGCCGTCAAGGATCTGGTGCCAAAGGAGATTCTGACGCGCGGGAAAATGGGCTTTCCCGTGCCGATGGGGAAATGGCTTCGCGGAGCGTTCGCGCCGCTGGTCGATGAGTTCGTCCTGAGCCCCCGCGCGCGCGCGCGCGGGCTCTTCAATCGCGCCGCCGTCGAGCGGCTCGCCGAAGAGCACCGCAGCGGAGCGCGCCCGCACGGCGACCGGCTGTGGCTGTTGATCAATCTCGAGATGTGGCAGCGGATTTTTCTCGACGGCGAAGACCGCAGCGTCGTTCTACGAGCGGCATAACCATGCGCATACTCTGGCTCAACGTGGGCGGTCTCTGGCCGCTCAATACCGGCGGCAGGCAGCGGAGCTTCAATATCATCTCCGAGCTCGCGGAGCGGCACCAATTGACGGTGCTGACGACGCATAGCGCCGGGGACGATCACGCGGCGCTCGCCGCCGAATTGCCCGGATGCGAAGTCATCTCGGTGCCGTACGCCCTGCCCAAGCGCGGCAGCGCGTCATTCGCACTGGCGCTGTTGCGCTCATGGCTGTCGCCGCTGCCGGTAACGCTCTGGAAGTGGCGTATTCCGGCGCTGCAGAGCGAAACGGCGCGGCTTCTCACGCCCGAGCACACCGACCTGTGCGTCGTCGATTTTCTTTACGCCGCCCCCAATCTGCCGCGCGATGTGGCGGTACCGACGGTGCTGTTCGAGCACAACGCCGAATACCTCATCTGGAAGCGTTTGTACGAGGCGGAGAAGCGCCGCTTTCACCGGGCGCTGCTGGGAATCGAGTGGAAAAAGCTCCGCCGCGCGGAAGCAGCGGCGTGCACGCACGCGGCGGTGGCGCTCGCCGTGTCGGAGAACGACCGCGCCGCCCTTGCCGAGGCGGCGCCGCAGGCGCGCGTGCGTGCGATCCCGACCGGCGTCGACACCGCATATTTTCATCCCAACGGCACACGCCAGGCGGCGGCGAAGCTCGTCTTCACCGGATCGATGGACTGGTATCCGAACGAGGAGGCGGTGCTTTATTTCATCGACGCGGTCCTGCCGCTGATTCGTCGAGAGATCCCGGAAGCATCGCTGACCGTGGTCGGGCGGAACCCCGGCGCGCGGCTCCGCGCGGCTGCGAACGGCGTCGTGCAGGTAACCGGGACCGTCGACGATGTGCGGCCCTACATCGGCGAGGCGGCGGTCTACGTCGTGCCGCTGCGCATCGGCGGCGGCACACGCATCAAGATATTCGAGGCATTGGCGATGGGCAAAGCCGTCGTGTCGACCCGGCTCGGCGCGGAGGGCCTGCCGCTGGTCTCAGGCGAACATTTTCTCGCGGCGGACGAGCCGGAGGATTTCGCCCGGGCCGTCGTCGAGCTGATCCGCCGGCCCGAGCGGCGCCGCGCCCTCGAGGAAGCGGGACGGAAGCTGGTCGAAGAGCGCTACTCGTGGAACCGGGCGGCGCGCGAATTCGAACTACACTGCGAGGAGGTCATGAAACATGCGGGTTAGCGTTTTCGGACTAGGTTATGTGGGATGCGTGACGGCGGCGTGTCTGGCCAAAGCCGGCCATCAGGTCATCGGCGTCGACATCACTCCGGAAAAAGTCGTGATGGTGAACGACGCCGTGCCGCCGGTCGTGGAGCCCGGCCTCGGCGAGGTCCTGGCGGAAGTCGTCTGGGATAAACGCCTGCGAGCGATCGCCTCCACGGAGAACGCCATCAAAGAAACCGAGCTCGCGCTCGTGTGCGTCGGAACGCCGAGCCGCTCCAACGGACGACTCGACATCACGGCCGTGGAGCGCGTCGCGCACACGATCGGCGCCGCGCTTGCGTCGCGCTCCGATCCGTTCACGGTGGTGCTGCGCAGCACGGTTCTTCCCGGCACGACCGAGCAGGTTTTCCTTCCCGCGCTGCTGAACGGAGCCAGACGAGGCCTGGATGCTTCGCTACGCGTCGCCGTCAATCCGGAATTCATGCGCGAGGGCAGCGCTCTCAAGGACTTCGCCGAGCCGCCGCTCACGCTCGTCGGCACGGACGATGCCGAGACCGCCGAGCAGCTGCGCGGGCTCTACGCCGGCGTCGAGTCCGCGTTCGTACAGACGACGATCCGAACCGCCGAGATGCTGAAATACGTTTCGAACACGTTTCACGCGCTCAAGATCGCGTTCGCGAACGAGATCGGCGACGTATGCGGCGCCTTCGGCGTCGATCCGCAGGAGCTCATGCGCATTTTCATGATGGACCGCAAGCTCAACATCTCCGAAATGTATCTGCGCCCGGGTTTCGCCTTCGGCGGTTCCTGCCTGCCGAAGGATTTGCGCGCGCTCATCTACGCGGCGCGCTCGGCCGACGTCGCCCTGCCGCTGCTGTCGTCGATCCTTCCTTCCAACGACGGGCAGATCCGCGAACAGGTCGATGCCGTGTTGAAAACGCGCAAGCGCAAGGTCGGCATCGTCGGTCTTTCCTTCAAGCCCGCCACCGACGATCTGCGCGAGAGCCCGATGGTGACGCTCGCGGAGGCGCTGATCGGAAAGGGCTGCGACGTGCGTATCCTCGACCGCAACGTTTCGCTTGCGCGCCTGATGGGCGCCAACCGCCGTTATATCGAGGAGGAGATTCCGCACATCTCGTCGCTCATGTGCGAAAACATCGAAGAGCTGCTCGCCCATGCCGAAGTGATCGTCATCGGCAACGTCGATGCCGTAGCGGCGGCGGCGCTCGACGGAGCGACGCCGCGCCAGGTCGTCATCGACCTCACCCGCGGCATGGCGCGGAAAAAGAAGCTCGAGCGGCAATTGGTCACCGCGGCTTAAATTTTTGAAAGGAGATCAAGGAGCCTTGTTTAATCACGAAGTCCGCCATTATTGCGATGAAAAAGCCCTGCGCGCCGTCGCGCTCGAACTCCGCAGCGCGGGGCTGCTGTCCGCCGCGATACCGGGCTTGGATCCTGAATTCCTCGCCGAAGGCTTTGAAGGCACGCTCTCCGGCGCGATCGTTGCGTATCGCGACAAGACGCCTTTCGCTTACATGACGTATGCGATGCCATGGAAGCGGTTCCGCACGGCGATCGGTCCGCTGTCCTTCGGCTGGCTGCCCTTCAGGCAGCTCAGAATTTTCGGCATTGTCGGTTCGCCGCCCAATCACGTGGTCGACGAATTTTTGCGACTCCTCCTTGCGCGCAAAGAATGGGACGTCGCGGAAATGTTCGAATTTGCGCCCCATCATGCCCTCGCGGGACGCCTCGCGTCCCTGCCGATGCGGCGCGGCTGCCGAATGATCCGCAAAGACGTGCCGACGATCCAAGTCAAACTCGAAGATACCTTCGAAGCCTATCTTCAAGGCCGCTTCCATAAAAAGGCGCGGTACAATCTGAAGCGCGAGGTTCGACTGCTGGAAGAGTCGGCGCCCGGCGAGGTCGAGATGAAGATTTTCCGCTCGCCTGAGGAGGTTGCGCCTTTTTTGCGCGATGCCGAAACCATCGCGCGTTTGACCTACCAGTGGAAGATGGGGATGACGACGGTGCAGATGACGCCGCAAGCTCTGCAAAGACTCTCTTACGTCGCGCGCGCCGGACAGTGGCGCAGCTATATTTTATACATCCGCGGCGTCCCGGCCGCGTACTGTTACGCAACGATTCGGCACGGCGAACTGGCCTACGAGACCGTCGGATACGATCCTCAATTCGCCAAGCTCAATCCCGGCAAGGTCCTGCTGTTCAAAATTTTGCAGGACCTTCACCAAAGCCGCGTCGTCGGCGCGCTCGACTTCGGCCGGGGCATCACCGACTACAAGCAGTTGTTTGCCAACGCCCAGCGGCAATTGATCGATATCAGCCTGTTTCCCAACGGCGCCTACTCGCAATTTCTCTGGATGCTCGCCGCGGCCACGGACCAAGGTTACCGCCGGTTGCATCCGCTGCTTCGTCATTGGATGCCTTGGATCAAGCGGAAGATACAGAAAACGTTCGGTCTGCTGCTTCCCGGCATCGTCGAGGAGCATGAGCTGCTGTTTAAGCTGGTCGCGCTGGATTGAAGCGCGGCAGCGTGCGCTGCGTAGCGTATCGCAATACCAATGGACATCGCCCAGTTTTTCACCTTCTTAACGCTGCTGTCGTTCGGATTTTTATTCTACACCTACGTAGGATATCCCGGACTTCTCTGGCTGCTGAGCAAGCTGGCGGGCCGGCCCGAGCATCCTCCCGGCGCTCCGGCGGAGTGGCCGGCGGTCAGCATCCTCATCTCGGCGTACAACGAAGAACACGCGATCAGGGCGCGCATCGAGAATCTGCTGAAGCTCGATTACCCGAAAGATCGTGTCGAGATCATTATCGGCTCTGACGGCTCCGGCGACCGTACCGCCGAGATCGCTGCGTCGTACCCCGGCGTCCGGCTGTTCAATTTCGCTCAAAGACGCGGCAAGGCGAGCGTGCTCAACGATCTCGTGGCGGCGGCACGCAACGAGATCGCGATTTTTACGGATGCGAATACGTTCTTTCGCCCCGACGCGGTGCGAGAACTGGTTCAGGCGCTCTGGCGCTACCCTTTCGGATCGGTCGTGGTCGGACGCCTGGAGCTCCGGTCGGCGGCCGACAAGGGCAATCTCGACGGCGCGTACTGGCGCTACGAGACATGGATCAAAACGCTCGAGTCGCGCTTCGGCAGCCTTCTCGGCGCCAACGGCGCGATCTACGCGTTCCGACGCGACCGCTACCGTCCGATCCCGCCGTCGGCGATCGTCGACGACTTTCTCATCCCCATGCTCATGCGGCGCGATTGCGGCGATCGCATCTTTTTCGTTCCCGCCGCGCGCGCGTGGGAGGAATCGCCCGAAGAAGTTAAGGATGAGTTTCGCCGCCGCGTGAGAATCGGCGCCGGCGATTTTCAAGCGTTGAAGTGGACATGGCAGCTGCTGCTGCCGTCGTACGGCATGATCGCGCTGATTTATTTCTCCCACAAGGTCCTGCGCTGGCTCGGGCCCTGGTTCCTGCTCGCGGGACTGATCGGCACGCTGATGCTGCTGGATGAGCCGCTGTTCGAGATTCTGCTCGCGGGACAGCTTCTGTTTTATGCGCTCGCCCTCGCCGGCGCGGCGCTCCGGCCGTTGCCGGCGGTAGGCCGCCTCGCCGTCGCGGCGCGTTACTTCGTCATTCTCAACGCCGGGCTATTGCTCGGTCTTGTGCGGCTGAGCCTCGGCGCGGCGCGGCCGACTTGGGCGACCGCGCCGCGCAAGGCTCTGGACATGGAGGGCAGGCGCTTACACGCTAAGGCGTCCGCGAAATGACCGCGTTCGCGATCGTCGACCCGGCGCTCCACAGCACCCCATCCATATACAGCGGGTAATTGGGAGCTTGCGTGCTCGTATAGAACACAACCCCATTCTTGTAGTACTTCACGGTATTGTTCTCCACCGAAATTCGGAAGACGTCGCCGGTGGCGTAGGTCGTCGAGCCGCGATATGCGCCGCTCTCGTAGATCTCCACGTAATGGCTGCCGCCGCTCGTGAGCCCGTCCCAGAGCGAAATCGCATACGCCATGCTGTTGCGGCTAACCAACGTATTGGCCGAGTTTAACCCAACGCTCCGCTGCGTCGTCACTTCGGAAGCCGTGAATTGGACATAGCCGTTACCTGACGCGATGCTCTGCGCGGAGACCGCTCCGGAATTGGTGCAGCCGCCGCAGTTTTCCTGCAGCGAATTGCCGCTGACCGTCACGTTCACGGGGTTCACCCAGGTGACGTTCTGCGTCGAGAAAGACGTCGTCGCCGCGAGGCGCGATCCTTTGACAGTGACAACCACGGGAGCCGACGTGGTGCTGTTGCCGAGTCTGTCTCTGGCGATCGCCGTGAGCGTATGCGTGCCGTTGGTCGTCGTGCCCGTGTTCCAGGTGATGGTATACGGCGCGACCGTGTCCTCGGAGCCGAGATTCTGGCCGTCGAGCTGGAATTGCACACCGGCGATTCCGTCACTGTCGGAGGCGGAAGCTGTTACCTTGATTTTACCCTTCAGCGATGAGCCGCTGCCCGGAGAGGTGATCGCTACCGTGGGAGCGCTGCCGCCGACGGGGCCGGATGACGAAGCGGTCGTAGTGAACGAAAAGTCTCCCGAAGTCGACGCATTGCCGGCCGAGTCTTTCGATTTGACGCGGTAGTGATACGTCGTGTTCGACGCGAGACTGCCGAGATTCTGTCCGTGCGAGACGACCATCGTGCTGTTGAGACTCGTCGCATTGCCGTAAGCGGTCGTGGTGCCGTATTCTACCTGGGAATCGCTCGCTTCATCCGTCGACCAACTGATCGTGGCGCCGGAAGATGACACGACCGGCGCCGACACGGCGCTGATCACCGGACCTGTGGTATCCGAAGGAGGAGGAGGAGGTGGTGGTGGCGGTGGTGTCGTCGTCGTCGAGTCCGGAACCAGGAGCTGCGAGGGGACCTTGACGATGAAGGCATCCATGCGGTTCGTGCCGGCATTGCCGGTCCAGATAAAATACCGTCCGGTGATGTCCAGATTGCCTTTTGGCTGCCGGCAATAATCGTCGCAGCCGCTCAACATGGCGATGCTTACATCGGTCATGACCGGTGCTACCACCAAGACGTCGAGCGATGTATCGAGACGAAAGCAAATAACCTCGTTCGCCTCCTGACCGTTTGAAGCCGGTCGGGCGCCGCTGCCGCAAACGTACTGCTGCTCCAGCGGCAGATCGGAACGCGCGTTGGAGAAACTGACGTGCTGCGGTCCCCACGTATTCCAGGAGTTGGTGTAATACGTCACCTGGCCGCCGGAGATGGGATTGCCGCCGAACTGCCAGGCACGGTATGCGCCCGGATGCGAATTCGCATTGTCGGCAGCGATCATAGTGCCGTACCCGCTATCGGAATGTCCGCCGGCGCCATCGCGGTCGAGCAATACGGTCTCGATTCCGTTCGTGAGATCGATGATGCGGTTGTCGATGTCAGAATTGGGATCGATGCCGGTTTTCTCCTTGATCAAGAGCCAGCGACCGCTCTTGTCGATCTGACATTCGTCGTAGTTCAAGCCCTTCTGTGGAAAGTAAAAGAACGTATTCGTCGATTGACGGTAGGCAAAACAACCGAGATCGGCGTCGTTCCCCTTGTCTCTTAACGTAGCCGAATGAACGTCGTCGTTGGCGCTCGAGTGGAATTGAACGATGTAGCGATTGCTGCCGAAAATGTCCGGCCTCGACGCCACGTCGAATACCTGCTCGAAGGCATGGCTTAATACATCAAACCGGTAAAGAATCGACTCGGTCGGATAATTCACATATAGCTTCGTCGGCTGCGTGTCGCTGAAGTACCATCCATTGCCGTTCGCCCAGCTCCAGCGGCTGGAACCGTCAAAGAGCGGTCCGAGATTCGTGACTGTGTCTGTAATTTTGTTGTAGCTCAGCAGGGACGGCCCGGCTCCGCCGCGGTTTCTATCCATCACGAGGAAAACGTACATCGTGTCGCTTCCGACGTGGTTGTTCGTGTTGCGCCAATAAGAATAACCCACGTAGTCGATGCAATCGTTGCCGCCGCAATCGGCCGGAACCGTCAGCCGGACGCCCTGTGTATTATACGGGCTGGGAAAATTGAACGGTCCGCGCGCCGACGGCAGAAAGCTGCTGATTTGCGATTGCGTCAGCGTCGCCGGCCGGTTGGTAGGGATCAGCGGACTTTTCTCAATGAACCCGCCGGGGAATTGAGCCGTCGCCGGGGCGGCGGCAACCATCAGTAAAAGCAAAATAAACGCAGCCGACAACACCGCCGGCCGCGGGTCTCTTAACTTCATTCGATTCGATCTCCTCGTTGCGTGAGATGAGCCTGTAGGCTTTGAGGCTAAGAGTGCCCCTACCGGCTTCGATGTGATACATATTTGTATGAGGGAATCGCCTCAGGAAAAGAGGGAAATGGCTGTCCGGAGGCACAGCTTCGAAGAGATATTTAGGGCACAAGATCCCTATATAACTCAAGGGTTTAGGCTATTGGTCCGCGAAGTCTCGGGGGCACAGGAAGGCGCCGCCCTGCGGGAATTTTTTATCCGCTTTAACGGCGAGCTTTACCGCGCTTCCTGGATCGATAAGGCGGCGAAGATTCCGTGGGCCGCGGATATGCTGGCGGCGCTCGTCACAGCCAACCCCGAGGTCACCACGCAGGCGCTGCGGGAGCTGTTCGACGAGATGAAGCTCCACTACCAGGACCCCATCACGGACGTGATTTTTGAGACCGCCGTCCGGGTCGATCCCCTGCTCTCCTTTGTCGGCGAAGTCATTCAAAACGAAGGCCAGCTACTGCAGCTCAGGGTGCGGGCGCTCGAGGCCCTGTTTACCCGGCTGGCTCTCGGCCGCCGCGCGCTGCACCCGGCCGCTCCCGTGGAAGAGACGCTCCGCTCTTTGAACGATATTCTCGTCGAAGTTAACCGAGATACAGCAACCGGCCTGGGCAAAACCCAGGAGAAGCTTGCGAAAGAAATCCAAGGCTTGAGCCGGTTGTTACCCGCTTTGAAGCGAAATCAGCCTGCCGATACCGGGGCCGCTGCCGAAGGCGCCGGCCAGTCGAGCTATCGTGAGATCGTCGATCTTTTGGAAACCCTCCTGCAGCAGACTTCGAATCCGGCGAGCGCCGAGCATCTCGCGATGGTGCTGCGCATGCTGCGCCTCAATATGCCGCTTCCGGAGTGGCGTCCTTCGCCGGCCGCGAACTTAACGAAGGCAGGAAACGGCCAGCAGCGCGGGATCGGTCTGGCGGTGCACGCGCAAGCGGGCAGGGAGCGGTCGCGGCACGACTCCCAGCTTGTGCTCGCTCTCATCATAGACCGCGCCGTCGCGATCGCCTTAGACATCGCAGCCGCGTCGCTGATCCCGCAAGGCGAGCGGCGCGTAAAGGCGCGGGCAGCCGATGAGACGCTTCTGAATCCGTCGGATCCGTCGCTGCTCGAATCGGTTTTGCTGGATACCAAGACACGGACCAAGACGCGCCATACGGCTGCCGGCCTGCTGTCGCTGCTGAACTACGCGCTGCCGTCCGTGCAGCTTTCGCCCCGCGCGGCCTTTTTCAGCCAACTATTTTTAATGCCCTATCGGGCTGGCGGCATTCACTACCGATTGCGCGACGACGAGGATCTCGCGATCGTCGACGGCGAACAGAAACTCGAATTTCTCTTCGAAGCGCTGGACGAAGAGTCCGATTACGTGCGCTGGAACGCGGCGACGCTCTGCTACCAATGCGCGCGCGGGCATCCCGATTGGTTCAAGTCGAAGCATTACATTAAGCTCATGTCGCTGCTATCCGACGAGCATTACGGTATCCGCCTCGATATGATGCGCACGATCCGCACGCTCGCCGCGTTCCGCAATCAGGAAATCTTCACAGTCATACACGACATTTCCGGCAAGCTCGCCGAAAAAGTCTATCGGGTCAAAGACAAGGAGCGCGCGCGCGTCGATCTCGAGACCGCCCTCGGCGTTAGCCTCGCGACCCTGCTCGAACGGGTGGAAGAATTGCAGGGGGAGGTCCTTCGTCTCGAGAACCGCCGCGAGCAGCTTTTGACCTATTTGGAGAAACAAGCCTTCCGCATCGGCGAAGAGATCCATCACGAGGTTTTAAACACGCTCTGCAGCTATCTCGCGACGGCGATCGACGAACGCGACTTCGGCGACGCCGAGGCACGGCTCGCCGACGTCGTCACCGAACTTCGACGCATCATGAACCATCTCTATCCGAAGGATCTCGAAGCCGAAGGTTTTATTGTGACGATTCGGAAGCGGCTGGACGATGTGCGGACGCAGATGCGGCGCCGCGCGCCGGAGTTCGCCGTAGAGTTCGATTGCCCGCCGGATGTAACCGACGACGCGATCACCGCCAGCCTGCGCGACAAATCCCACCTCGTGCTGCTCTATCGGATCGTCTCCGAAGCGCTGATCAACGCGCGCAAGCATTCGCAGGGCACGCAAATAACCGTGCGTCTGCGTCGGCCGCGCTTCGGCGTCATCGAGATCGCGGTCAGCGACAATGGCGGGGGCGGCGGAGGGCCTTTCGAGCAAAGCTTCGGCATCGACCTCATGCAGCGGCGTGCCGAGGATATCGGCGCCGAGCTCGAATACAAAAAGACCTCACCCGCCGGCGGCACGACGGTTTTAGTCCGGCTCGCCCTATCTCAAGCGGAGGTCGGCAAGGGGTCGGAACTTTCCGGCGTCGTTTAAATGCAGCGGCAATATCGCGTGGCAAACAAAACACGGCAAAAACCTCAGAACGGCCACAAGCCGGCGCTCAGGATTCTGATTGCGGACGACTCCCCGGATTCCATCGATCAGATGAGCACGTGGATACGCGAGCGGTGGCCGGACACGGAGATCTTTCGCGCGCAGATACCCGACGAGGCCATTTCGATCGCGGCCGACGAAGCGGTCGAGAATATTGTCCTCGACCTCGATTTTGTCGTGCCGCGGGTCTCGGGTGTGGAAATCGCGCGCAGAATTCTCCAGGCGAGAGCGGAGGATGAAGAAATTCCGACGCGCATCCTTTTCCGCACAGTCCACGCGGGCGATCCCAGTTATCTGCATCAGATCGCCCGGCTTATCAATGACGAGAAGAACAAGCCCGCCGTATGGGGCTTCGTGGACAAGGGCGCGATGCCCAAGCGGCTCGTGCAGAACGCCGTCGAGCAGGTTTTCCTTTACGAGCTGTCGTTTACCGAAATCTTCAGCCAGAATCTCAAAGATTCTCCCTCGAAGGACCTGAGCGACGTCGAGTTCACCGTCCTGCTTTACAGCTGTCTCGGAGTCACGAACGACGGCATCGCATGGCTGGTGGGCGCGTCAAGGCAGAGCGTCGAGCGTGTTCTGACCGGTCTCTACCAGAAAATGAAAATTCCCACGCGACGCGATGCCCCGCAGGGCGTCACGGCGCTGCTCGAAAGCCGCGGCCGGCTTTACTACGAGGCACTGACACGCGGCCTGATCAATCCGCATTTGATGCGCGAACAGGACCAGGCGCTTCGCCAGCGCGTCAAAAAAGACTCGCCGCAACGCGGCCGGCTCTACGTCGACAAGGATTGGCTGGAGCCGGCGCCCGCGCACGCAGACGCTCCGGAACCGCAAAGGTAAAAAGAAGCAAGCTATGCGAAGGAAACCCTCCGCGGCACGGGAGCTCCCGGCCGCCTTCGAGCACGCCTCGACGGATTGGCCGACCGTAGTCAAAACGATCACGCCCGTCGAGCTGTGGATCTGTCTGATATTAGGTGTCGTGATCTTTCTCGTCTACTTGCCTGGCATCGCCATCCCCTACTACGGCGACGATCTCGGCTGGATCGATGCAGCATCGAGTCCATGGCGGCATTTCGTTCAGGTGAACACCGACGGATGGTACCGTCCGCTGCAAGCCGGCATTTATACAGTCGTGCAGAAATACTTCGGGCTCAGCACGACCCCGATCCATGTGTTAATGTTTCTGGTCCACGCGCTGCTTTGCGTTCTGGTCGTGAAGGCGACGGCGGACTTGGGGTACGGCGGGGTCGCGCCGTTGCTCGCCGGCGTTTTTATGGCGCTCTCACAGGCGAACGCTTTCGCGCTATTGAGCAACGACACGTTGTCGCAGGTCGCCGGGACATTCTTCGGCTGCCTTAGTCTGTGGGCGTTGGCGAGCCCGCATCTAGGCCGTCGCGCGCTCCAAAGCCCCGCGGGCGTGTATCTGTTAAGCGTCGCCGCCTTTGCCGTCGCCCTTTTCTTCAAGGAGACGACATCTTCCTTTCTCCCGCTGCTCCTGTGCGTCCTCGCGCTAATAAATTACCGACGGTCGTCCTTTCGAGTTTTCTTGACGAGATCCCTGGCAATGTCGCTGCCGTATATTTCCGTTTTTCTAGCGTACTTCGCAGTCCGCGTTCTGGTCGGCGCCAACGCCCCTTCCTTCGGGCCGGGCGGATACCATTTTCGCGTCGGCGGCAACGTCATCATCAATGTGCTCATGGACATGCTGGCCCTCGTCGTTCCGACCTCGAGCGTCGTGGCATTCGAAGCGTTTGCTAACCGCAGCATCGTCGCGCTGGCGCTCATCGCCGCCGGCGCCCTGCTCTTGATCGCCATCATCGGTTACGGACTTTGGCTGAAACGCCGCGACTGGAAACCTGCCGTGATCTTTATCCTGATGGTCGGGTCCGTCTTCCCCATGGTCATGATGAACCACATCAGCGAGCTGTACGTGTACAATACAACCCCGTTCTTCTCGATGCTTGCGGGAATCGGGCTCGGCGCTGTTTTGGAATCCGCCCGCCACCATCGCCATCTCGTATTCGCGCTCGGCGCGGGCATTCTCGTTCTGTTCGCGAGCCATCTCGCGGCGATCCGCGACAAGGCTCTGATGATGCAAGAGAACGGCGAGCGCGCCGTCAAGCTACTGGAGCGCCTCGGCCCGTATTTCGCTCAAGTGCCGCGACGCGGCGCTTTGGTGCTGGTGAATCCGCCGGCGCAGAAGCCGGAATACGCCGTGTACGTCATGAACGGTTTTAACGTCCTGCAATACGGCGAGCCCTATATCAAACAGGTGCACGGCCGCGAGGACATCGAGATCTCGATTATCGACGCAAGCGAGCTCGCGCGCGCGCGAA
This sequence comes from Binatia bacterium, assembly GCA_036522615.1. Taxonomy (GTDB): domain Bacteria; phylum Desulfobacterota; class Binatia; order UBA9968; family UBA9968; genus JAJPJQ01. The sequence goes on along the minus strand of DATDFN010000202.1, from coordinate 17,761 downwards.
AAAGTCGCGACGCGCTGATTCTTGGCCTCGACGGGGACAGCCTTAGAGTTATCGCGAAGCCGGGCGGAATGTGATAATGGACGGGGCACAATATGGCATCCACCGATACTGAACGAGCGGCGGCGACCCCGGTGCTTTCGGTCGTCGTGCCCGCTTACAACGAGCAGGAGGTGTTGCCGGAATTCCACCGGCGCCTCACCGCCGTCCTCGCCGGGCTGACGATGGCAAGTGAGATCATCTATATAAACGACGGCAGCCGCGACGAGACGTTGTTGATCCTCCGGCGGCTCCGCGCCGAGGACCCGCGCGTTGCGATCATCGATCTCAGCCGCAACTTCGGCAAGGAGATCGCGGTTACCGCCGGCCTGGACCATAGCCGCGGCGCCGCCGTAGTCTTGATCGACGCCGACCTGCAGGACCCGCCGGAGCTGATCCCGCGGCTGATTGCGGAATGGCAAAGCGGATACGATGTCGTCTATGCGACGCGCCTTTCGCGCGAGGGCGAAAGCCGGCTCAAAAAAGCGACGGCTTATGTTTTTTATCGCGTCATCAACCAAATCAGCCGCGTCAAGATTCCCGCCGACACGGGAGATTATAGGCTGCTTAGCCGTCGCGCCGTCGACGCGCTGCTGAAGCTGCGTGAGCAGCACCGCTTCATGAAGGGACTCTTCACGTGGATCGGGTATCCGCAAAAAGGTGTGCCCTACCGCCGCGACTCACGCTATGCGGGAGAAACGAAGTGGAACTACTGGCGTTTGTGGAACTTCGCCCTCGAGGGCGTTACCTCATTTACCATTGGGCCGCTGAAAATCGCCACCTACCTGGGACTGGCGACCGCAGTCGCGGCCTTTGTTTATGCGGGTATCATCATCGCCAAGACGCTGCTCTACGGAGAGCCCGTCGCCGGCTATCCGTCATTAATGGTCGTCATCCTGTTTCTCGGCGGAGTTCAGCTGATCACCGTCGGCATCATGGGCGAATACATCGGCAGGATGTTTGATGAGAGCAAACAGCGACCGCTGTACTTCGTCAACAGATACGAGCCCTCCGGCTCCCTACACTCCGTTCCGCGCGAAGAAGCTACCACCACGTAACGCTCATCGTCAGAGTTCCGCGGAGCTTTCCAATACCCCGCCTCTTTTACCGCCGTCCGGTAAATCCTGACCGGAAGTCGGCGTTTTACCTGAATTCCTGATCTACCGCTCCCGCGCTAACTTTCTTATCGAGGTTGGGCAGCATGAGCGGACTGTCGAAATCGAATCGACGGGTATTCGTGTATAAAACTCCTTCGTCGTTCTCGACTCCCGTCAACGCCGGTCTGGAGACAACTCCGTTTGTCGTCGGCTCGCCTATCCGATTAATCCCGACGTGTCTCGTGATCAAAAAACGCAAAGAATTTTAATCAATGCACGTCGCGACAACAGCGGGCCTCATTTGCTTCGCGCTGATTTACGCGCTCGGCGCGCGTACCGCGAATGCCGGCGGGCGGCGCGAGATCGCCGCATTCGCCGCCGGGTGGACGATTCTCGTTATCGCGCTCGCATCGCCGCTCGAAAAATGGACCCATACGAGCCTCACGGCGCACATGGCGCAGCACGAGCTTTTAATGGTCGCCGCCGCGCCGCTCCTCGCGGCCGGACGCCTGGAGTTCGGCTTCGTGGCTCTCGCGCCGCGCCGTCGGCGCCGCGCGCTTATCTGGCGGCTGCGTATGCTTCGCATCAACATGCCGATCTCGTGGGCGCTCCACAGCGCCGCTATTTGGGCGTGGCACTTGCCCGCGTTATATCAAGCTGCGCTGGCGAATCCACTACTCCATACCGCCGAGCACGTCTGCCTTCTCGGCACCGCGCTGCTTTTTTGGCGAGCCGTGCTCGACCAGCGGCTCGGCTACGGCGCCGCCGCGTTTTACGTTTTCGCGACCTCGCTCCACAAAAACGTTCTCGGAGCTTTGCTCTTTTTATCGCCGCGGCTGTGGTATCCCGCTTATGGGAACGGTCCGGCGGCGCTCGCCGATCAGCAGCTCGCGGGCCTCGTAATGTGGGTTCCGGGCGGCATCGTGCTCGCCTGGACCGCTCTATTCCTTTTCGCGCGATGGCTCGCCCAAACCGAGCGGCGCGTCGCTCGCGACCAGATGATTGCCTCGCGCGCGCCCGAGCATTCGGCGCTGTCGGACTTTAACTAGGGCCCGCTTTTTCTAGTCAATGCGTGGATGTTGCGCCGATTCTTAATCTGCTCAGAAAATGTGTCGACGCTTTTTACGCTATCGTTTGGGTAGTATCGCGAATCACGGCATGCGGTGCTCGCCGGTGATCAAACGCGCGGCGCGGTTACGGCGAAAATAGGCCCACGCCCATTGGATGAGGACGAGGAGTTTGTTTTCGAACTCAATGAGGTTGACGATGTGAACAAAAAGCCACGCGAGCCACGCGAAAAATCCCGCGAGGTGCAATCTTCGTAGATCTGCGACGGCCGTTCCGCGTCCGACGATCGCCAGGTCGCCCCGGTCGCGGTAGTGAAACGCCGCGACGGCCTTTCCTTTTAGACGATCGCATATCAGCTTCGCGACGTATTCTCCCTCCTGCATCGCCACAGGCGCGACGCCCGGCAGCGGCGAGCCAGTTTGATGCGTGTAGTTGGCGAGATCGCCGATAACGAAGACTTCGGAATGCGACGGCAGACTCAGGTCCGGCTCGACGACCACGCGGCCTATGCGGTCCAGCTTCGCGCCCGATGCATCCGCCAGGATTTTTCCCAGGAACGAGGCTTTAACGCCGGCCGCCCACAATGTGGTGCGGCACGGTATTTCTTCGCTCCGCTGTCCTTCCAGCACCACCACGGAGTCCCGTCTAATATCCGTGACCACGACGCCGGTGCGAACCGTCACGCCTTCCTTTTGCAAAAATGCCGCCGCCTTCGCCGATAGCTCGGGTGGATACGTCGTAAGTATCCGGTCGGCCGCCTCGAGCAATAAGATGCGGGCCGACGAGGGATCGATCGTGCGAAAATCATTTCGTAGCGTATCCCGCGTGATCTCTGCGAGCGCGCCGGCCAGCTCGACGCCGGTCGGCCCGCCGCCGACGATGACGAACGTCAGCAACGGCCCTCGCTTGGCGGCCTCCGGCTCGCGCTCCGCCGCCTCGAACGCGAGGAAAATACGCCGGCGGATCTCCGTCGCGTCCTCGACGGTCTTGAGCCCGGGCGCGAGCGCCTCCCACTGATCGTGGCCGAAGTAATGATGCCGCGATCCGGTCGCGACGATCAGCGTGTCGTACGGCAGGCTGCCGTCGCTTAGAATGACGCGACGGGCGCTGAGATCGATGTCGATCGCCTGGCCGAGCAGCACGCGCGTGTTTTTCTGCCGGTGCAGCACGGCCCGCAGCGTCGAGGCGATGTTGGCCGGGGACAGCCAACCGGTCGCGACCTGATACAGCAGCGGTTGAAATAAATGAAAATTACGCTGGTCGAGGAGCGTGACGTCGACGGGAGCGTTTTTCAATGACTGCGCGGCGTATAGGCCGCCGAAGCCTCCGCCGATGATGACGACGCGATGGGCCATGGCGCTGCCCTAAAGATTTTTTATTTCTTTTGCTGAATCGCCGCCGTCCAGAGCTCGGTCTCGGCGTGCGTCATATTGCCCTCGGGCAGCAGCCGCGCATCGAGGTAGCCCCACTGCTGGATATCGAGGAGGAACTGCTCGCGCGAAAGCAGCGTGCCCTGGCAGATCGGTGTTTCGGGCGGCGGCGCAGCGGTCTCCTCTTCCAGCTTTCGCGAGAGCGCGTCGAGGACCCATCGAGGGATGTCCGCGCGACGGGACGGATAAATTAATCCGAACAAAATGACGTAGCTATAGAGCAGCCGCCAATGCCGCCCGAAGCGACACAGTAACCGCTCCCAGTCGAGCTGCTTCGCGCGCGCGCGGAGCAGATGCGCGATATCGGCCCCGTCGTAACGCTCGCGCTCCATCACGAACGACTTGGACCAGATCGTTTCCTCGACCGGACAGAGATTGACGCGTCGACCGAGCACTTCGGCCGCTTCAGCATGACGAAACCATTTATCGTCGACCCGCGCCGTACCGTTGCCCGAGCTGAAAATCAAGTCGGCGAAATATTCGCCGCAATACGCCTTGCCGAGCCAGTGGGGAAACGTGAGCTCGGTATAGCAGCCGACGGCGGCGAGCGCGTTCAGCGCGCGCTCGCAGTCCGCCGGGTAAATGAAAATATCCAGGTCCTTTGTGTCGCGCCAGATGCCGGTGTAGCGCTCGAGCGCATACGCGCCGCCGATGAGAAAAGGTATGCCCGCCTCGCTCAGCGCCGCCAGCACGCTGCAATAAAACTCTTTCCCCGCATTCTCCGCCCCCAAATCCCCGTTGCCGTTCACGTCGGCACCTCCCGGCTCATCCCATTCCCCTCGTCGGCCCGCACCTCCGCGGGAATGTCGACCAGGCGGAAGACCGGCCGATCCGGATAATGCTCTCTCAGCACCTTGATCGCGACGTTGTACACCGGGACTCCGGTCTGTGTCCGTCCTTCCGGGCGGCCATGATGCGCGTGGCCGTGAAATACCGCGGTGACGTTGTATCGATTCAGCGGCTCTTCGAGGCGGCTCGAGCCGAGGAACGGATAAATCGGATACGGCTCCCCTTCCACGGTTCCCTGAATCGGCGAGTAATGCAGCAGCGCGATGCGCTGCTGCGTGCGCAGCTTCGCGAGCGCCGACTCGAGCTTGAGCGCTTCGTCGATCGACTCCTGGACAAACTTTTTGATCGCCGGCTCGCCCCACGGCTGCAGCGAGTGCTGTCCGAAGCCGCCGGCGAAACCTTTAACGCCCGCAAAGCCGATGCCGTGGATCTCGCAGGCGTTGCCGTCGAGTATATTGACGCCCGCGGTCGACAGAATCTTCTGCACCTCGTCCTGCTTGCCGGACTCCAACTCATGGTTCCCGAGCACCGCGAGTATCGGGATTTTTACGACGGATAATTCTTTGGAGAGAATCTCCGTCTCTTCCGGCAGGCCGTAGTCGACGAGGTCGCCGCAGAGCAGCAGAATATCGGCGTTCTCCGCGATCTCCTCGAAAATCGGTTGTAATTTTCCGTGCGACGTCTTGGTGTAATGGAGATCGCCCATCGCCGCCAGGCGCACAGAATCATGAAGCTTGGTTTTCATGTCGTAAGCCCCTTTTGCGCGCCGTCGCCGGCGTGCGCGGCTGATTTGCAGTTGAAGGTTCCGATAAGCTTTCCGTCCGGCGTGGTGACCAGCAGTGAATACATTTTCTTACGCTCGATGATTTTCATCGCGTCCGCGACGGGCATGCTAGGCCGGACCGTCAGCGGACCGGGCTCCATGACGAGTTCCACCGCAACCGACGGATGCGCGTGCAGGGACACACGGGTGCAGAGGCCAAGAAGAACGCCGTCGGCGCTGACTACCGGGCATATGTCCATCCCCCGATCGTAAGCGGCGTCGCGCGCGGTTTCGATCGGCTCCTCTGGCCGGCAGCGCGGCACATCGCGGTCGACGGCGTCGCCCACGAGCGGCGGCAAATCCGCGCCGCGCACGATCGGCAGGCCATAGGCCATCCATTCGGCCTTTCCGCCCGCATACACAAAGACGTGACGATAGCCCATATGCTCGAGCCGCGCCGCGGCCCTCCGGCTCAAGTCTCACTGCGAATCGTAGCAGTACACGGCAATGTTGCAATCCTTGGACAGCTTGGCGGCAGAAAACGGGTAAAGACCTGCGAGCGGCAGACTGATCGCGCCGGGCAGATGGGCGCGCTCGTAAGCTTTCTGCGGCAGCACTTCGACGAGCGCAGCGCCGTTCCCCGCCAACTGCTGGACCTCTTCTCGACCGATTAGCTGCATGCAACCTCAGATAAGCTCGCGCACTTTGTCCGAAAGAACCGTCCAGGCTATTTTCGACCTATCGGGCTCGCCGCGAGCCAGCGACTTCGCGAATTTGGTCGCCTGCTCGAGCGTCACCTTCGCCGGCATAGGCGGCTCGTACGGGTCGACGACCGCCTCCACAAGCACTGGCCCGGGGGCGGCAAGCGCCTCGTCGAGCATGCGGCCGCAAGCGGCCGGATCGTCGACGGTGAAGCCCGTCCCGCCGCACGCGCGCGCGAAGGCCGCAAAATCGATCGGATGTAGATCGCAGCCATATTCCGGGTTCCCCAGGAAAACCATCTGCTCCCATTTGATCTGCCCCAGGGTGTTGTTCTTGATGATAATGACTTTAATCGGCAGGCGGTATTTTACCGCCGTAGCGAATTCCGCCATCAGCATCGAAAAGCCGCCGTCGCCGACGAACGCGACGCACTGTCTTTCCGGATAGGCGATCTGCGCCGCGATGGTGTAGGGCAGCGCATTCGCCATCGACGCGAGCGTCCCCGAAACCGAAAACTTCTGTCCCCGACGCGCGGGTATTTGCCGCGCGAACCAGGTCGTGATCGTACCCGAGTCGCAGGAAACGATCGCCTCCGGCGCGAGCCGCTTGCCCAGCTCCCACGCGACCACTTCGGGCTTCATCGGCTTGTCCGGACGCGTGCCCTGGCTTTCCATCAGCTTCCACCATTGCCGCATGCCTTCCTGTGCTTTTTCGAGGAAGCTTCGTTCCCGCTTGCGCTCGAGCAGCGGCAGAAGCCGCTTCAGCGTGGCGCGGCTGTCGCCGACGAGACCGACCTCGACCGGATAGCGCAGTCCGATGCGCGTCGGGTCGATATCGATTTGAACGCCGAGAGCCTGTCCGGGTTTGGGCAAAAACTCGATATAAGGAAACGAGCTGCCGACGATGAAGAGCGTATCGCAGTTCTCCATCGCTTCTTGCGACGGCTTCGTCCCCAAAAGTCCGATCGAGCCTGTTGTGTACGGGCTGTCGTCGGGGACGGCGGCCTTACCGAGCAACGCCTTGAGGATCGGGCCCGCTAACTTCTCGGCCGCCTCTTCCAACTCCGCGCCGGCGGCGAGCGCTCCCTGGCCGGCGAGAATCGCGACTTTCTTTCCCTCGTTGAGTACGGCCGCGGCGTTTTTCAGATCGGTCTCGGGCGGCAGCTCGACGGCCGATGCGGGGACATGCGAAACGTGCCCAGGCACGTTTCGCTTCGAGTGCTCCTCGATCTCGTGCTCCTGGAAATCGACGGGAAAATTGATATGCGCGACGCCGCGCCGTCCCAGCGCGGTTCGGCAGGCGATATTCGCGATCTCCTCGACGTGCGACGGTCCCATGACGCGCGCGTTATAAACGGCGACGTCGATATAGGCTTTGTCGAGATCGACGTCCTGCTGGGCATGAGTATCGATAAGGTCATGATAGTGATGTCCGGTGATCGCCAGCACCGGCTGGCCGTCGAGCTTCGCATCGTAGAGGCCGTTCAGCAGATGAATTCCGCCCGGGCCGGAGGTCGCGAGGCAGACGCCGAGCTTGCCCGTGTATTTCGCGTAGCCGCACGCCATGAAGGCCGCCGATTCCTCGTGCCGCACCTGGATGAACCGAATGTGTTCCCGCTGCTTGCGCAGCGCTTCCATGATGCCGTTGATGCCGTCGCCTGGAAGGCCGAAAACAACGCTCACGCCCCATTCGCAGAGCGTGTTAACGAGTACGTCGGCTGCTGTCACCATGACTTCATTCCTTGCCTAATCTAGTGCTCGTAATACACCATTCGCGAGACAACCCGGTCGGGCCTGCCGGCTCTCATTTCAGCTCGCTTTGCGGCGCCGTGGGGATTCCACCTTCCGCCCCGCATGCTCCACGCTGCGCTTCTCCACGCTGCGCTTCAAGAGATCCATGATGTCGATCACTTTGGCCGGCCGCTTCAGCGCCCGCGGCGGCGTTTCATCGACGACCTTCGTCTTGCCTTCCTGCACCCTGCGCTCGATCAGCGCTAGCAGGTCTTCCCTGTAGTCGTCGCGATATTTTTCCGGCCGCCATTTGTCGATCATCGCTTCGACGAGACGCTCGCCCATTTTGAGCTCTTTCTCGCCGATCGAGACATCGCCGGGAATGTCCAGCTTCGACGGATCGCGGATTTCATGCGCGAACCGCAGCAGGTCGATAACCAGAGCGGATTGTTTCGGGAACACGGCGGCGAGGTGTTGCCGCGATCGTATGAGGACTTTCGCGATCCCGGCGGTCTTTGTTCGCCGCATCACCTCGCGGAGCAGCGCGTAGCTTTTGGCGGCATTTTTCGCCGGCGCCAGATAGTAAGGTTTGTCGTAATAGATCGAATCGATATCGGCCTGATCGACGAAGTCGGTAATTTCGATGGTTTGCGTCGCCTCGGCGTTCGCGCGCTGGAAATCGGCTTCCGTCATCGGCACGTATTCGCCTTTTTCGTATTCGTAGCCTTTGACGATGTCTTCCCAGGGCACTTCCTTGCCGGTACTTTCGTTGACCCTACGGTAATGGACGGGCGTGAGATTTCTCCGATCGAGAAGCTTAAAGCTAAGATCGTTGGAAGTTTCCGCCGGGTGGAGCGAGACGGGAATATTCACCAGTCCAAAGCTCAGGCTGCCGCGCCATATCGGACGCGAGCCGGTCGACCTCCGCGCCGGCATTTTCCGCCGCGAGGCGTTTCTCCCCTTGCGCGCCATAATCAATGCTCGCGCGCAAGCGGCGACAAAGCGGCCGCGGGTCGGTCGGAGCGTCCGCGCCACGGCGCCGAGGCTTTGCCGGGCTCGTCGCTGCCGTAGATTTGAATGCCTTCCAGCCGCTCGAGCCGCTTGAACGGCGCGATCACATGCAGCGCCACCGCCTCCTGAATTTCATATCCAGGCACGGTCGATTCGCACAGATGATCGATCTCGCCGCGCACCGCCTCGATGCGCTCGATCGCGCGGGCCTTTTTGTGGCCGTTTCCGTTGCCGCGGTGACGGAGATAGTTGTAAATGACATCGAGCGGATAGCGCGCGCCGACCACCTCGATAAACGCGGGAGCCTCGATTTCAACGCGGGCAAGACAAAGCCGGCGATCGGCTGGAACCATGTCGCTCGCGTCGGCGATCTCCGGCAAGGAACGCAGTCCCTGCGCATTTTTTGCGCCGCCGTCGGCCGCGTAAACCAACTCGTGCCATGCGTAGAGATGGTTATAGACGTCTTCCAAAACGAAAAGCACTTCGATGACGTCGCGCACTTCGCCGCAGCGTCCGCGCGGAAAGGCTATCCGAATCGATGTATGCGTGTCCTCTGGATGATTCATGCTTCACCTGTTGCGGCGAGCCGCGCCGCGTGTTCGCCGCCGAAGTATTGGGTGATTTTTTCTACCAATCCCATGGCGTCCCCTTTCATCCTTCACTGACAATGCTTAACTATCCTATGCGCCGAATGCGACACGTAGGCGCTATACTGCGACAATTCTTGCACGGAGCGTCATCATACGATCCGGCGCGCGCGTCCGCCGGGAATCTCGCGCAGCCCGGGCGCGTTTCTGCGCGGGAGCGCCGGCGGCTCGACGCCGACCCCCCGCACATAAACCAGTTCCCCTCCTAACCAGCCGCCAGCGCCGATCAGCACAAGCGCAACGACGGATAATCCGATAGGTAAAAGTCCATTCAGCGGCTGCGAGAGCCGCAGATAAAAGTTGACGGCAAAAATCGCCGTCGCGGCGAGATTGACGATCATATGATAAAGCGCGAGACGACGAGCTAGGCTTTCTTTGAGCGAGAAGAAATCGATCAGGCCGGGGATCGCCGCTATCAACGCGCCGGCTATGCCCCCGGCCATCGTATAGAAGGCGACATCTTTCCAGACATCGCCGCGGCCGGCGGCGGAGAAGAGGTCCGCAATGAGAGAAAAGACCCACAAGCCCATCGGTAGGACGACGAGCATGGGATGAATCGGATGTTTAGCAATGCTGGCTGGAGTGGACATAAGATGCTTCCCTTTCAAATACCAGGCACCGCCTATAACTATGGTCTACACCTAGTTTCTCCCCTCCGATACATCGTTGAAGGTCAAATGCGGCCGGCCAAGGCTAAAATAATGATAATTAATAAAATCAATCCGAGACCGCCGCTCGGGAAATAGCCCCAGCCGGAGCTATACGGCCAGGTTGGCAAAGCACCGACTAGCAGGAGAATAAGAATGACTACTAGGATCGTACCCATGGTCCACCTCCTCCTTGTTTTTCTAACGTTCCTTTAACCATGCAACCACGTTGATATCTCGAACGTAGAATTTACCCGCCCCAGTGATTTCCCGGAGAGGAACTTTTTCCCCGCGCAAGTAATTTTTACTGTGGTTTCACCTCCTTAGCGCCGATTCTGCGGCCAGCCGCCGCGTACCCCATGGGAAACCTGCGGCTTCTATTTCGCTAAGTAATAAATTCAGCAAGCGCTATGCCATCATTGGCGAGGCGCGGCGACCTGACGGATTGCGGCTAGAATGGAGCGGCGGGAGTTGGAAAAATTGGCCCATGGATCTTTGCGGAGACGTGTGAGGCGCTGCCGCACATTCCGCAGCGTGAAATGATCGCCGCGAATATCATCGTCGAGCTCTTCCCAGCGAAGCGGTACCGACACCGGCGCGCCGGCCCTTGCGCGTGTCGAATACGCCGCAACGGCGGTGGCGCCGCGGCCGTTGCGCAGATAATCGATGAAAATTTTCCCTGCGCGCTTTGTCTTTGACATGTTCGTGAGATACCGGTCGGGCGCGTTGCGCGCGATACTCTCCGCAACGTTTTTCGTGAATTCCTTGGCCTCCTCCCAGTCAACTTCCGGGGCGACAGGCACGACGATATGCAGCCCCTTGCCACCGGTCGTTTTGACGAACGCCTCTAGGCCTAGTTCCGCAACGCGTCGCCGCAAGAGCCGCGCCGCCTCTACCACACGCCGCCACGCCAGGCCGGAGTCGGGGTCCAAGTCGAAGATCAATTGATCCGGCATTTCGACGTGCTCGGCGCGCGAGCCCCACGTGTGGATTTCCAGCACGCCCATCTGCACGAGCGAGATAAGGCCGGGAAGCGAATCGATCATCACGTAACGGCCTGAAGCTTTTCGCTCTTTTACGTTGATCCGCTTAAAAGATTCCGGGAGGTTCTCTTCGATGTGCTTTTGATAAAAACATTTCCTGTAGCCCTCCGGGCAGCGCACCATCGTAAGCGGACGCAGCGCAACGTGCGGCAGGATCCAATCGGCGATCTCTTCGTAATATCGGGCGAGTTCGAGTTTCGTGATATTCGCTTCGGGATAGAGGACGCGCTCGGGGTTGCTCAGCGTAACGCCGGCGATCGTGGTGAGAGAATTCTGTCGCGCAGTCGCCGAATTCGGCTCGGGTCGTTCGCGCGATATCTTCCGCGCGGACTTGTCTTCCCGGAGTCCCTTAAATGATGGGTGACGCAGCATACCGTCTCGCGTCCAGCCGGTGAATTCGATTTCGGCGGCATAGCGGGGCTGAACCCAGTGAACGCCTTCGCGCCGCGGCAACCGCGGCGGGTTGGCAAACGGCGGGCTAGGTGTCTCGATTTTCTCCAACCGTGCGCGAAGATCTTCCAGCGAGCGGCGGTTGAAGCCGGTGCCGACTTTACCGGCGTAAATCAGCACGCTGCGGTCGTTGTTGACACCTAGAAGCAGCGCGCCCAAGCCGGTGCGCGAGCCGGATGGCTCTGTAAATCCACCGATGACGAATTCCTGGCTCGAATGGCATTTGATCTTGAACCAGTCGCGCGCGCGCCCGGCGCGATACGGCGCATTCTTCCTTTTGGCAATAATACCTTCCAGGCCGCCCGCGCACGCGCGCCGGTAAAATTCTTCTCCGTTTCCCGTCACATGGTCGCTGAAGCGGACGGCGGCGGTTTTCGGCTGTTGTTCGAGCAATCCAGCGAGAAGTTGCTTGCGCGCTTCCAGCGGGACTGCTCTCAAATCGTGACCGTCGAAAAAAGGAAGATCGAAGACGTAATAGATGAGTCTATCGGTCTCGCTCCGGCCGAGTGCTTCCTGCAAAGATTGAAAGTTACTCGAGCCGTCCGATTCTAGGACGACGATCTCGCCGTCGAGAAAAACTGCGCTAACGGGAAGGCGCGCAGCGGCCGTCGCCAACACACCGAACCGCTTGGTCCAGTCGTTCCCCTCGCGGGTGAAAAAGCGAGCTTGACCGCCCTCGATCCTGCATAATGCGCGATACCCGTCGAATTTGATTTCATAAAGCCATTCCTGTCCCTCGGGAACGGCATCGAGCAGCGTCGTCAGCTCAGGATCGACAAAGCCAGGGAGCTTCGCGGGGACGGCGGCCGAATGAATTTCGGTTGCCGAGCGCGTCGATTTTCCATGCTGCGGCTTTCGCTCGCCTCGGTTACGAACCTTTCGCGCTACGCTTCCGCCCATCATCCACCCCAATCGCCGGCAGTCCGCATCGAGCGTTAAGGATTTCTCAACATTCGACAACTTGCCGATTACTTGCCGCCGTGTTTTGTCGGCGCCGATCGCTCCTTCGGTTCTGCGCCTAACGCGCGCAGCGCGTTGAGCACGACGTCGAGCGTAACGGATTGCGGCCCGCGCATGCTCTCTTCTTCAGCGACCTGCAGCTCACGCACATCGTATTCCCACCTTTGCAGGATTTGAATCTTTTGGCTGCGGGACAGCTCGTTATTATGCAACACATCGGCGGGATTATTAAAGACCAGCGCCGGATCGAAAAGGGCCTTCTCAAAATTGATCATCTTATCACCTCAAGTGTTCTGCAATCTTATTCGCGCAACTCTCTTACATTTAAGCTTCAAGATAGCATCCGCCGCTGCAATTTATAGTCCGAAAACTTTTGTTTACCTCTATACGGCAAACACCCGGATTGCAGCCGCCCGGCGGCGGCTTATTCTGTAAAAGAGGGTGTAGGCGCAAAATCACACGGGAAAGGAGGGATAAGCCATGCTGAACTGGGCGATAACCTTTTTGATTATCGGGCTGATCGCCGGCGTCCTGGGCCTGTCGGGCGTTGCCGGCGCCGCCACGGAGATCGCTTGGATCTTGTTCGTGGTCTTCATGGTGCTGTTTTTGGTTAGCCTTATCATGGGAAGACGCTCACCGCCCATAGCGTAACCGCGGCGAGCGGCGATTTTTAGCGGTTGGTGGTCTGATGAAGGGGGAGGCGCATGCTTAAAATCGTGCTGGCGGTCGGGTTGACGGCGGTTCTCGGATGGGTTGGGAACGCCAATGCCGCAGATCGGCTCGGAAGAGATGACTCGGACAACGCTCGCTTCAGCGAGCGCACCCACAAAGGGGATTGGGAACGGGGCAAAGAAGATCTGACACGCTCGCTCAAGATCGGAGAAGACAAAGCCTTCTACCGACGCGAGCTCGAGAAACTAGGTTACCAGGTCACTTCCATCAATTACGATAAGCCGGATTACGTCGAATACGAAGTTGTTAAAGGCGATCAAACTTACGAAATCCAGATCAACATCGACAAAACCAGCCATCGCGCAAGCAAAGTCGACGTCACGGCGAACCTCTACAAGGCAGACACCACCGATCGAGTTCTGAAAGGCCAGCGGCTGGCCGACAAGGAAAAGACCGATCAGGGTCTTTTTCACGCGCGCAACTCCCGCTTCAGCGATCGCGATCACAAGAGCGGCTGGGAGAGAGGCAAAGAGGAGTTGGTCCGCTCAATGAAGATCGGGGAGGAGAAACCCTTCTACCGCCGCGAACTGCAGAAAATGGGCTATCAGGTTACTTCGGTCAACTCCGACAAGCCGGAGTACACGGAGTACGAGATCGTTAAAGGCGATCGCACTTATGAGATCGCCATCGATTTCGATAAAAACAGCCACCGCGCCAGCAAAGTCGATGTCGGCACGAACATGTGGCGGACAAAAGAAACCGACGAGGCTTTGAAGCGCAATCAGGACAAGAGCCGGGCAAGTCGTTAGGTTTCCGATGTTCCAGCCGTGCATTCGCCGGCATGGATAAAAAAACGGGCGAGGGCCGTCGGCCTCTCGCCCGTTTTTTTGCGCGGCTTTCTTGCCTACTGATTGCTGCTGCCGCTGCTCGACCCGCTCGACGAAGAGCCGCCGCTCTTCGAGCTGCGTCCCGAAGAGCCCGAGGAGCTTCCCGATGCGCCCATGCCGGACGAGTCCGACGAGCCGCTCGAGGAACCGCTCAAACCCGACGAGCTGCCGGAAGAGCTCGAGCCGGAGGAGCCGAGGCCGGAGCTGGCGCCGCTGGAGCGCGGCGAGCTGCCGCCCGAGGCACTGGAGGAATCGCTCGAGCCGGATGCCGAGCTGCCGAGGCTGCTTGATCCGGAGGGCCCGCCCGTTCGCGATGAAGAGCTTTTGCCTGAACTGGAGGAAGAACCGCTACCGCTGATGCCGAGCTTCTCTTTGGTTTGATTATCGAGGGTGCCGGTCGCGCTGAGGCCCTTCTCCTGTTGAAAGGCGCGCAACGCTTGCTTCGTCTTAGGGCCGATGATGCCGTCGATAGGGCCGGGATCCTGGCCCTGCTCTTTCAACGCCTGCTGGACTCGCTTCACATCCTCGCTGCCCGCAGTCATGGCGCCCGACCGCGAGGAAGAGGACATACCCGAAGAGGACGATCCTGCAGAAGATGTGTCCGAAGACGCCGAGCCGGATGAGGACATGCCCGTGTCGCTCGACCGGCCGCTCTGGGCGCTGCCCGTACCGGTGCGGCTGCCCTGGCTCACGCCTTGATCGCTGCTCGAGCCGCTCTGACTTTTGCTCGAGCTTTTGGTTTTATCGGTCGCGGAGCCGCTGCTCTGGTCTTGCGTCGCCGAACTGCCGGATTTCTCGCTCGACGAGCCGTATTGAGCCCAAACCGGCGCGGCCCCTATCACGAGCGCTCCCATCAGCACCAATGCCGATGAGAGCCGATTAGAATAGCACATAATGATTCCCTCCTTTCAGGAGTTCTCGATACGCCTGCTCGCACTTTACTGTCACGAATTTGTTGTGCGCCCGACGGAGGCGAGAAAACCGCCGCGCCAATTTAAATCGTGCGGGCGGGTCAGCACCTTGTCAATTTAGGGAGATACTTGAGTGGAATAAAGCGTTGAAAGTAAATCAGGGCGAAATCGACTGGTCAAGGTAAAGCGGAGTTTCCGCCGGCGACAGCGATAAAGCCGGACGGCTGCCCGGGTGCGCCGAGCGGGAGAAAAATGTCTCGATAAAGTTTTCGATCGATAAGACGCCGGCGGCGCGTCCGCCGCCGTTGACGACAATACCGATAACACTGCCGGTTTTATCGATGACCGCGCCGCCGCTCATATGGTTCTCGACCCGTATGCCCCAAACCGTGTCGGCCGGGATGTCGTGGGCTTCGAGAAACTCCGGTTCATAGATATCATGGTTCCAGGCGAAATAGGCGCGGCGTCTATCTTCGGTCAAATTCAAAAATCCGTCCGCGATCGCGAAATCCCTCCCTTCGGGATAACCCGCGATGAAAACTTTTTTGGGCGGCATGAGAGGCTTGAGCTCCAACCTCGCGGCCGGGCGGGTCTGATCGACGAGGCCTTTTGTGAAATCGTTCAGCTTCCAGTAATCGAACCGCGCGCTCGCGGGTCCCTTGAGATGTCCGATGACGAAATCTTTCAATTGGATCGTTTCTTCGGGACTTTGCATTCCGGATTTCGTGGATTCCTCGCTCGTAAGGTAAGCCACGAGCTCGATCTCGTACTCAATGCCTTGGTTCAGCGCGCGATACTCGACTTTCGGATGCTCCGACGAGCAATCGAGGGGCGTCGATACGCTGCGCCGGCCCATATGGTTCTCCAGGCAATAGCTCATTACGTGATATGCGGTCACGAACAGGCCGTCCGGCGAAATGATGAATCCGGAGCCGATAAGAACAGGAGGGCCCCCGGCGGCTTTCGGTTGCAGGACAATTTTCACGCTGCGCGAGCGCGCGTTGTCCCAGGTAAACGCCGGCCCTTGAGCTTGGAGTTGCTTCGGGTCAGTCAGCAGACCGCCGTGCGTACTTGAAGGAAGCAGAAAAAACAGGATGAAGATCAGTACGAAGGGTTTTTTAATGATGCGTCGAAACCCCATCAGGTAAAAACTGTATTTACATCAAATTGGAAAAAACCGCCAGAAAAAAACGCGAGCGAATCGGATGAATCGGAAGCGTTCAATAACTCGACCTTGGCGGTGATCGCGAAAGATGCTAGGTTTTCAGGATTTACAGGGAGAAGGAAGAGGCCCGGTGGCTTCGCTGGTCTTCAAAACCAGTCTGGGTATCGTAAGGTGCCCGGAGGGTTCGACTCCCTCCCTTCTCCGCCAATCGATTCGCGGAGCGTATAGAATCTCAGCGAGGGGGCTGTTGGGATGCGGGAATTTTATCACCGGCTGGAGCTAGCGTTTTTTCCGGCGCGACGGCGCTTTGGTCGGGCTTCTGCGCCTCCCCGTCGGCCGAGGCGTTGAACAGTTTGAAACCGCCCCAGCCGAACTCCCCGATCGCCTCCCCCGTGCGCGCGTCGTACAGATCGATCAGCATGTACTTATCCGGATGCCCGGCCAGGTAATGGGAAAAGACCTCCACAAACTGCTCTTGATCTTTGAAGTCCGCTTTCGTGAAACCTTCGCCCACGTATAGCTTGTGCGGCCGGCGGCTCCCGTCCAGCCGCGTCCAAAACTTAAGCTCTCCTCCCTGAAGCTGATCCAGCCACTGCTTGTATTCGGCCGTCTTTGTCGCCCAGGTCTTGACGTCCTGGGCCTGGGTAGTCTTGGCCTCCTGCGCCTGGACGAAAAAAGGCGGCAGCGAGAACAAGAAGAACAATGCGATCGTTCTTCTCATTCTCGTCTGCCGCCTCATCTCTAGTTTTATACTCGCTTTCTTACTGAACTTTAATCTCTACGCGCCGATTCTTCGCTCTCCCCTCGGCGGTCTTGTTATCCGCGATCGGCCTGGTCAGACCGAAGCCGGTCGTCGAGACCCTGTTCGCCGCCACGCCGCGTTTGGTCAGATAATCCTTGACCGAATTCGCGCGACGCTCCGACAGACCCTGGTTGTACTGGGGCGTGCCAACGGAGTCGGTGTGGCCTTCGAGCGCCACTTTCCTGTCGGGGTTCTCTTTCAAGAACGCGATCAACCGATCCAGTATCTTCGCGCCGTCAGGCTTGATCGCCGTCTTGTCGAAGTCGAACAAGACATTGTCGAGCACGATCGTCCGCGCTGGCGGAGGCGGTGGAGGTGTCGGCGCAGGCCGCGCCTGTGGCGGCGGCGGCGGAGGCGGTGGCGGAGGCGCAGCCGACGGCTCGGTCAAGAAATAGGCGAGAGCGCCGCAGATAAGCGCGCTCGAGAACGCTCCGATGACCGCACCGCGTCCCGAGTGGCCACTGCCGCTGCCGGCACCGGCGCCGATGCCGCCGCCCAACGCTGCGCAGCCGAGTGTCGACGCGACAATTTTGTCTGTGCGAGTCATGTTCTGTATGACAGCGCAGCCGCTGACCATGAAGATGATCGCCACAGTTAGAACCAGCCACCGAGCCTTGTGCATTTTCATCCTCCTCACCAACTTAAGTCCTAGCGCGCTATCTGCCAGAAAAGGCAAGAGTTGTCAATGACAATTTTGAAAGAAAATCGGTCTTTACGGACAGTAGGTTTTGGATGGGGCTTTCCTGCCCGAAAAAGCGCTTAGCGCGCGGGCTGGATAGCGGCGGCCGGAGTCGGTTTTTCAACCTCAGGGTCGGAGGCGTTGAACAGTTTGAAACCGCCCCAGCCGAACTCCCCGATCGCCTCCCCCGTGCGCGCGTCGTACAGATCGATCAGCATGTACTTATCCGGATGCCCGGCCAGGTAATGGGAAAAGACCTCCACAAACTGCTC
>DATDFN010000201.1:0-2814 GCA_036522615.1 Binatia bacterium | reverse complement strand
CTTGAGCTGGTCGGACGGCAGCGAGACGGCGAGCGGATAGCGGCCGCGGACGATCCATTCGGTCAGCTGCCGCCGGTCGCGCGTGAAGATTATTTTTTGCTCGGCGAGCAGCTTGCGGATGAAAGCCTCGCCGTACGTCAGCTTATAGAGCAGCGCGGAGTTGAGCCCCGAGCCTTCCTGACGCGGGTCTTCCCACACGATCTTGCCGGCCCATTTCGGATCGGCGAGATCCTTGTAGGCTTTGATCTCGGAAGGCGCGACGATGTCGGCGTTGACGTAAAGGACGTCGGACGTGGTGCCGTCGAAGGCGTAGTAGAGTTTCTCCTCCACGTCCATGAAGCCGGAGCGGAAGCCGTCGTGCCATTTGGCGTTGTCGGTCGCCTCGGGAAGGATCAATTCCGGCGGCAGCGGATCGAAGGCCCCGATCGGCTTTAGCGCGCCGAGCGGCGAAGTCGGTCCGCCGATATAGATGTCCCAGTTGAAGACGCCCGACTGCCGCTCGCGCGCGACGCGCGGCACCTGATCGCGGCCGCTCGCGCCGTTGTATTCGACCTTGATCTTGGGAAACTTTTTTTGAAACCAGTCGATCAGCGCGAAGCGGTAGGTATCGCCGGGAGGGCCCGCGATCGACAGCTGCCCTTCCTTCTCGGCTGCGGCGACGAGCGCGTCCCAGTCTTTCGGCTTCGTCTGGGCGCGCACTGTCTCCGCTAATGCGAGCGCGAGAACGATGCATGCGATCAGGGCTAATAGTCTCGTGAGCTTCATAGAAACTCCTCCGATCACGTCCGGATGCCGACGCGCAGCCCGAGGAATCGGGCGAGCAGCGCCACGCCGGTCGTGAGCAGCATGACGATGGTGGCGACCACCGCGGCGCTTTCATATCGCCCCGAGACCATAAAGTCCAGTTGCAGCAGCGCGAGCGTCCGGCTGCTGGAGGTGGCGAGCAGCGCGACGTTACTGATGTCGCGTGAGGCGTGAATGAAGCCGAGCACGCCGACGAGCAGCAGCACGGGGAAGAGCAGCGGCCCGACGATGCGGCGGAACGTGGCGGGCCACGACGCCCCCGATGTCCGCGAGGCTTCCTCCAGCTCCTGGCCGAGCTGGAGCAGGTTCGCCTTGATGAGCTGCGTGCCGAGAGTGATGCTGCTGATGACGGTGGCGATGATGAGCAGCCAGATCGAGCCGTAGAGCGCGCGGAAAAGCGGGATGTCGAGGAAGAGCCACAAAAGACCGATACCCATCAAGATGCCCGGCATCGCGGACGGAAACCAGGAGATGAAGTCGAGCGCGGAGCGCCAGATGAACTTCGTGCGGACGGAGATGTAGGCGACGATCGAGAAGAGCGACACCGCGAGCGCAGCGGCGCCGAGCGACATCAGCAGCGTGTTTTTAAGCGAGAGCAGAAAGATCGGATCATCGACGACGCGCTTCCAGTTCTGCACGGTCCAGGCGTGCTCGATGTGAAAAAAACCGAAAAGCGACATGAACGTCCCCATGAGAACGAATGCCATCGGCGCGACGCTGATGAGCAGCGCCACCACGATGACCAAGGCGAGCGCCGGATATTTCCATTTCCCAAGCGGGATCGCCTTCGCGCGGTAGCGCCCCGTTATGGTCGTGTACTGCCGGCCCGAGCTCAGCTTCCGCTGCGCGGCGATGAGCGGCAGCAGGATCAGCAGGACGACCGTGCTGAGGGCAGTCGCCGGGCCGAACGCGGGCGGCTCCTGCTGCACAAGCTGGTAGACCTTGGTGCTGTACACATGAAAGTTGATCGGGGCGCCCAGGATCATTTCGATCTCGAACGCCTGGAAGCCGTTGATGATCGCGAGGACGAGGATGACGGTGAATACCGGGGTCATGATCGGAATTAGAATGCGGACGAGCGTGCCGAGCGTGCTCGAGCCGGCGACCTCGGACGCCTCTTCGAGCGACGCGTCCATATTGCGGAACGCCGGCGTCAGCAGCATCACCTTGACGGCGGTCGTGTTATGGCCGATGTGCGCCCAGACGATGCCCCAGAACGAATAGATGTTGAACGGGCCGTGCGCCGCGCCGGTGAGCGCCTTCCAGATTTGATTCGCGATGCCGTAGTCGGGATCGAGGATGAGAATCCAGCCGAGCGTCACCGACAGCGAGGGCAGGAAAAACGAGAGCCAGAACATGAACTCGAGCAACGATTTGCCCGGAAGATCGGTGCGCGCGAGCAGCCACGCGATAAAAATCGCGATCGGAAACGAGAGCAGCTGGCGGACGATGAGGAGCGAGAACGTGTTATAGACGGCACGTCTGAGACCCGGCTCGGCGAGCACTCCGCGCCAGCCGTCGAGGCCGTAGAGCGGCGGCATACCCGGCTTGGCGACCTGGAAGGAATTTACGACGATGAGAACGATCGGGTAGAGGACGAAAAAGCCGACAACGGCCAGCACCAGGCTGCACCAGAAAGTCTCCGCGCCGACGCGATCTCGCAACTCGTCTCCTCTTCCGCAGTTAATGCCGCACGGAATACGCCCTCACCCTTGCCCTCTCCCGAAGCGGGAGAGGGAATGAGCTGTGAGTTGCGAATTTTCTCCCTCTCCCATCGGGAGAAGGTTAGGGTGAGGGGCTTTCACAAACACGAAAGTTTAAATTATTTTATTGCGCCGTGGGCCAGAGCGTGATCGCTTCGGGATCGAACTGGAGATAGATCTGCTGGCCGGGCTTCAGCGGCTGCGCCGCCGGCGCGGTCAGCACGCGGCTCTCGCCGCCGACCGCGACGGTGTATTCGTAACGGTCGCCGAGAAACTGGCTCGCCTGAAGCGTTACGGCTAGCACGTT
>DATDFN010000200.1:0-4638 GCA_036522615.1 Binatia bacterium | reverse complement strand
CCGTTTTTATCCGGCCGCACATCCTCGCCGCCCTGGAAGTCGAAAGTCAGCGCGACGGCGAGCCGGCAGCCGTCGGGCCAGAAGACTTTTCCCTGCGCATGATGCTCGGTCAGCATAAGATCGCCCTCCTTGGCAACGGATACGAAGTCTCACCGCTTCCCATACAACTTTCGCCCTGGACCCGCAACCAAAACCTACCGCGCCGCGACGGCCACGAACGTGTCTCTGAATTCCTGGGCGTAGCGCGCATAATTTTTCTGCACGCGCTCCCAATCCATCTCCATGAGTTTGATTTTGGTCACCCGCGCGATCGGCTGCTCCAGATCGACGCGCGAGCTGTTGCGTCCCATCTGCCGGAAAATCTCCTGGCCGTCGCGCGAGAGAATGTAATCGATAAAGACTTTCGCGGCGTTCGGCCGCGGCGCGCCCTTCGGCAGCATCACGCAGACCGGCGGGTTCGGCGCCAGCGGCTCGATCGCGTGCCATTCGACGGGCGCGCCTTTGCTCTTAAGGCTCTCCGCCTCGTGGACGCGCAACGTGGGCGCGAGCGCGAACTCGCCAGCCGCCATCAATTGTCCGAGCAGCGTGTGGCCGCGGCGAATCTGCGGGTTTTGCAGCGCGATGCGCCGCATCAAGTCCTTGCCTTTCTCCTCGCCCATGAGCTCAAGGATTGAGGCGTACCACTGGACGTCCTCTTCCTCCAAGCCGATCTGCCCTTTCCAGCGCGGGCGCGTGAGGTCCTCCCAGCGCTTCGGCACGTCCTGCGGCGCCACCTGCTTGGCATTGTAGCCGAGGACTTCGAGGTTCCAGTAGATGCCGGACCAATAACCGGCGCGATCTTTCAGCGCCGCGTTGATGCGCTCGCGCTCCGGCGACGCGTACGGCGCGATATACCCGGCGTCCTTGAGCAGCCATGCCTGGAGGCCGCTGATGATGTAAACGTCCGCCAGGTTGCGGCCGGCTTTGACCTCGGTCGAGATTTTCTGGATCAGCTTTTCGCCCGTCGCGCGAAACGGCTCGACGGTCAAATAGGGCGCGCGCTTGCGGAAGCCGTCGAGAATCTTCTGCGTGTCGGGGACGTTGGTCGTGTGATACACGACCAGCGATTTCTCTTCGCGCGCCTTCGCGGTCCAGTCCTGCGCGAAAGCCGGAGTCGAAGCGAAGATCAGGACGAGCGCCAGCAGGCCTTCGAATCTATGCAACGGCACGCTCTTCATCGCAGCCTCCTAGGGAAATCATTTTGCGCAGTTTGCCTGCTATAATATTCCATCGCGCAAGTCCATACGGCGAACGCGGCTTGATTCGCCGGGGTCCGGAACCTATACTCCGGGCGCGGGGAGGTCCCATGTTTCCTCATTTGAAAAACTTCAACCTCAAGCAGTGGATCGATGAGAACCGCGGCAGTTGGGGGCAGCGCCGAGTCATCTGGGAGGATTCGGACTTCATCGCCTTCGTCACCCGCGGGCCGAACAGCCGCAAAGACTTTCACATCGATCCGGGCGACGAGATGTTCTATCAGCTCGAGGGCGAGCTCAACCTGCACTACATGCAGGACAAGCGGCACGAAGTCGCGCTGTTGAAGGCGGGCGAGATGTTCCTGCTGCCGGCCGGCGTGGCGCACTCGCCGCGGCGCGGCGACGGCTCGTGGACGTTCGTGGTCGAGCGCAAGCGGCGGCCGGAAGAGCGGGATCTCTTCGTCTGGTTTTGCGAAGGGTGCGGCGAGAAGCTCTACGAGACGACCGTGCGCTTCGACGATCCGAGCGACGCCGTCAAAACCGCGACCGACAAGATCCGCTCGGACGTGAAGCTCCGCACCTGCGGCCGCTGCGGCGAAGTGCTCGCCGCCTGACCTCGGCAGATCGCTTCATTCTCTTAGGCTCACCGCATGTGCACGCTGGCGCTCTATTTCCGCCAATTCGAAAATTATCCGCTCGTGATCGCGGCGAACCGCGACGAGCACTTCTCCCGCGCCACGGCGGGGCCGCAGATTTGGCCGACCAATCCCAGAATCGCCGCGGGGAAAGACCTCGTCGCCGGCGGAACCTGGCTTGGCGTCAACGCGCGCGGGATCGCCGCCGGCATCGTCAACCGAAGAGTTTCGATAGATGCAGCCGCGTCGCCGCGCTCGCGAGGGCTGCTCTGCCTCGACATGCTTCAAGCGGCGTCGATGGCGGACGCGCAGGCCGCGCTTCCGTACGAAGATGCCGGCCGCTATCAAGCCTTCCTCCTTTTAGTCGCGAGCGCGGAAGGCGCGTTCGCCGCTTACAATGCGGCCGACATCGAGCGTGTCAATCTGCCCTCGGGTCTGCACGTCTTCGGCAATACTTCATTTACGGGAGAGGACGGAAAGAAGCTCGATCGCGCGCGCGAGCTGTTTCACAAAGCCGGAGAATCGCTGGCGACCCTGCTCGAACAGCCCGAGGGCGTGGATGCGGCCGTCGGCGTTTTGCGCGGCGTCCTGGGCGACCATACGCCGATCGAAACCGCCGACGCGAAAGGCGCTCTCTGCGTGCACACGCCCGACGCGGATTACGGCACGGTCTCCTCGAGTATCATCTTTTACTCAAAGATCGACCATCGATTTAATTTCTATCACGCGCCGGGTCCGCCCTGCCGGACGGATTTTCAACTAGCCGCTTCGCTGGAAACATCATGAGCGCCGCCGCCGAGCCCAGAAGCGCATCGACGGTCATTCTCTTACGCCCCGGCGAGCAGAGCGGCATCGAAGTCTTTCTCACGCGCCGGCCCGAGGCGATGGATTTTCTCGGCGGCGCGTACGTGTTTCCCGGCGGCACGGTGAGGAAAGAAGATTGCTCGGAAAAAATGCAGAAGCGCTTCCGCGGGCTCTCCGCCGATCATGCGAGAGATATCCTGGGCGCGCATCTGAAACCCGAGGTCGCGCTGGGCCACTGGGTGGCGGGAATTCGCGAAGTGTTCGAAGAGGCAGGCGTGCTTTTCTCTTCGGGCGAGACATCGCTTGCGGCGAGAAAAGCCGAGCTGGAGCGCGAGCGCCGCTGCATCGTCAAACACGAGACGCGTTTTACGGAGATGCTAGAAGCCGAGAATTTATATTGCGACGCCGGCGCCCTGCGCTATTTTTCTCACTGGCTCACACCGGCGGAGTTCCCGATGCGGTTCGACACGCGCTTTTTCGTCGCCCTCCTGCCGCACGATCAAACGCCGCTGGAGAAATCCGAAGAAGTCGCCGACAGTCTCTGGATCGCGCCGGAGCGCGCGCTTAAGCTCTACACCGAGAGAAAGCTGCCGATGATTTTTCCGACCTACGCGTCACTCAGGACGTTCGCGGATTTCGAGACGGTTGAAGCGGTTATGAGAGAATTCAGCAGGCGATCGTGAAAGGTCGCGGTCGGCTTCTACGGCACTTTCCCGCCCCAAAGCTCTTTTAAGAATCCGCTCTTTTCCAAATCTTCCGCGAAGCGGTTGTCGTAGATCTCGTTCGGCTTCTTTCGCACCGTAGTCTCGGCCTTCGCGAGCTCGACGGCGTCGGCGACCTGGTCGCCGGGGACGAGCATCTTCCGGTTGATGATCGCCTTCGCGTAGGCGTCGTACGACGATTGCAGCGCCTCGTCGTCCTTCAACTTCAGCGCCTTGCTCACCGCAGCCTTCGCCTTGTCGGGATTTTTCTCGACGAACAGCGCCGCCTCGGCGAACGCCGCGACGACACGCTGCACGAGCTGGGGCTTCTCCTGAATCAGCTTCGGGTTCGTGTGCACCGAGCTGTAGATGAACGGCAGATGCAGATCGTTGAGCTTGTAGACGAGGTTGAAGCCGTCGCGCCGGCCGCGCACGTCGAGCGGCGGCGTGACGATGATCGCCTGGATGATGTCCTGCGCCATGGCATTGTAGCGCTCCGACTGGCTGCCGCCGATCGGCCGCAAATTCACTTCCTGTTCGGTCAAGTTGAATTTTTTGAGCAGCGCGCGCGACAGGCGAAAGCTCAAGTCGCCGGGGCGCGTCACGCCGATGCTCTTCCCCTTCAAATCTTCGGGCCGTTTCACGTCCTTCCGCGCGAGCAGGACGTACGGCAGGCCGACGAGCGGCGCGGCGACGAGCTTCGCCTCAATGCCCGTCGCCATGCCGGGGATCGTGCCGTCGGCGGCGCAGAACAGAAACTGGATCTCGTCGGACGCGAGCGCCGTGAGCGAGATGCCGCTCCCGCGGACATAAATGTGATTCGCCTTGATGCCGTACTTGTCGAACAGGCCGTTGTCGAGCGCGGTGTAGAGGTGAACGAAACCGCCGGACACGGCGCAGGTCGCGATGCGGATGCTCACCGGCGTCTCGCCGGGCTTGGCGAGATAGGGATTGGCGCCGGCGCCTGAAGCAAACAAGAAAAGGATCGATAAGACCGCGCTGTTGCTGAAACCGATCTTCATATCGTAATCTCAGCGGCCGTCAGTATTGCGGCTTGAAGGCGAAGCGATGCGTCGTGTGGGTAAAGCGGATTGTGCGCGTCTTCGAGCGCATCACGACGGAATGCGTCGTCGCGCCGCCGGGAAAGAAATGCACGCCGTCGAGATAGTCCCCGTCGGTGACGCCCGTCGCCGCGAACATCACGTCGCCGCCGGCGAGCTCCTCGAGGCTGAATTTCTTGTGAATGTCTTTGATGCCCATCGC
>DATDFN010000199.1:0-8260 GCA_036522615.1 Binatia bacterium | reverse complement strand
GTTCGGAGCTCGCTCGGCGCGTTCACTTGCAACTGCGGCTCGGTCGCTTCGCGCGTTACGACCAGCGGCGGGCGCGGCGCCTGGCGTCGGGCAAAGCGGCTTCCCGCATAAAGCTGGAACAGCGTGACGATGCCGGCCGACAAGACGATGACAATCGAGAGCGCCACGCCGAACAATGCGATAGCCCGCGGGCTCAAGTCTTTGCGCTCGTATCCGGCGCTCTCTTCTTCCAAGCTTCGGTCCTCGGCCATCTAAGTCGCCTCAACTTCGCGCAGCGCCTCGACAAATCGTGGATCGTTCGGCAACAGCGCACTCGCGCCGAGGTAATGAGCGAACGCGCCGATCCATAGCCCGCCTACCGCAGCGAGCGTGACGACATCGAGCCAATGCAGGTAAAACGTTTTCGGATGAAACGCGGGCGCTATAAGCCAGAGCAGATCGGCCCAGTGCATGACGAGCACGAGAAGCGCGATCCAGGCGAGAACGCGCGCGCGTCGCTTCGCGGTCCGCGAAAGCAGCAGCAGGAACGGCAGCGCGAATTGAAAAATAATCAGCAGGACCGCCAGATACCGCCAGCCGCCGAGCGTCCTGCGAACGTACCACGGAATCTCTTCGGCGAGATTCTCCGACCAGATAATGAGGAACTGCGAGAACATGAGATATGCCCAGAACATCACAAGGGAAAGCAGCAGATTGCCGAGATCGTGGAAAAGGTCGGGGACGGCGGCGCTCGCGAGCGGCTCGTCCTCGGCCAAAATACGCGCCGCGATAATGGCGCAGGCGAGCGCGGCCATACCGTGGCTCACCATGAAAATCATGCCGTAGATCGTCGAGTACCACTCCGGTTCGAGCGACATGATCCAGTCGACCGCCGAGAAGGTAGCCGTTATGCCGTAGAGCGCCAGTCCGGGGCCGCTCAGGCTCTGCAGCCGGCCGATCAACGACACGTCGCCGCGGTCCTGCTCGCGCGACCATTTCGTAAGCGTATACGCGCAGGCGATCCAAACGGCGAAGTAGACGGCCGCACGCACTGTAAAAAAGGCAGGGCTCAGGTAAGCCCCTTTGCCGCCGGTCAACGCCTGATCCGCTTCTGCCGCATGCGCCATTGCCCAGGGATAGAGCCGGCGCATCCCGAACAACAGCGGCAGAAAGAGAACGGCCGTTATCGGAAATGTCCTCACGGCCGCCTCCAGCAGCCGCTGGATGAGAAACCCCCAACGACCGCCGACAAGATGGTGCAGCATGAGAAGCGCGAGTGAGCCGAGCGGAACGCCGAGCCAGTAAACGTACGCGACGAGATACGAACGGAGAAATTGCTGCGGCTCGAGGAACGCGCCGAGAATACACAACACGGCGGCGACCACGCCGACGGCGAGCGAGCGATTGCGGATGAAATCGAGCCGCTGTTTCATCGCTTCGTCTCCGCGAGCCGACGCCGCTCGTTTTCGGGAAGATCGGACAGCCGGGCCTGCTGGCTCAGCTGCAGCGCCCGGATGTACGCGGTAATCGCCCAACGGTCCTGCGGGTTAACCTGCTCAGCATAGTCCGGCATCGCGCCGAGGCCGCGCGTCATCACGTCGAAAAAGTGGCCGACGGGTGCCTGGCGCAGGCGGTCAATGTGCAGCGACGGCGGCGGCCGGAAGCCGCGCCGCACGACCAGGCCTTCGCCGCGTCCGGTGCGGTCATGGCAGGGCGCGCAGTAGATGTCGAAACGCTCGCGCCCGCGGCGAAACGTCGTCTCGCCGATTGGATAGGGAAAAACATCCGCTTCCTTGCCGCCGATTTTGCCGGTGTAAAAGAGCTCGTCGGTTTGCAGCGCGCCGCGCGCGACGGTTCCCTCGACCGCTGGCCGCGCCGATCGGTCGTCGCCGAAAAACTCGCTCTTCGCAAGCGGCTTATAGCGCGGCTGATCGGCCATCTTCTGCTGGCAAGCTGGAAGCGACAGCGCTACCCATGCGAGCGCGGAGAGTTCCAGCCAATATTTAAAGCTTTGCTTCATATGATGCGGTCCGGCAGACGATCAGCGCTCTCAAGGCTCGACCTCGTAAACTCCCTGCGGGTTCAAATCTTCCATAAACCTCCGCGTCGCCGCGGCGTCGAACTTAACGTCGCGCGACTCGATGCAGAGAAAAAAGCGGTTGCGCGTCGCGAGCTCGAAACGCTCGACGTTGAAAACCGGGTGATACGGCATCGGCAGGCCATTCAGCGCGAGCAGGCCGAAGACAGCGGCAAGCGCGGCAATGAGAATCGTGAGCTCGAACGTGACCGGGATGAACATCGGCCAGCTGTTGAGCGGTCTCCCGCCGATGTTCATCGGATAATCGAGGACATGAAACCAGTACTGGAGAAAAAATCCGCCGCTCGCGCCGATGATTCCACCGATGAGAACCAGCAGCGGCAGCCGGTTCTTATGAAAGCCTATCGCCTCCGCGAGTCCTTCGACGGGAAACGGCGAGTAAGCGTCGAGCCGCCGGTAACCCTCGCGGTGCGCTCGCTCGGCCGCCGCGACGAGCGACTCAGGGCTGGTGAATTCCGCGATCAATCCGTAAATAACGGGTCCGGTCGCCATGGTTATCCCTGCCCGCGACTCTCCGCTTCCGCTCCCTCTTCGTCGTGCAACAGGCCGCGCATCTCGAAGATCGAGATCATCGGCAGCAGCCTGACGAAAACGAGCATGAGCGTGAGAAATAGTCCGATGGTGCCGATGAAAATCGCGTAATCCCAGATCGTTCCCGAGTACGTACCCCAGGCCGATGGCATGAAGTCGCGCGAGAGGCTCACCACGACGATCACGTAGCGCTCGAGCCACATGCCGATGTTGACGCAGATCGCGATGAGAAAAAGCGCGAGCGGACTAGTCCGCACGCGTACGATCCAAAGCGCCTGCGGGATGACGATATTGAACACGAGCAGCGCCCAAAACATGTAGCGATACAGCCCGTGCATCCGATTGAACATGAGATATCGCTCATACGGATTGCCGCTGTACCATGCCGCAAAGCCTTCCATCATATAGCCGTAGGCTACGATCAGCCCGGTCGCGAGCATTACCTCGCCCATGTTCTTCAAATGCCGCAACGTGATGAAGTCTTCGAGGCCGTACATCTTCCGCAGCGGGATCGCGAGCGTCAGCACCATCGCGAAGCCCGAATAGATCGCGCCGGCGACGAAATAGGGCGGAAAGATGGTCGAGTGCCAGCCCGGCACGAGGCCGATGGCGAAATCGAAGCTCACGACCGTGTGCACGGACACGACGAGCGGAGTCGCGAGCCCCGCGAGCAGCAGGTAGGCGGTCTCGTAGCGGTGCCAATGGATCGCCGAGCCGCGCCATCCCATGGCGAGCATCCCGTAGGCGAACCGCGGAAAACGCTTGCGCGCGCGGTCGCGCAGCGTGGCAAGATCGGGAATCAGGCCGACATACCAGAATAGAAAGGAGACCGTGAAATAGGTCGAGACGGCGAACACGTCCCACACAAGCGGGCTGCGGAACTGCGGCTGGATGTCCATCGTGCTGGGATACGGAAACAGCCAGTAGAAATACCAGGGGCGCCCGAGGTGCAGCAGTGGAAAGAGGCCCGCGCACATCACCGCAAAAAGCGTCATCGCCTCGGCGAAGCGGTTGATGGAATTGCGCCACTTTTGCCGGAGCAGCAGGAGGATCGCTGAGATCAGCGTGCCGGCGTGGCCGATGCCGATCCACCAGACGAAGTTGACGATAGCGAAACCCCATGCGACCGGGACGTTGATGCCCCATATGCCGACGCCGACAGCCAAAAGGTACGTGATGCCGAAAAAAAGCAGCAGGACCAATAAAGAAGAAAAGGCGAATCCGACGTACCACAGACGCGGGGTCGGGCGCGTCAGCACGATCGCGCTGATTTTGTCCGTGATCGACGCGTACGTATGGCCCGGCTCGATGACCGGAGCGATCTCCTCCGCCGCCAATGTTTTTTCCAGCTCGTTTGCCATCAGGCTTTCTTGAGCGCCGGATTTGGATTTCTGACCGTCGCCAGATACGTCGTGCGCGGCCGCGTGTTGAGCTCGGTCAAGAGACCGTAGTTGAGCGGATCGGCTTTCAGCTTCGCGACCGCGCTCTCGCGGTCGTTGATGTCGCCGAAGACGATCGCCTCGGTCGGGCACACCGCCTGGCACGCGGTCTTCACCTCGCCGTCACGCACCCGGCGGTCTTCCTTCTCCGCGTCGATGCGCGCGCCGTTGATGCGCTGCACGCAGTACGTGCACTTCTCCATCACGCCGCGGCTCCGTACCGTGACGTTCGGATTGTTGAGCAGCTTGAGACTCGGAGTCTCGAAGTCGGAATACTGCAGAAAATTAAACCGCCGCACTTTGTACGGACAGTTGTTAGAGCAGTAGCGCGTGCCGACGCAGCGGTTATAGGCCATCTCGTTTAGCCCTTCGTGGCTGTGCGTCGTCGCCCCGACGGGACACACGATCTCGCACGGCGCATTCTCGCAATGCATGCACGGCACAGGCTGGTGAAAAGTCTCGGGATTATCCGGCTCGCCTTTGTAATAGCGATCGATGCGGAGCCAATGCATCTCGCGCCCGCGCGTCACTTCGGTCTTGCCGACGACCGGAATGTTGTTTTCCGCCTGGCAGGCGACCACGCAGGCGTTGCAGCCGATGCACGCGCTGGTGTCGATCGCCATGCCCCAGGCGTAGCCTTCGTACTTGAAGCCGGGATAGAGCGTCTCCGGCGGATGCTCCTTCTCGCGCGCAAAGTCAGGGCGCTTACGATATTCCTCGAGCGCCGCCGAGCGCACGAGATCGCGTCCTTCCATGTTGTGATGGTACTGCACGCACGCGAGAGCGTATTCCCTGCCGCTCTTGCGCATGACCAGTCCCGTCCCCTGCCATGGCGCGACGGCGGTCCGCAGCTGATAGGTGTTGAAGCCGGTCTCGTTGCCGACGCGCCCCGCGCGCGTGCGGCCGTAGCCGAAATAAACCGTCGCCGCGCCGTCGGCGTGCCCCGGCGTGACCCACACGGGCAGGCGCAGCATGCGCCCGGCATAAGTCACGTCCGCCATATCGGCGAAGATCCTGCCGCGCTCGCCGCCGCGCCAGCCGACGTTCTGCGTAAAGCCAAGCTGCTTGGCGGTCGCCGGGCTGACCAGCACGGCATTGTCCCAGGTGAGCTTCGTCAGCGGCTTGTGCAGCTCCTGCAGCCAGCCGTTGTTGGCGAAGCGGCCGTCGAAAATCGTCGGATCGGGAAGAAAAACGATCTCCAAAGCCGTTTGATTTTCGGCCTCGGCGCTTTTCGCCGAACTGCCCGGCAGCTGAGCTTCGAAGTTCGCGCCGGCCTTGACGTTCATGGTCTTCGGCGGAAATGCCGTCCCTTCGACGACTCCGTCGTGGAGCGACTTGCGCCAAAACGTCTCGAAGTCGCCGCGGCTTTGCCGGCGCCAGTAGTCGCGCACGATTTCGTAGCTTGAGCGGCCGGCCTGCCCGAGCAGCGCGGCGACAAGCTCGTGCGCGGTCTTGCCGCCGTAGAGCGGCGCGATGAGAGGCTGAACGATCGTCGCCGTGCCGTCGGATGCGCGGGCGTCGCTCCACGATTCCAGATAGTGCGCTTCGGGTAAATGCCAGCGGCAGCGCGCGGAGGTCTCGTCGTCGTACAGACTCAAATGCAATGTAAACGCGACGCGGGGCAAAGAGCGCTCGAACGGAATATCGGCTGGCGAATCGAAGACGGGATTGCCGCCGAGGATGATCAGCGATGTCACCTTCCCTGCATCGATATCTTTGACGAGTTCGCGGAGTGACGCGATCCCGTCGACAGGCTCCGCCGCGACGGTCTGGATATAAGAGACCGTCTTGCCCGCGTTGCCGAGTGCTTGATTCATTGCGTGCGCCAGCGCGTGCACGAGCACGGGCGCGTAATCGCCCGCGAGCACCAGGCTTCGGCCGCGGTGGCTTTCCAGATCGCGCGCAACGGCTTCGAGCCAAGAGGCTGCCGCAGGCGGAAGCGTCTTAGCGTCGCCGCCGGAGCCGACGCCGAGACGCGCGGCGAGCGCGCGGGAAAACGCGACGATGTCGCTGGGGCGAAGCGCCAGGCGATGGTCCGAGACCGACCCAGTGGTCGTAGGCGTCGCCTCGACCGCGTACAGCCGGCTCATATCGCCCTGACCGGCGCGCACGCGGCGGCGCGCGGCGAATTCGCGCGCCCAGCGAAGCCGGCCGCCGCCGCAGGAAAGGAAATCGGCGTCGAGCGCGAGAATGACGTCGGCGTCGGAAAAGCGATACTGCGCATCGACATATTCGCCGAACGCGAGCCGCGCCCCCGCGAAGGCGTTGTCGCGACCGGCCGGCTCGTACTGGTGCCACTTCGCGCGCGGAAAGCGAGTGAGCAGCGCGCGGAGCTGATCCGCGAGTGTCGGCGAGGTCACATGCTCGGTCAGAATTCTTAAACCGGCGCCGCCGTTCAGACGCTGGCCTTCCATCTCACCCTCAAGCGCGGCAAAGAAAGCGTTCCAAGTCGTGATCGCGCCCCCGTTCGTCACGACCTGGGACCGGTCGGGATCGTAAAGCGTCAGGATCGACGCCTGCGCGAAAGCGTCGGTTGCGCCGAGGCTGTCCGGGTGCGCGGGATTGCCTTCGATCTTGACCGGCCGGCCCTCATGGCTCCGCACGAGGAGCCCGGTCGCCGCTCCGCTTTGGGTGAAAGCGGTCGCGTAAAATACCGGCTTGCCGGCAACCCAGCCTTCCGGCTGCGTAACGTAGGGAACGATCTTCTCATCCGCCGGCGCGGCGCGGCCGCAGCCGCTCAAGCCGGCAAGCGCAAGCGAAGCGCCGATGAATTTAATGAAATCGCGCCGGCCGATGTCGGAGTCAGCGCCGATGCCTTGCGGAAACTCCTCGTACAGGAACTCCTTGAGCGCCTGGCTTTCGGATAATTCCTCGAGACCGCGCCAGTAGCGCTCGCCGGAGAGGCCGCTGAGCTTTTCGCGCACTGCGTCGAGCGGCGGATTTGGGCGGTACGATTTTTCGTCGGGCATTTTTGCGGCGCCTCGTCAGTGATGGCACACCGAACAGCTGGTCAGTTTTTGAATCTTGTACTCGCGCACGAGTCTCTGTCCGAGCGCGAGCTGGTCTTCGGGCGCCCGCCACTCCATGTTAAAGACCTGCTCGCGCGGGCGGACGAAGCGCTCGGGAGCGCGGTGGCATTCGAGACACCATTCCATGTAAAGCGTGTTCTCTCGCGACATGAGCGGCATTTGATCGACCCTGCCGTGACAGGTCGAGCAGCCGACGCCCTTGTTCACATGGATGCTGTGATCGAAATAGACGAACCCGGGGAGGTTGTGCACGCGCGTCCATTCGAGCGACTTCCCGGTGCGAAAGCTCGCGCGCACCGGCTCAAGCATCGGGCTGTCCGCCCAGATCTGCGTATGGCAGTTCATGCAGATCTTCGTCGACGGAATGCCGGCGAACGAGGAATTCTCGACCGATGTGTGACAGTAGCGGCAGTCGATGCCGTCGTCGCTCACGTGGTGCTTGTGGCTGAACTGGACGGGCTGAGCGCGCGCGACTCTAACTTCGGTCAAGTAGGAGGAGCGGTTGATGGCGGCGACGGCGGCGAGAAGCGCCAGCAACGCCGCGACGCCGCCGAAAATGCTCACGCGCGAAATGGTGTTGCTGCTCCGATGGAATATCTGAGCCATCGCCGCCGGTATTCGATTTCAGCTGACTTCGAAGCGCGAAACTACAATATCCCTTTAAAAGGCCGGGCTGGATGCATGCGAGCCGCGTACACCGCCACCTCTATAAGAATCGCATTTTAGGACCGGCGGGAAGTAGCACGTATCGGGTAATTACCTGAAAAAGGCGCGGGGAATTACCGCAGATGGCAGAAAAAGGAGTGAAACCTTATGGATTATTTCTCCGGCGGGATGTTAATCTTTGGCGACCAGTCAATCCACTCTTTTCTCGCCTCGCTATAGAGAGGAAAAGCCATGCCGTTACGCGCCGGCTTCGCTTCCGAATCGTCGGGCGTCGCGAACTCCACCCCGCCGGCGACGACGGAGCGAAGCGATTCGATTTTTAGCTCGACGCCCCGGAAAAGCCCGGCGTTGAAGTCAACGCCGCTCACATTCCAGAATTTCGAGCCCGTGCGCACCAGGCCCGCATAGCGCTGGCGGATAAAAACATTGACGTTGACCACCTTCGCGTCGCTGCTGAGCTGCGTATCCTGGACGACACCCACTTCTACGCCGCGATAGTACACCGGCGAGTTAGGGCG
>DATDFN010000198.1:0-5144 GCA_036522615.1 Binatia bacterium | reverse complement strand
CGGATGAAAATCGTTGGGATCGTATTCCGGTAACTTTTCGAAATGCGCCCCCGCCGCTTCGCCCACTTCGATAATCTCGCTGATAAAATCGGCGAAGAGCCGCCGGTTGGCATCGCTTTGCCAGATGACCGGCATTTTTTCGTCGGCGATCCAGGCGAGCATGCGCATGCTCGTAAACGTCAGCTTGCTCCACATGACGCCGTACATGTTCGCGGCGATTTTGGTCGGGATCGCCGAATTGAGCAGCCTATGCACCTCCTCTAGACGCGCGTTGTCGCTGCCGTCGATGTGCCCGATGGTGAGATACCCTTGCTGATGCGTGAGCACGTGGGCCGGACCGGCTTTGATGCTGCGCATGCGCACCACCGCGCCGATCCCGCGCGCCGCGCCGACGCGCTCGACGACCAGCGGCAGATTCATGCCGTTTTGCAGGGATACCACGGTCGCGTCGGCGGTCATGTGACCGGCCATGGCATCGAGGACGGCCCCTGTGCTCTCCGAGCGCACCGCGATGAAGAGAACATCGTATTGCCCGGTGATCTCGCTCGGAAAAAGAATCTTGGGGCGCACCGTAAACGAGTCGCCTGGCAAATCGACCCGCAGCCCCTGGCGGCGAATCGCTTCGACATGCTCGCCGTCGGCGTCGCACAAGAGCAAATCATGTCCGGCGCGCATCAACCGCCCCCCGATGATACCGCCCACTTGGCCGGCGCCGACCAAAATCATTTTCATGGCTGGCTTCTCTGCGAGCTTACTATCAAATGTCGGATCGCGGCGCGAGCCCGAATTCCCGTATGTTCAACGGGCTTGTCAATATTTACTTTTGTTCGGCTAAATTCAAAAGTTGCCCTGTGATATGGAGAAAATACTTAGGCCCGGTTGCAAACATCGCCGCCGCGGAGGTAAATACAAAAGTCCCACCGGGAGCAGCTATGAAGATCACCAAAGTCCGCGCGGTCTCGCACAAGGTCCGCAACACGATGACGGGCTGGAAGACCTCGCTCGGCGGCCACGACACGCACGAGCTCGTCTTCGTGCGCGTCGACACCGACGAGAAGCTCGCCGGCGTCGGCATCGCGAGCCCCGGGGCGCTTTTTATCGCCGGCGACACCGGCGTGAACGTTCTCGAAATGGTGAACAACCGCTTCGGCCCGGCGATGGTCGGCGCGGACCCGTTCGACATCGAGGCGATCATGCACAAGCTCGACCAGATCGTGCGCGGGGCGGAAAGGGCGAAGGCGGGGATCGATCTCGCGCTTTATGACTTGTGCGGGAAAGCTTTGCGCGCGCCCTGCAACCGCCTCTTCGGCGGCGTGATCCACCCGCGCGTGCGGGTGACGCGCCTCATGGGCATGTTCGAGCCGAAGGTTATGGCCGAGCGCTCGGCCGAATTGGCCAAGCGCGGCTATTCGGCATTCAAGCTGAAGGTCGGTACGACGGTAAAGGAAGACGTCGAGCGGGTGAAACGGGTGCGCGAGGCGGTCGGGCCGGGCGCGACGATCACGATCGACTTCAACCAGGCCTGCTCGGCCAAGGAGGCGATCGTCAGCATCGAGGCGATGGAGCCCTACGACGTCGCGCTGGTCGAGCAGCCGGTCAAGCTCACCGACCTGAAAGGCATGGCGCTGGTGCGCCAGGCGGTAAAGCCACTCGTCATGGCCGACGAGGCGGTCAACTCGGCGACCGACGCGCTCCGGATCATCGACGCCGGCGCGGCGGACGTGATCAGCCTCAAGATCCCCAAGATGGGCGGCATCTTCAAAGCGCGGAAAGCCGCCGCGGTCTGCGAGGCGGCGGGCGTCGACTATCTCGTCGGCACCGCTCCCGGCAGCCGGCTGCTCGACGCCGCGAACGCGCATCTCGCGGCGAGTCTCAGGAACCTCCGCCTGCCGTGCGAGATCGGCGAGTTCGAGCGCATGGCGGACGATCCTGTCCGCGGTTTCGAAGTGGTCGAGGGCTACGCGTCGCCGCCGGAGAAGCCCGGTCTCGGCGTCGAAGTGGATTTGAAGGCGATCGGTCTCGCGGAATAAGATATGAAGCGGCGCTCGCGGCGCGAGTCTTCGGCCGCGGCCGATGGAGCAGTACCATGCGTCGAACTTACGTGTTCGGACGTCCGCGGGCCTCTTCCTCGCGCCCCTCACGCACGCTAGCGAGAGCCGATGCCCGCTCGGAAAGGCCGTGCGTCCGACTACCGGCATTGGGATTAAGTAAAGCTCCATCGCGCGGCCTTGGAGAACGGGCATCGGGTCGAGCGTTACCAAACAGGAAATAAGGAGACACGATGATCATCGATGCCGACGGGCACCTGTTCGAGACCGAAGAGGTCTTCGAAAAATATATGGAGCCGCCGCTGCGCAATTACCGGCCGCGGCTCGTGGGCGACGAGGAGGGCGCGAATTTTTGGGTGTTCGACGGTACGACGCGCTACAAGCGTCCGAGCATTCTCGGCGCGGGCAATCCCGGCTCCGCCGCGCCTCCAGGCAAAAAGCTCCAGGGGCCGCGGCGCGCGTCCCCGGGAAGCCAGACGCTGGCGAATATCAAAGAGCGGCTCGAAGATCTCGATAAGGAAAGCATCGATCTGCAATACCTCTATCCGAGCTTTTTGCTCCACATCAACGCGTGGCAGGACGGCGTGCTCGGAAACGGCGTATGCCGCGCCTACAACACCTGGCTCTCGAAAACCTGCGCGCAGGCGCCGGATCGCTTGAAGGGCGTCGGCCTCGTCTGCCTCGCCGATCCGGAAGGCGCGGCGAAGGAAGTCGCGCGCATCAAAGAGCTCGGCCTCGCCGCCATCATGGTGAACGGCACCGTCGGCGACCACCGCCTCGACCACCCGTCGCACGAGCCGTTCTTCGCCGAGGCGAACCGGCTCAACCTGCCGATCGCCGTCCATTTCAGCCTGGAGTTCCCCGCGGTCAGCGAGTTGTTCGAGCATTTTTTCCCCAACCGCGTGCTGGCGGGGATCTTTCCGATCATGGCCGGCTTCACCAGCGTGATGTGCTCCGGCCTGCTCGAGCGCTATCCCAATCTCCGCTTCGCGTTTCTCGAAGGCGGCTGCAACTGGGTGCCGGCCTATGTCGAGCGCATGGACGATCACTTCGAAAACCCGCGCTACAATGCCCGCCAGGTGATCGACCATGCGCCGAGCGAGTACCTTAACTCCGGCCGCATCTTCTTCGGCTGCGAGGGCAACGAAGCGAATCTCGGCCGCATCGTCCAGGAGCTCGGCAAGGACAAGCTGCTCTTCTCCTCCGATTATCCGCACGCCGACCGGACCGAGGGCACCGCGCGCTACCTGCAGGAGCGCGACGACCTGCCGGCGGGCGCCAAGGGCAAGCTGCTCGAAGAGAACGCCAAGCGTTTTTACGGCTAGCCCGTTACGCTTCTACAGAAATACCTCGCGAGACCAGGGCCGGCCGGTTTACTTTCCCCCATTTCCGAGGGGCAAACTCCGCGCGCCGGCTTTTTCGTCATTCCGAGAAAATCTCGGATGCTTTCTTGACCAAGCCTATACCGTTCTATAAGCTTTTCATCAGGCGTAGTTCCTGCATGCTGAGCCGAAAGGAGGTGCGGTGATGGAACTGCCGAAATGCCAAAAGTGCAATAATGGTCTATTGATTCCGCTGTCGGATTACGGTCAGGAAGGCTCTTCCGTAACGTTTAAGGCATGGGCCTGCACCAACCCGGATTGTGGCTTTTCTCTCAGGGTCGACAAGGGCGAGATTACATACGGTAAGAGAATAGAACCCAAGCACTAATCCTAGAGTCCCCTTGATTCATCGCCGGGCCGAAGCTGTGCACTGCGCGCGAAGGCTGGTCGCAGCTCGTCTTGCGGCGGTGATTGTTCTCGCCTGTCTCGGTATAGCTTCACCCGCTACCGCCGCCGATAGCGGCGGCCATTGGACGATCAAATCGCCGCTGCCTACTGCCCGCACCGAGGTCGCCGCGGCATCGCTCGGCGATAAAATCTATGTCCTCGGCGGCTACGGCAAAGGCGGCGATCTCGTCGAGGAATACGACGCGAAGAGCGACCGCTGGCGCCGCCGTGCGCCGCTGCCGCGCCAGCTCCATCACATCGGCGCCGCCGCCGTCGGCGGCAAGATCTATGTCATCGGCGGCTACTCGTCCGGCAAGTCGATGGACACCGTCTACGAATACGATCCGGCCGCCGACCGCTGGCGCGCGCTGGCGCCGCTGCCGACCGCGCGCGGAGCGCTCGCCGTCGGCGTCGTGGGCGAAAAGATTTACGCAATCGGCGGCGTCGGCACGGACAACCGCAACGCCGCCGCCAACGAGGAGTTCGATCCAGCCCGGAATGCCTGGAGAAAGCGCGCGCCGCTGCCGTCGCCGCGCGACCACCACGCCGTGGGCGTCGTCGCTGGCAAGCTCTACGCGATCGGCGGGCGGCGCGACGGCCGCCACGCCGACAACGTCGACATGAACGAGGAGTACGATCCGGCGGCGGATAAGTGGCAGACGCGCGCGCCGCTGCCGACGCTCCGCAGCGGCATCGCGGCCGGCGTTATCGGGCGGCGCATCTTCGTCTTCGGCGGCGAATCGACGCAGAAGACGTTCAACGAGAACGAAGCCTACGATCCGGCGACAAATACTTGGACGAAGATGGCGCCGATGCCGACCGCGCGCCACGGACTGGGCGCCGCGGTCGTCGGCGATATGATTTATCTACTGGCCGGCGGTCCCAAGCCCGGCGCGACGTATTCGGCGGCGAACGAGGCGTTCAGGCCGTGAGAGTTAGCCGAATACTTAGACGAGCGAAAATTTCTCGCACAAGTTCTTCCACGTCCCGCACCCGCTCAGCGTCTGCAGCATCGTCGTCGTCGGCGGCAGCAGCGGCAGATTCTTGTTCGCTTCCTTGAGCGCGTCTTCGGGCGCGATCCATAACGCGTGCGCGACTTCCTCGGACGCTTCGAGCGCGCTCTGTCCTTCGGGCAGCGCGGCGAGGTAGAAGCGCGTGTCGAAGCGGATCGGGAAAAATTCCGGCGTGACGCGATGCGCGAAATAGACCGCGCGCCGGAGGTCGATGTAGAGATTCTCCGCTGCCAAAAACTCGCCGAAGTCCGAAGTCCCCGCGACGATAGCTTGGCGCTTCTCTTCGAACCTGTCGCGGCTCCGGCTGTCGCTCC
>DATDFN010000197.1:0-4197 GCA_036522615.1 Binatia bacterium | reverse complement strand
GTTTCCCGTCGACATCGGCACATCCGCGCCCAGGCCGAAGGTGTTGTGCTGGTCGACCCAGGTGTAGTAGCTCGACTCGGCGCTGTTGTCGCCGACGCCTTCGAAGCCCGGGCCGGGATATTTGTAGAAGCTCCAGCCTTCAGGACAGTGACCGCCGGTCGCCTTCGGGCCGTTGAGCGGCCCTTTGCATTTACGCCGGTCGAAGCTGCCGAGATGTCCGCTCGCGAGCGAGACCCACACTACGCCGTTCTTGTCGATGTCGCCGCCGCGAACGCCGAACGCCGGCGACGGCACGTTGTAGATTTCCGCGATCGCGGTCTCCGACGGATTCGGGCCGAGCGCGATGCGCACGACGGCGCCCGGATTGCCGCGCACCGTGCCCCAGATCGAGCCGTCCACCGGGCTCGGCATGATCGCGTAGAAATTGGCGACGATCCGTTTGTCCTTGGTCGGATCGACCGGCTGGTTCGGCTCGACATAATCGTCGCGTTTGCCGTTGCCGTTAGTGTCGAGGATGAACGGCGTCCAGCCCTGCGCCTTCGACGCGTCGCCGGTCTCGTCGAATATCTTCGTGTTCACCCAGCCGAGCACGGCGCCGCCGCCGCTGGTCCAAAGCGTCTCGTTCGCGTCGTAGCCGAACTGCAGGTGATGCGTCTGAAAGCAGGTGTCGACGAAGCTGTACTTCATCGTCTTCGGGTCGAGCATCGTCACCGCGCGGTTCGTGCGCTCGAGCGGAAAGACTTTCGCCGAGGGATGAATCGAGCCTTTCTTGCAAAAATCCGGATTGCTCGGGCCGCGCACCGTGGCCGCGAACCAGACGCGCCCTTTGCCGTCGACCATGCCGTTGTGGTTGTTGACCTTGGTGTCCCAAACTTTTTCCGAGGCCCAATAGGCGGAGGGCTGCATCGCCTGCGCGCTCGCCGCGTGACCGGGTCCTAAAGCCTCGGGCGTGTTCGCGTCGCGCACGGGCGCCTTGAACGTCTTAAAAGAATTTTTCACCGGGTCGAGGATCGGGATGAGATCCGTGCTGTACTCGGCCGAGCCGAACAGCGGGCCGTAGGCGTTGACCGTCGGCCTGCGCCGGTCGGAGGCGATCAAGTCATGAAGGTAGTGTTTCCCGTCGAGCCAGTCCCACGTCGTGACGACGATGTTCCGCTCGAGACCCTGCGGCCGCGGCGGCGTCGCGTGCGGCAGCTCGCCTTTGGCGATGCGGTCGGTCCAGTCGGCAAAATATTTTATCGGGGCGGCGCCCATCTCGTTGACCAACGTATTGAACATCGACTCGCCCGATTGTCCCGATTGAATGCGGCGGAACCACGCCTCTTCGGAATTCGCGAACTTGCCGAACGGGAAGGGCACGTTGGCCGGGAATGTGCGCGTCGACTGCTGTCCGAGCTGGTGGCAGCCGATGCAGCCGTTCGATTTCAGCGAGTTGAGCCAGTCGTTGCGCGTGAGCTTTGCGGGGATGTTGCTTTTGCCGCCGAACTCCGCCGCGTCGGGAATCTTCAGCATCGAGTACCAGTAGATGGCGGGATAATATTGCGCCGCCGCGGCGCGATTCGGCGCGGCGACGGCGGTGAGATTGACGATCTTTCCCGGCGCCGCTTTTACTTTCGCGGAATCGACGAGTCCGTAGCCGCGCACCCAGAGATCGTAGTTCGCCTTCGGGAGATCCGGGACGACATAGCGTCCGTTGTCGTCGGTGACGACGATGCGCGCGAAGCGTGTCGGCAGCTCGCGCGTCTCGGCGATGACCCAAACGCCGGCCTCGGGACCGCTCGGCCCGGTAACGACGCCGCCGATGTCGTCGCCGTCGATCTGGACGGAAGCGCCGCGCTGCGGAGCGCCTTTGTCGCTCATCTCGGTTGCGCACGCTGCGATGATGA
The DNA here is from genome assembly GCA_036522615.1 of Binatia bacterium. Taxonomy (GTDB): domain Bacteria; phylum Desulfobacterota; class Binatia; order UBA9968; family UBA9968; genus JAJPJQ01. Next base: position 2,311 of record DATDFN010000197.1, on the reverse strand, counting down.
TGGCGGCGAAGAAGGCGTAAGGCGTGAGGCGCGAGGCGTGAGTGAAAAAAGAAATTTTGCTCATGGCATCCTCCTAGATCTTTTTGCTCACATTCTGTCGCCGCATGCCTCGCGCCATTATCAGTGCGCCAGCGGGTCCGGCCGCAGCTGGAAGTGCACAGCGAGCGGCTTGGAGCCCTTGCCGTTTTCCATCAGCCACGGCGCGCGGTCACCACTCGAGCTCCATAAGCCGCGCCCTTTCCAGCCCGCCTTCGGGTCATCGATACGCCCGTCGAAGCCCTTGGCGTAGAAGCCCATCGGGTAGGGGACGCGCAGCACGATCATCTTGCCGTCTTTCATCGCGATGAGACCCTGGTTCAGGTTGCCGGTCGACATCGGCACGTCGTCGCCGAGGCCGAAGGTGTTGTGCTGGTCGACCCAGGTGTAGTAGCTCGACTCGGCGCTGTTGTCGCCGATGCCTTCGAAGCCCGGACCGGGATATTTATAGAACGACCAGCCTTCGGGGCAGTGGTCGCCGGTCGCCTTAGGGCCGTTTAGCGGCCCTTTGCATTTGCGCCGGTCGAAGCTCGCCAGATGCCCGCTCGCGAGCGACGCCCAGACGACGCCCTGCTTGTCGATATCCGCGCCGCGGATGCCGAAGCCCGGCAGCGGGATGTTGTAAATCTCGGCCAGCGCCGTTTCGGAAGGATTCGGTCCCGGCGCGATGCGCACGACGGCGCCGGGAAAGGTTCGCACGGAACCCCAGACCGAGCCGTCCGCGGGGCTCGGCATGACGGCATAAAAACCCGCGACGATGCGCTTGTCCTTGGTGGGATCGACCGGCTGGTTCGGTTCGACATAGGCGTCGCGCTTGCCGTTGCCGTTGGTGTCGAGAATCATCGGCGTCCAGCCCTGGGACTTCGCCGCGTCGCCGGTCTCGTCGAATTTCTTCATGTCGAGCCAGCCGACGACCTGTCCGCCGCCGCTGGTCCAAAGAACGTCGTTGGCATCGAACTGCAGGTGATGCGTGCCGAAACAGGTATCGACGAATGTATACTTCATGGTTTTGGGATCGAGCAGTCCGAGGTGCCGGTTCGAGCGCTCGACCGGAAAAGCTTTCGCCGACGGATGGTCCGAGCCTTTCTTGCAGAACGCCGGATTATTCGAGCCGCGTACCGCGGCCGCGAACCATACGCGTCCTTTGCGGTCGAACATGCCGTTGTGGTTGTTCGCCTTACTCGTCCAGACCCGCTCGGTGCCCCAATAGGGCGACGGCTGCAGCGGGCCTTCCTCCATCGCCATCGGCGTATCGGGATCGCGCACCGGCGTCTGGAAATTCTTCACGGAATTCGTCTTCGGGTCGAGGATCGGAATGATGTCGACGCTGAGCTCGGTCGAGCCGTAAACCGGGCCGTACGCGTTCACCGTGGGGAAGCGGCGGTCGGAAGCGATCAGATCATGGAGATAGTGCTTCTCGTCGAGCCAATCCCAGGTGGTAACGACGATGTTGCGCTCGGCCCCCTGTGGCCGAGGCGGTTTCGCGTGTGGCAGCTCGCCCTTCGCGATGCGGTCGGTCCAGTTGGCGAGATACGGGATCGGCGCGGCTCCGAGCTCCTTGGTGACCGTCGTCAGCATCGGAACGCCGCCCTGTCCCGACTGGATGCGGCGGAACCACGCTTCTTCGGAGTTCGCGAACTTGCCGAGAGGGAAGGGCACGTTTTGCGGAAACGTGCGCATCGCCTCGGTGCCCTGCGAATGGCAGTTTGCGCAGCCGTTCGATTTCATCAAGTTAAGGTACTCGTTCTGCGTCAGCTTGTCGGGCATCTTTCCCTTGCCGAAGTCGCTCTTGTCCGGAATTTTCATCATCGAGTACCAGTAGATCGAGGGATAGTAATGCGCCGCCGCCGCGTCGTTGGGCGCTTTCACGGCGGTGAGATTGACGATCTTTCCCGGCGCCGATTTGACCTTCGGCGAGTCGACGAGGCCGTAGCCGCGCACCCACACGTCGTAATTCGCGCTGGGCAGATCGGGCACGACGTAGCGTCCCTGATCGTCGGTCACGACAATGCGCGCGAATCGCGTCGGCAGCTCGCGCGTCTCGGCGATGACCCAGACACCCGCTTCGGGGCCGTTCGGTCCCGCGACGACGCCGCCGATGTCGTCGCTGTCGATCTGGACGGAGGCGGCGCGCTCCGGCGCGGCGCTTTTACTACTCATGTCACCGGCGCAGGCGGCAAGGACTATCGCCGCTAACAATAAGGCATGTGGTTTGACGCAGGCGGCGCGAGGGGAGAAAAAATGTTTTCTCATAAGTTCCTCCATGTCAATTCTT
>DATDFN010000196.1:0-5528 GCA_036522615.1 Binatia bacterium | reverse complement strand
GCTTCGCCGCCTCCAGCGGTTCGGCGAAATAGACCGTCTCCTGGTCCATCTCGCCCTGAAACAGGCGCACGCAGCGTCCGTCCTTCAGGTCGATCGCCGGGATGACGATCATTATTTCTTCTCCGCGAAGCGCGCGAAGTTGCCGAGGATCTTGAGGCCGATCGTCTGGCTTTTCTCCGGGTGGAACTGGCAGGCGAAGAGATGATCCGTCGCGATGCTGGAGGCGAACGACTGCCCGTACGGCGTCGTCGTCGCGACAAGCGAGCCGTCCTCCGGGATGACATAATAAGAGTGAACGAAATAGACGAAGTCGCCTTCGTCGACGCCGGAGAGAAACGGCGTCGATTTTTTCATCTCGAGCTGATTCCAGCCCATGTGCGGCACCTTCGTCCCGTTCTGCGGGCGAAAGCCGACCACGCGGCCGGGAAAAATATCGAGGCCCTTCTGCGTGCCGAATTCCTCGCTCTCGGTGAAGAGCAATTGAAATCCGAGGCAGATGCCGAGGAACGGCGTCTTGCGCGCGACGACGTCGCGCATCGGCGCGGCGAGATCGTAGCGCTTGAGATTCTCCATGCACGCGCTGAACGCGCCGACGCCGGGCAGCACGACGCCGTCGGCGCTGAGGATCGCGCCGACATCGCGGGTGATCTCCGCGGCGTGCCCGAGTCGCTCGAACGCCTTCTGCACGCTGTGGAGATTGCCCATGCCGTAGTCGACGACCGCGATCATAAGCTCCCTTTGGTCGACAAGACTCCTTTGATGCGCGGGTCCATGCGCGTCGCCTGCCCCAATGCGCGCGCGGTCGCCTTGAAGCACGCCTCGATGATGTGGTGCGGATTGTCGCCCGCGCTCACGTTGATGTGCAGGTTCATCCCGAGCTGGTTCGCCAGCGCCTGAAAAAATTCGTGCGGCAGATCGGTGTCGAAATCGCCGACGCGGCCGGTGCGGATTTTCACGTTGTAGGCGAGATAGGGCCGGCCGCTGAGATCGACCACGACGTTCGCCAGCGCCTCGTCGAGCGGCACGGTCGCCTCGCCGAAGCGGCTGATCCCCTGCTTGTCGCCGAGCGCCTCCTTGATCGCCTGTCCGATCGTGAGGCCGACATCCTCGACGGTGTGGTGATAATCGACCTCGATGTCGCCTTTGGCGCGGAGCTTCAGATCGAACAGGCTGTGGCGCGTGAAGATCTCCAGCATGTGATTGAAAAACGGAATGCCGGTCTCGACCTCCGCGTTGCCGCCGCCGTCGAGCTCGACTTCGGCGGCGATCTGCGTCTCCTTCGTCTTGCGCTCGGTCTTAGCCGATCGTCCCATAAATACTCTCCTCTAAGAAACCTGCTTCGACAGAATCAACACGAACGAAACTTATCAGGCTTGTAGTTCATCCCTTCGCCCTGAGCTTGTCGAAGGGTCCTTATTTTTTAAAGCGCGCCTCGACCGCGCGCGCGTGGTCGTCGAGTCCTTCGAGACGCGCTAAGCGCGCGATCTCCGGTGCGAGCGCGCGCAGCGCCCGTTTCTCCGCCCGGATCACGCTCATGCGCTTGAGAAAATCGTACGTGCCGAGCGGCGAGAAAAAACGCGCGCTGCCGCCCGTCGGCAGCACGTGGTTCGGCCCCGCCATGTAATCGCCGAGCGGCGGCGCCGAATACGGCCCGACGAACAGTGCGCCGGCATTCTTAATTTGGCGGGCCCAGCGCTCGGGCTCGCGCAAAATCAATTCGATATGCTCCGGCGCGATCGAGTTCGCGATCTCGACCGCCTCGCCGAGACCGCGGCAGACGATAATCGCGCCGTAATTCTCCAACGCCTTCAGCGTGATCGCCCGGCGCTTGCCGTCGCGCACCTGTCGCTCGAGCGCGGCGCGGATGCGCCCGGCGAGCGAGGCCGACGGCGTGACGCAGAGCGCCGCCGCCAATTCATCGTGCTCCGCCTGCGACAGCATGTCGGCCGCGACGTGCTCGGGATCGGCGGAGTGGTCCGCCAAAAGCAGAATCTCGCTGGGCCCGGCGATCGAATCGATCGCGACTTCGCCGAACACGAGCCGCTTCGCCGTCGCGACGTAGATGTTGCCCGGCCCCACGATTTTGTCGACCTTCGGAATCGACTCGGTGCCGTAGGCGAGCGCCGCGATCGCCTGCGCGCCGCCGACGCGAAAAATCCGGTCGACTCCGGCGATCTTTGCCGCCGCGAGGATGAGCGGATTCATTCTGCCGTCGCGGCCCGCGGGGGAAGTCATAATGACTTCCTTCACGCCGGCGACTTTGGCTGGGATCGTATTCATCAACACCGTCGACGGATACGACGCCTTGCCGCCGGGGACGTAGACGCCGGCGCGCGCGAGCGGCGCGATGCGCTGGCCCAAATACATGCCGAGCGGATCGCGGTAGCCCCAGCTCTTCTCGAGCTGGCGGCGGTGAAACGCCGTGATGCGCCGCGCCGCGAGGCGAAGCGTGCGCAGATTGCGCGCGGGAACTTCCTTCACCGCCGCGGCGATCTCTTTCTTCGAGACTTCGACGCTTCGGCGGTCGAGCTTGACGCCGTCGAAGCGGCGCGTGAAGTCGAACAGAGCGCGGTCGCCTTTTTCTCTGACCGCGCGCACGATGGCCGCGACCGTCTCGTCGACGCCCGCGCCGTTTCCACGATTGCGTGCGACGATTCTTTTGAGCGCCGCGTCGAACCCGCGCCCGCTCGTTTTGAGCATTCTGATCTTCACGCCGCCACCCGGTTGATCTCCGCGCCCAGCGCGCCGAGCTTTCTCTCGATGCGCTCGTAGCCGCGGTCGAGGTGATAGACGCGCGATATCTCCGTGTAGCCGTTCGCCACGAGACCCGCCAGGATCAGCGACATGCTGGCGCGAAGGTCGGTCGCCATCACGTTCGCGCCGGAGAGGCTTTTGACGCCCTTCACGACGGCGCGGTTGCCTTCGAGGCGGATGTCGGCGCCCATGCGGATGAGCTCCAGCGCGTGCATGAAGCGGTTCTCGAAGATATTCTCCGTGATCACACTGACGCCGTCGGCCACCGACATCAAGACCATCATCTGCGCCTGCAAATCCGTCGGAAACCCCGGGTACGGCAGCGTCGCGACGTCGACGCTCTTGATGCCGTCGCCTTTCACGCGCACGCAGTCGCCTTCGATCTTCAGCTCCACGCCCGCCTCTCTCAGCTTGAGAATGAAGGCGTCGAGATGGTCGGGGCGCATGTCGCGCACGAGCACGTCGCCGCCGGTCGCCGCCGCCGCGACCATGAGGCTGCCTGCCTCGATACGGTCGGGGATCACGCGGTGCTTGACCCCGCCGAGCTTGCGCGCGCCTTCGATTTTCAAGATTGCCGTGCCCGCGCCCGCGACAGCGGCGCCCATCTCATTCAATACTGCGGCGAGATCCTGGATTTCCGGCTCCTGCGCCGCGTTCTCGATCACGGTCGCGCCTTCGGCGAGCGCGGCCGCCATCATGAGATTTTCCGTCGCGCCGACCGACGGCGCGTCGAGATAAATTTTCGCGCCTTTGAGCTTCTTCGCCTTCGCGTTGACGTAGCCGTGCACGAGATCGATTTCGGCTCCCATCTCGGCAAGCCCCTTCATGTGAAGATTCACCGGCCGGGCGCCGATCGCGCATCCGCCCGGCGTCGAGACCAGCGCTTCGCCAAAGCGCGCGACGAGCGGACCGAGCACGAGAAACGACGCGCGCATCGTCTTGACCAGATCATAGGATGCTTCGAGCTTGTCGATGCCCCGCGCTTGCAAAGTCACCGAGCCCGATTGTCCCTCCTCAACCTTCACGCCGAGGCCTTTGAGCAGCTTGAGCGCCGTCCTGATGTCGACGAGCTCCGGAATGCCCTCGAACGTGCACGGCTCGTCGGTGAGTAGCGAAGCGATGAGGATCGGCAGCGCGGCGTTCTTGGAGCCGCTCACCGCCGCTTCGCCTTTCAGCTGTCGGCCGCCCGTGATGACGATCTTATCCATTTAAGTTCGCTGCTCGGAGAGATCCTTCAGTTCGTTCAGGATGACAAAAGATCTTCTGTCATGCTGAGCGCGCGAAGCATCTCTCCGGCTTTTTCGGAGCCCTTCGACAAGCTCAGGGCGAACGGAAAGGAGTAGTATCGTTCGGCTATGCAAAAGTTCCGTTCGTGCTGAGCCTGTCGAAGCATTCCGATGCATGATGACCCCGCGCCGTTACCGAAAAACTCCCGTGACCACGCGCTCCAGGCCTGCCAGATCTTTCTCCACGCGCACATCGGCAAAGCCCGCGTCCGCAAACAGCCCCGCGACCTCCGCACTCATGCCCGCGCCGATCTCCACCGCGATCGATCCGTCGGCCGATAAATAGCGCGCCGCTTCGCCGGCGATGCGCCGGTAAAAGTCGAGTCCGTCAACGCCGCCGTCGAGCGCGATGCGCGGCTCGAAGTCGCGGACGTCGCGCGGCAGCGCGGGTATGTCATCGCGCCGGATATACGGCGGATTCGAGACGATCAAATCGAAAGCGCCCCTCATATCCGCGACCGGCGCAAACAGATCGCCGGCGAGAAAGGATATTCTGTCTTCCACGCCATGCCGCCGCGCGTTTGCGCGCGCGATTTCCAGCGCCTCGCGGGAAATATCCGTAGCGACGATCTCCGCGCCGATAATTTCCTTCGCCAGCGCGACAGCGATCGCGCCGCTGCCCGTCCCCAAATCTAGAATGCGCGGCGGTGATTTCGCTGCGACAAGCTCCACCGCTGTCTCCACCAGCAGCTCGGTCTCAGGGCGCGGTGTGAGCACCGCGGGCGTCACGACGAAGTCGAGCGACCAGAACTCGCGCCGGCCGGTGATATACGACACCGGCTCTCCGCGCGCGCGCCGCGCGATAAGAGCGCGAAAGCGCGCGAGCGCCGCGTCGTCGAGCGCACGGTCCGGATTCATGTAAAGCCGGCCGCGCTCGACCCGCAGTGTCTCTGCCATCAGCATCTCCGCGTCGAGCCGCGCGCTGTCGATTCCAACGGCGGTGAATTGCGCGACGGCGTCTTTCACCGCCGACGCGAGCGTAAACGCGGCCGCTTCTGGCCATGAAATGGTCGTCATCTAGTTTCCCGACGTCATCCCGCCTGCAGCGCCTCGGCCTGGTAGTGCGTGTTGAGCGCGTCGATCAATTCTTCCAGCTCGCCCTCGATCACGCGGTCGAGCTTGTAGAGCGTAAAGTTGATGCGATGATCCGTGACGCGGCCCTGGGGAAAATTATAGGTGCGGATGCGCTCGCTGCGGTCGCCGCTGCCGACCATGAGCTTTCGCGTCGCGGCGATCTCGGAGCTCTGCTCCTCCTGCTTTTTTTCCAGCAGGCGGGCGCGCAGAATCTTCAGCGCCTTGGCGCGGTTTTTATGCTGTGACTTCTCGTCCTGGCACGAGACGACGAGGCCGGTCGGGATGTGCGTCATGCGCACGGCCGAATCGGTCGTGTTGACGCTCTGCCCGCCGGGACCGGAGGCGCGCATGACGTCGACCTTCAAATCCTTGGGATCGATATTTACCTCGACCTCGTCCGCTTCGGGCAGCACC
>DATDFN010000195.1:0-9087 GCA_036522615.1 Binatia bacterium | reverse complement strand
GTGCGCGACGCGCTCAAGGCGATCAAGGAAAACGCCGGGATCGAATTGGACTATCACACGTGGAACCCGGTCGACGACGAAGAAAATTCCGGTGCTGCAGTGGGAGAAGGACCAGGTCGAAGACGCCGGGCTCGTCAAGATCGACCTCCTCGGCAACCGCTCGCTCGCGGTCGTGCGCGACGCGCTCAAGGCGATCAAGGAAAACGCCGGGATCGAATTGGACTATCACACGTGGAACCCGGTCGACGACGCGAAGACGCAGGACGCGATCTGCCGCGGCGAGACGATCGGCTGCTTCTATATCGAGTCGCCGGCGACGCGCCTGTTACTGAAAAAGCTCTGGACGAAAATGCCGGAACATCTCAAGGACAAGGCCGACGTCTTCGAATACCTCGTCGCGGTCTCCTCGCTCGTGCGCCCGGCCTCGATCGCGTTCGTGAACGACTTCGTGCGCCGCGCGCACGGCGTGACGTACGACCCGCTCCATCCATTGCTGGAGAAAGCGCTCGCCGAGACGCACGGCATCATGGTCTATCAAGAAGATGTCGCCAACGTCGCCGTCGCGCTGGCGGATTTCACGCCGACCGAAGGCGAGCATTTGCGCAAAATCCTCAACAAGAAGCACAAGCAGCTCCAGCTCAAAGACTACCGCGAGCGCTTTTTCCGCCGCGCGATCGAAAAAGAGGTCGCGCCCGCGACTGTCGAGCGCGTCTGGAAGATGATCATGAGCTTCGCCGGCTACAGCTTCTGCAAGCCGCACTCGGCGAGCTACGCGCGCCTGTCGTTCAAGTGCGCCTATCTGAAGGCGCACCATCCGGCGGAGTTCATGGCCGCGGTCATCAGCAACGAGGGCGGCTTCTACCCGACATTCGCCTATGTTTCCGAAGCGCGCCGGATGGGGATCGAGTTCCTGCCGCCGGACATCAACGAAAGCGCGTGGGCCTACACGCCGGCGGGGAAAAACATCCGCGTCGGCTTCATGCAGGTGAAAGGTCTCGAGCGCGCGTGGATCGATAAAGTCGTCGCCGAGCGGAACGCCGCCGGCCCGTTCCGCTCGCTGAGCGATTTCCAAGCGCGCGCGCGGCCGGGACTCGCGGCGCTGCGCCTGCTCATCAAGGCCGGCTGCTTCGATTCGATCGCCGGCGGGCTCACGCGCCCGGCGCTTTTATGGCGCGCGCACGCGCTCGCGGCGGGAAAAGAGGGCGACGATCTCCCCGCGCCGCGCGATTTTTCCGAGAAGCAGAAGCTCAAGCACGAGATCGAGCTGTTCGGCTTTCCGCTCCGCCGTCGCGCGCTCGAGCTCTATGCGTCGCCGCGGCTCGCCGCGTGCGTGCCCGCGCGCGATCTCGCGCGCCACGCGGGCAAATCGATCGCGATGGCCGGCATTCTCGTGAGCGAGAAGATGACGCAGACGAAAAAAGGCGACCTGATGGAGTTCGTCACGTTCGAGGATCTCACCGGTATCTACGAGACGACATTTTTTCCCGGCGCGTACCGAAAATATTACCAGCTCCTCGAAGGCGGCCGGCCGTTTCTACTCCACGGCCGCGTCGAGGAGGAGTTCGGCACGTTCACACTCAACGTCGCGCGCGTCGAGCGTCTGGATATGCGGCGCGGGGCTGCTATATTGGAAGTGGATTCGCCGGAGTGGCCTCATGGCTCTACAGCGGCTGAAACGCGATCGCTCGGCGGCCGACTTCCTGCCGCCGGTCAAAACCCTCCCCGCGCTTAAAAAAGCGTCGGCCTCCTGCAAGGGCTGCGATCTCTACAAGCGCGCGACGCAGACGGTCTTCGGCGAGGGGCCGAAGGACGCGCTCGTTATTTTTGTCGGCGAGCAGCCCGGCGACTACGAAGACAAGGCGGGCCATCCGTTCGTCGGCCCGGCGGGGCGCATGTTCGACAAGGCGCTCGCCGAAGCGCGCCTCGACCGCGACAAAGTCTACGTCACCAACGCGGTCAAGCACTTCAAATGGAAGCCGATGGGCAAGCGCCGCAAGCACGAGCGGCCGCTCGCGAGCGAGATGGCGGCGTGCTTTCCGTGGCTCGAAGCGGAGGCGGAAATCATCCGCCCGCAGATCCTGGTCTGCCTCGGCGCGACCGCCGCGCAGTCGGTGCTCAAGAAAAAAGCCACGATCCAGAAAGAACGCGGCACCTTTCAGGAGTCGCCGCTCGCGCCGGCGACGTTCGTCACGATCCATCCGTCGGCGATTTACCGCCATCCGGAAAAACAGCAGCAGGAATTGGAATACCGCCGCTTCGTCGACGACATGAAGCTCGTCCGCGCCAAGCTCGTGGAATTGGAAAAGAAGCACGTGCGCTTGGCGGGGTAGGGCTCCCGCCGTTTCGTCGATTTGTCTCTTTAGTTGCTGGCGCGCGATCGCGCGCCGGTGCTATGCTCGGTTAAAATCACTGCGTCAAGGAGCCCCTTCATGGACTTGAAAACCCTCTTCACCGTCTTCGGCTCGGTCTTCGTCGCAGAGCTGGGCGATAAGACCCAGCTCGCAACGCTGCTGTTCGCCTCCGATAAAGAGGTGAGCAAGCTTACCGTCTTCATCGGCTCCGCGTCCGCGCTGGTTCTCACCTCGGCGCTCGGCGTTCTCGTCGGCGCGCTCCTCTCGCAGCACATCAATGAGCGGTTTCTTCATTATGTCGCCGGCGCCGGCTTCATCGCGATCGGTCTCTGGACGCTGCTCAAAGCATAAAACCGGATGGACTACTTCGAAGACTTCCTCCGCCTGATCCTCGATCCGAAAAACGCCGCCGGGGCGTTTTTCTACGCGGTCGTTTTTCTCGCCGCCGCGCTTTTCGTCGGCCGCCTCGCTCGCCTTTTCGCGCGCCGCAGCGCGCGGCACCTGTCCGACGTGACGGCGCTCAATTTCGTCGTGCAGTTTTTGCAGGTCGTGGTCTTTTTGATCGCGCTGATCTTGTATGCACACCTGATTCCGGCGCTGCGCGCGATGGGGACGGCGCTGCTCGCCGGCGTCAGCGTCGCCTCGGTCGTGGTCGGCCTCGCGGCGCAGAATACGCTCGGCAATCTCGTCGCCGGCTTCTCGCTGCTGCTCTACCGGCCGTTCCACATCGGCGACCGCGTGCAGCTCAATACGCCGCGCGGCGCCGCGATCGGCACGGTGTCGGAGCTGTCGCTCGGCTACACGGTGCTCACCGATCCCGACAGCCACGAGATCATCGTGCCCAACAGCGTGATGGTGACGCAGGTGATCATCCGCCTCGCGCGCGAGGACCGGCGGCCGCTCGGCGGCTCGGAGATCACGAAAGAATTTTGATCATCAGACGGATCAGTCGGATCCGTCCGATCAGTCGAATCAGGAAGCCGCCGCCCACAATTCCCAGAGGTTGCCGTCGGGGTCTTTCACGTAGAGCGAATAGCTTTTGCCGTCGCCGTGGTCGCGCGTGTTTTCGACTTTGGTGCCGCCGCGCTCCAATTCTTTCAGCACTTCGGCTTTTTCGCGCCACGGGACCATGATCGTGTGGTGCGGCACGCCGTTGCGCGGGCTTTCCGACGCGTCGAAGAGGTGGACCTGGACATTGCCCAGCTGCACGTCGACTTCCTTGACGCGGCCGCGCTTGAGCTGCTCCTCGTTGGGCTCGATGCGCCGGACGACCTCGCCGCGCAGAACCTGCGTGTAAAATTTTTCCGCCTGCGCGAGGTTTTTCGCGTTGAGGGCGAAGGTTCTCAGCGTTTTCACTTCCAGCATAAGCGCCTCCTGCAAACGGTTGACAGGGTCAGACCCCTGTGTGACAACTAAGCCATACTTTTCGGCCGTGGTGAAATCAATACCGGAGGCATCATGAAGCGTTTCCTGCTGGTATGCGCGACGCTGCTCCTCTCGGCTTCGACGCTCTCGGCGCAGTCGCTCACGCGCATCGCCTCCGGCTACAGCGCGACCTCCGGCCCGCACGCGGTCCTCTGGGTCGGGCGCGAGGCGAACCTGTTCGAAAAACAGGGACTCAGGGTCGAGGTCGCCTTCATTCGCAGCGGCACGACGATGTCGCAGGCGCTGCTCGCGGGCGAGCTCGCGGTCGCGCAGACCGGCGGCCCCGCGGTGATTCAGGCGGCGGTCGGCGGCGCCGATTTCGTCCTGCTGTCGGTTGTCCTGAATACGACGCCGATCGTCATCATGGGCACCGTCAACAGGATGGAGGAGCTGAAAGGAAAGGCGATCGGCGTTACGCGCTACGGCGCCAACACCGACATCTCGGCGCGCTACGCGCTGAGGAAATACAATCTTGTGCCGGACAAGGACGTCGCGATCGTCCAGCTCGAAGAGTACGCAGGCATCATGGGCGGCATCGCCTCGGGACGGATCGCCGCCGGCGCGCTCGCCGATCCGTTCACGATGCACGCCGCCAAGCTCGGCTACAAGGAGCTCGCCAACGTCGGGGCGCTGGGACTCGAATTTCCTTTCGTCACGCTGACCGCGAAAAAATCCTACGTGCGCGACCACGCCGACATCGTGCGGCGCTTCATGCGCGCGTACGTCGAAGCGATCGCGCTGTACAAAAACAAGCCCGATTTCGCGGCCAAAGTGACGCAGAAGTATACCGGCATCAAGGATCCGGAGATCCTTTCCGCGACCGTGGGTTTTTACGCGCCCCAGCTCGCCGCGGCGCCTTATCCGACCGTCGGCGGCATCCGCTTCATTCTCGATCAGCTCGCGCCGCAAAATCCCAAGGCGAAAACCGTCGCGCCCGAGAGTCTCATGGACACGGAGTTCGTGAAGCAGCTCGAAGACAGCGGCTACATCAAGTCTCTCTATTCCTCCCGGTAAGCGCTTTTGTCGCCGCGGATTCTTCTCGTCCTCCTGCTGCTCCTCTGCGGCTGCGCCTCGGCGGCGCCGGCGCGGCGCTCCGCGTCCGACCCGGAGCTCGTCGACGAGATCAAGCCGCGGCTCGCCGCGCTCCGCGGTCTTGCCTTCAAGGCGCCGGTGCCGATCGAGATCAAGAGCCGCGCCGAGATGCTGGCCGATTTCGAGCGGGAGATCGCCGACGATTACGGCGAAGACGGGCTCCTCAAGGTGTCGCTCGCGTACGGCAAGCTCGGCCTCATTCCGGAGAAAGTCGATCTCAAAAAAGCCCTGCTGCAATTCTACGGCGCCGAAGTCGTCGCATACTACGATCCGCGCACGAAGAAGCTCGTGATGCCGGACCGCGGCGCCGGCGCGGGCGAGGACATTCCCCTGGTGCTCGCGCACGAGCTGACGCACGCTCTGCAGAGCCAGCACTTTCCCTCGGTCGAGCGGCTCAACAAGGCGACCGACGACGACGTCGATCTCGCGCTGCGCGCGATCGTGGAAGGGGACGCGACGCTCAGCGGCTACGCGTATATCGGCGCCAGCCCGCAGGAGCTGATGCGCTTCGCGCGCGCCTTCGAGACCGAGATGCGCGGCTCGATGCCGGCGCTCGGCGGCGTGCCGCCGGCGCTGATCGAGGAGATGTTCTTCCCGTACTATGCCGGCGCCGCCTTTCTCGCGCCGCTCCTGGGCGAGGGCGGCTGGTCGGACATCGACGCGGTTTACGCCTCGCCGCCGCTCTCGACCGAGCAGGTCCTCCATCCGGAGAAATATTTTAGCGATCCCGACCCGCCGACGCGGGTCGATTTCGGCGACCTCGCCGCGCTCTTTCCGGCGGATTGGAAAGAGATCGAGAGCAATGTGTTGGGTGAATTTATGACGCGGGTGCTTTTCGAGCAGCACCTGCCGAAGGACGACGCGCGGACCGCCGCCGAAGGCTGGGACGGAGACCGCCTCGTCGCCTACGCCCGCGGCGCGGAAGTCGCGTTCGTCTGGGCGACGGTGTGGGATTCGGAGAGCGACGCCGAGGAATTCATCCAGGCGTACAGCCGGCTCGCGGCGAAGCGATCCCCCGGCGCATACTATTATGCGGAGCGCCGCGGGACGCAGGCGCTCGTCGTCGACGGCCTGGATCGCGCGCGCGTCGCCGCGGGAGTCGAGCAGGTCTGGCGGGACATCAGGACGAAGGAAGAGCCTTTCACGCCGCCGCGCTTCGGCGCGCGGCGGCCGACGCCGGCCGCGTGGCCGATCGCGCGATGAGATAGTTTTGCGTTCCGGGTTCGCACTTCGTGAAAGAAGGGACCCTCACCCCAACCCTCTCCCGGTGGGAGAGGGAGAAGATTTTCTCCTCGCTTTTTTGTAGCTATTGATTCCCTCTCCCTTTGGGAGAGGGTGAGATGCTCGGCGTCGAGCGAAGAGCTTGCCGCGGTTGTGCAGCATGATGCCGGTCGCTCCGCCGACGAGCCCGCAGCCGAAGCTCTGGAACAGGCTGCGTCGCAGCCGCTCGCGACGCAGGCGGGGCGCGAGACGGTCATGCCGCTTTTTCCCACGGGCATCGAGCGGCCCGCCGGCAAGCCGTTTTCCATGGCTATCTCCCGAGAAAAATTCCGAGCAGCAGGACGACCAGGCCGATCGCCGTGTTGATGTTGAGCAGCGCCGTCCAGCGCGTGAGATTCTCGCGCAGCGCCGGCGACGCCGCCTCGGTCTCGGCGCACTCGGCCGCGGCGGCGATCTGTGGCCCGTATTTGAACGCCTGGAGCGATTGGTGGAACACCATCGCGCCGAACAGCAGCACCTTGATCGCGAGTGTCCAGACGTAAAAAGCGCCGGGATCGCCGGCGCGCAGGCGGAAATAAACGTTCAGCGCGCCGGTGAGCAGCAGAATCTGGATCGCGGTCCACGAGAGCGTCTGGAGCGCGCGGCGCCCGCGCTCGAACGCGGCGATCGCCTCTTCCGGCGCGAGCGAGCGCGCCGCCGGCGCGAAGGCGACGCCGAAAAACGCGAGCGCGCCGGTCCAGACCATCGCGGCGAGGACGTGAAGCCACAGCGCCGCGACCGCCCAATCGATCGAACCAAGCATGGCGATGCGCTCACGGCTAGCATCGGCGCGCGCGGTTTGCAAACTTTGGCGCGCCGCGCTTGCAATGGCTATAGGGCTATGTTAGCTAGATCGACAAAGTCCATCCCAAAAGGAAATTCAAACCGAATGCTGAGTTGGCTGCCGGAGGATGTCTCCACATTTGGCGGCGAGATCGACCGCCTCTTTTACGCGATCTACTACATTACGGGCGTGGCGCTGGTCGCCGTGACGGCGCTCATGATCATCTTCCTCATCGCCTACCGCCGCCGCGAAGGGCGCAAAGCCACCTACACGCACGGCAACACCGCGCTCGAGATCACTTGGACGGTGATCCCGGCGATCGTCTTCATCGGCCTCTCGTTCGCGAGCGTGTCGACGTGGGGAAAGATCAAAGCCCATCCGCCGGCGCCCGAGGTGACGCTTCAGGTGACCGCGAAGCAGTTCAACTGGGAGGTCGTCTATCCCGGCCCGGACGGAAAATTCGGCACCGAGGACGACTTCCAGGTGGACAACGACATCCACGTCCCGGTGAAGAAAGTCGTCCATGTCATTCTCAAATCCAAGGACGTCATCCATAGCTTCTTCCTCCCCAATCTCCGCCTCAAGCAGGACGCGTTGCCGGGCAAGGATATCCTCGTGTGGTTCGAGGCGGTAAAGCCCGGCAAGTACGAGCTGCCGTGCGCCGAGCTCTGCGGCTTCGGCCATTCCGGCATGAAGGGCTGGCTCTACGTCGACGGCCCGGAAGATTACGCGAAGTGGCAGCAGGCGACATGGCCCGCGAAATAGCTTCGGCAGACAATTTAATTCGGAACCAAGAGGTGAACATCGATGACTGAATCGGCGACGGCGCACCCGGCGCACGCGGCGGCTCATCACGAGCTCGGCTTCGTACGGACGTATCTTTTCTCGACCGATCACAAGATGATCGGCCGGCAGTTTTTGTTCCTCGGGCTTTTCATGCTGATCATCGGCGGTCTGCTCGCGATGATGATGCGCTGGGAGCTCGCTTGGCCGGAGACCAACATCCCGCTCATGGGCTGGGTGCCGGAACCTTATATGTACGGCGGCATTCTCCCGCCGCAGACCTACAACGCGTTCTTCACGATGCACGCGACGATCATGATCTTCTTCGTGGTCATGCCGATCATGGTCGGCGGCTTCGGCAACTTTTTGATCCCGCTGATGATCGGCGCGGGCGACATGGCCTTTCCCAAGCTCAACATGCTGTCATTCTGGGTCGGCCTCGTCTCCGGCCTCGTGATGCTCGCGAGCTTCTTCGTTCCCGGCGGGCCGGCGGCCGGCGGCTGGACCTCCTACGCGCCGCTCTCGGCGCAAGCCTCGTACACGGGCGTCGAGTGGGGACAGCACCTCTGGATCATCAGCCTGATCATCCTCGGCATCTCGTCCCTGATGGGCTCGATCAACTACATCACGACGGTCGTCAACATGCGCGCGCCGGGCATGACGTACTTCCGCATGCCGCTCACGATCTGGTCGCTGTTCATCACCGCGATCCTCCTGCTGCTCGCGCTGCCGGTGCTGACCGCGGCGCTCGCGATGCTGCTGTTCGACCGCATGTTCGGCACGAGCTTCTTCCTCCCCGCGGGCGGCGGCGAGCCGCTCCTCTGGCAGCATCTGTTCTGGTTCTTCGGCCATCCGGAGGTCTACGTCCTCGTGCTCCCGGCGATGGGCGTGACCTCCGACATCCTCTCGACGTTCTCGCGCAAGCCGATCTTCGGCTACCACGCGATGGCGTTCTCGATGATCGCGATCGCCTTTCTCTCGTGGGTCGTCTGGGGGCACCACATGTTCGTCTCCGGCATGAACCCGCTGCTCGGCACGGCCTTCATGATGTCGACGATGGTCATCGCGATTCCCTCGGCGATCAAGACCTTCAACTGGCTCGGCACGCTGTGGGGCGGCTCGATCCGCTTCACCGCGCCGATGCTCTTCGCGCTCGGCTTCGTCTCGAACTTCGTGATCGGCGGCTTGAGCGGCATTTTCATGGCGTCGACGCCGGTCGACATCTTCATCCACGACACCTATTACATCGTGGCGCACTTCCACTACGTCGTCGCGGGCATCATCTTCGCGCTCTTCGCGGCGGTCTATTACTGGTTCCCGAAGATGTTCGGCAAGCTGATGAACGAGCCGCTCGGCAAGATCCATTTCATTCTCACGTACATCTTCTTCAAC
>DATDFN010000194.1:0-14299 GCA_036522615.1 Binatia bacterium | reverse complement strand
GGCGGAGCTCGCTCGCCTCCTGACCGGAGGCCACAACTTCGAGCGTCATTCGGGCCGGCTGCTTGAAATCTTTGACGACGATCGTTTCGGTCGCTGAATGCTCGTTCAGCGGTAAGACGGCATCGGGCTGCGCGGTGAGCGCCGCCGAGCCGGGCTGCAGCATGAGGGCATAGCCGAATCTTGCGGCGCGCATGCGCTCGAGCTCCGTCGACTGCAACGTTTCCGTCGCGTCGACCCAGTAGTCGCGCCCGTGGATCCGCACCACCGCGATCACATGGTCGAAGATCGGGGCGGGGAGATACTCCGCCGTCCGGTGCTGCACCTGTGCCGAGACGAGCGCCGGCCACGCCTCGATGCCCATTCGGCGCAATAAAGCGAGCAAGAGATTGACCTTATCTTTGCAGTCGCCGTAGCGGCGCTCCAGAACGATGGCCGGATCGAAGGCGCGATAGGCGTTTTCGCCGATTGCGACCGCGAGATAGCGGATTTCCTCCTGGACGAAGCGCAGGGCGCGCGCCGCCGCCTCTTCATCGCTCGCCGTCTCGCGGCGAAACGTTTCGGCCAGCGAAGCGACCGCCGGCGCCGCCGCGCCCGACGGAAAAAGCGTTTGCCCCCAGGCCGCGACTTCCGACCAGCTGGAATATTCGGTGACCTGGACCCGCGGCAGCGGATTATACCAGCGCGCGAGCATCGAGTCCGGCACGATCGCGCGGACATTCGATTTGAGCAGAGTATATTCGTCATACGCTCCGCGCGGCGTCTTCTTGAACTCGTCCGAGCCTAGAAGCGGTTTGAAATGCAGGGCGCGCTCGGGCGCAGATAGGATGCGCGAGCGGAAGCTCTCGACGTGGACACCGTAAGCCTGAAGCAGGACCATCGATCTCTTGCCGCCCAGAATCGGATTATCCCCGCGCACGGTGAACGCGTACTCCAGAAGGTCGCCGATGCGGACGTCGGGGATCACGACGATGGCGTTGGCCTGCCCCGTGAGCAGACGGTTCGTCTGCAGATCACGTTCCTCCTGTACGACGCGAACCGATTTCCTGTCGAGGCGATCGAGGCGAGCGCCGCCGCGATGGATCGTCACTTCATGCAGGATGAGCTTTTGATAAGCAGGATCAAACCCCAGGGTGATTTCGCCCGCGGTCTTGAGCGACTCGTTATTCGTGACGCGGATGACGAATCGGTTGAAGTACGCGGACTCCTTGCCACGCCAGTCGATCTGCCGGTCGATCAACGCGTAGCTGGTCCCCGCGCGGGCTTCGGCGCTTGGAGCTGCGGCCGGCTCGATTCGCGGCAGCGCCCACTCGGGCGCCTTGTCGAGGGCCACTTCCTGCGTGTTGGACTGGACTTTTTCAGCCGCATGCGCTGACGCGGCGGCGAGGAGTGCGAGGCTGAGAACAGCTAAAGCGATTCTCACGGCGGCGCGCGCCGCCTTCCGGTGACTCGACGGCATTTACTTCTCTCTTCCTGAAAGGACGCGAAGGTCTTTCATAAATTCCGAATTCATTTCGTAGCCAAGACGCTCGAGGCTGTGGACATCCTCCCACGCTGTGTCGTAACGCCGGAGATAATAATAAGCGATGGCGCGGTTGTAGTAAGCATCGACGTAGCGCGGATTTATTTCCAGCGCGTGCGTGTAGTCGGCGACCGCGCGGTCTAAATCGCGCCGGCTCCAATAGGCCATGCCGCGCTGCGCATAGGCAAAGCCATACCGCGGATTGATTTCCAGGGCCCTGTCGTAATCCGCGATCGCTTGGTCGATCTCGTCCTTGCTCTGATAGGCGTAGCCGCGATTAGCGAAGGCCATGGCATACCGCGGGTTAATCTCCACGGCTTTCGTGCAGTCGGCGATCGCGTCGTCGTACCGTCCTTTGCCGATGTACGCCAAGCAGCGGTTGCCGTACGGAGCCTCGAGCCGCGGGTTCAGCTCCATCGCTTTCGTGTGATCAGCGATCGCCCGGTCGTAATCCCCTTTTCTCTCGTAGGTCGACCCCCGGTTGGTATAGGCGCCGGCGAGATTGGGATCGAGTTCAATCGCTCGGTCGTGGTCTGCGATCGCGCGGTCGTAATCGCGCATTTCTTTGTACGTCCAGCCGCGGTTGGTATAGATCACGGCGGACTTCGGGTCGAGCTCCAATGCTTTACTTAGATCTTTGATCGATTGCTCGTAGTCGCCTTTGGCCCGATAACTGATGCCGCGGCCATTGTAAGCCGCGGCGTTCGGACTAATCTCCAGTGCCTTGTCATAGCTCGCGATCGCCGCGTCGTACTGCCCTTGGCTGTAGGAGCTGTTGCCGCGGTTGATGTAGGTGGTTGCGCTCGTCGTGGATGTGTCGACGAGAGGGCAGCCCGGCCCGAAAAAAATCGGCGCGGCGACTGCCAGGAGGAGGTTTCGGAAAGGTTTGACAGAAAATGCCGGCATGAGCAACAATTAATCGCCGCGAATAAACGGCGCTAATGTAGCTTTACCGGCGATGCGATTCAAGCCGCGGCTTTATTTCTTGTCCGGCCTCAGGGTCTCCGGAAAATACCGCGAGGGAGACCAGACGTTGACGACGAAGTTGCGGCAGCCGAGGATGCGCAGCTCGCGCATGATGCGGATGTAATCCTGCGAATCGATGTAGTCCCGCCACGCGTCCAGCGTCTCGAAGTCGATCGTGATCGCGACTTGCGGCGTTATCTCGAGCGGGTTGCGGTAATTACGGATCTCGACCACGCCGCGGTGCGCGAGCGTCGCCGGCAGCCAGTCGTTTTTCGCCTTGTTGGCGTAGATGGTGAGATTCGCCTTCTGATCCGGCAAATCCCACTGAATGACGAAGTGGACCATTATTTATTGAATCGCCCGCACGAGCCCGCCGTCGACCTGGATCGTCGCGCCGGTGATGTAGCTCGCCCGGTCGGAGCCCAGGAAAACGATCAAGTCGCCGGTCTCATCCGCCGTGCCGTAGCGGCCAAGCGGGACCTCGCCCGTCATTTGTTTATTAACTTCCTCGATCGACATTTTCATGCGCTCGGCGCGCGCCGCGTTGAGCTTCTTGGCGCGGTCGGTGTCGATCCTGCCGGGGCAGACGTTGTTTACGAGAATGTTGTCCTTCGCCAGCTCGCGCGAAAGCGTTTTCGCAAGGCCGATCGCGCCGGTGCGCACGCCGTTCGAGAGCACCAGGCCGGCGATCGGCTCTTTGACCGCATACGACGAAATGTTGATCACGCGTCCGCCGCCGACTTTCTTCATGTGCGGCACCGCCTCGCGCGTGAGCCTCACCGCGCTCAGGAAATTGAGCCGGAAGGCGTTCTCCCAGTCCTCGTCGGTGAACTTCATGAACTCGCCCGGCGGCGGACCGCCGGCATTCGTGACGACGACGTCGAGACGGCCGAACTTCTCGACCGTCGCCGCGACGAATTTCTTGATGTCTTCGGCCTTCGACATGTCGGCGGCCAGCGCGAGCACTTCGCCGCCCGTCTCGCGCCGGATCGTGTCCGCCGTCTCCTTCAGCGGCCCCTCACCGCGCGCGCAAATCGCGACTTTCGCGCCCTCGCGCGCGAAGCCCATCGCCGCGGCCCGCCCGATCCCCTGGCTGGCGCCGGCGACCAGCGCAACCTTGCCTTTCAATCCGAGATCCATTCAGTGTCTCCCCGCTGTAGATGTCCGCTACTTTTGACTCCAGTAAATATTCCGCTGAAACTCTCGATTGAGCCGCAAGACGTACAGCGCCAGCATTCCGTGAGCGCCGAGTTGGCGCAATTTCCGCGGATCGCCCTGCTTAATCGCCTCTTTTTCTTCCGCCGTGAGCTCGTAGCGGCCGAGCGCGCGATCGAGATCGCTCGTCGCCCGCTCGTACGCCTCGGCGTCCATCTTGAGATCGAAAAGGAAGCGGTTCAGATGATAGCTGCTCATGCGCGCTCCGCGTGAGTTCTTAGTTTTGAGTTATGAGTTTTGAATTCCACCGTTCCCCTAACTCAAAACTCAACACTCAACATTCAAAACTTTTTTAGATCTTCCAAGAGACGAATCCCCAGCCCGTGGCGACGTGATCGGGCATGTAGAACGTTTGTTTGGCCTTCGCGTCGCCGACGCTGCCGATCGCGACCATCCAGTTGAGAAATTCCGAATCGCCGGCCTTGCAGATCTCCTCGACCGAGTAATCCGCCAGCGATCGGCCTTTTCCCTCGCGCAAAATCTCCAGCAGCTTATGGTCGAAGCTCGTGTCGATCTCGCCGATGCGCGGCGAGCCGGGGAAATGCGACAGGCCGCCGGTCGCGAGGATCGCGACGCGCTCTTTCCATCCCTCGGCGACCTTGCCGATCAGCTCGCCGACTTGGAAACAGCGGCGCGGCGTCGGGATCGGCTCGACCCACGTGTTGACGTAGATCGGCAGAATGGGAATTTTCGGCTCCGGGAGCAGAAAATGCAGCGGCACGGTTTGCGTGTGCTGTAGCTCGATGTATTCGCCGAAGGAAAAATCGATGCCGGCGTCGATGCCGGCTTTAAGGATCGCCCGCCCGAGCTCTTTGTCGTTGCGGTAGTGAAAGCGGTGGCGCGTGAATTGTCCTTTCACCTCGTCGGCGAGCGTAATGAAGAACGTCGGAATATTATTGTAGGCGAAGTTGACGAATTGGTCGTTGGCGACGACGATCAGGACGTCCGGGCGCGCCGTTTCGAGATCGGCGCGCAGCGCCGCATAAGCCTTCTCGGCGTCGCGGCGGAGCTTCTGCTGCGCTTCGAGTGAGGGCTTCGTGGATGCCGCCTGCGGCGCCATCCGGTAGTGAAGCGCCATGAACTCATCCCACTCCGCTCCGGGCTCCAGCAGAATGTTCGGCGCGTGGCTGGCGGCTACTGCCGCGACAAAAGGCATATCCGTACCCTACACAGCGAATCGATCAACTCACCGAGAAACAATCAAACTTGCGCTGACACGTCAAGCGCCCTTGAAGTCGTAAGACTGCGGGATGGACGCGGGCTCTTTGCCATAGACAACGGCGATCTGCATGTGATCGTCGAGCTCGATTTGGTCGAGATGCTTGTTTACGCGCTTGCCGTTGACGAAAATCTTCGGCGCGTCCTTGCGCTCGGGCGCGCCCGCCGCGGTTGTCTTCCACAGGTCGTAGAACTGCGCCAGCGTGAAGGCGCGCTTTTTCGGCGCCTCGATATGAATGATGCCGCTCTCGTCGTGCGTGTGCATCCAGTAAAGACATTTTTGCACCGGCAGAATGCCGATCATCGCGGGCACGGTGCGCGCGGCGCCGTCGACGAAGACGTCGAGATGCGCGTGGATGTGGAAGTCGCCGTACTCCTGCCGCTCGCACTGAATTCCGGCGATCGGCCGTCCGTCGGCTGCGGCGTGCGCGGAAGGAATCGCTCCGCCGAACCCGGTAAACAGGACCACCGCGAGGCCCGCGATGGTCACGGTCATCAATGCGATCAGATTCGATTTTGGACGCATAGTTTCCTCGCAGCGATGATGTCGAACCACGACACTATACTTGCTTCGGCGCACGGGAGGCAAGCTCGCACGGGTTAAAAACCGCCGGCCTTGTGCGCCATGAATGCAGTGATAACTATATTCTTGCCGATGATATGGCGGTTTCGCAGAAGTGCGAAGAAAAGCGCGGAGGCGGCTCAATTTTGCGAAAACGTTGTGCGCAATCGCAGATTGATTGCAGTTTTTCGAGGCATGTTTTTTGCTCTACTTCGATGGACATCACACCCGTGGCCGGATGTGCGCGATAGCCGCGCTTGGAGGGTTTAACCATGTACAGCAAAGTTCTCGTCGCGCTCGACGGCTCGAAGCTCTCCGAAGCCATCCTGCCGCACGCCCGTACGCTAGCTGAAAAGCTCGCCGTGCCGGTCGAGCTGCTGGAGGTAATCGACTACGACACGCTGATGCCGGACAACGTCGACCCCAAGCAGGACGCGATGGTCGCGCAGCGCAAGACAAAAATTCTTGAATATCTCAACAACCTCGCCGCGACGTTTCACGGACAATCATGGATGGACTGCGCGGTCGAGGTCGGCCATCCGGAAGAGGTGATTGTCGATCATGCCGCCGCCGCGCCGGACACGCTCGTTGCGATGACCACGCACGGCCGTTCGGGAATTCAGCGCTGGGTACTGGGCAGCGTGGCGGAAAAAGTTCTGCACGCGTGTCGCAACCCTTTGCTGCTGTTCCGGAGTGTCGCGCCGACAACGCCGGCACAAGAGGCGCCGTTGAAATCGATCCTTGTTCCGTTGGACGGCTCCGAGCTCGCCGAGACCGTTCTCGCGCACGTGGAGGAGCTTTGCCGAAAGCTCGACCTCGAGCTGATTCTCGTGCGCGTTTTCAATCTCCCGAACCTGTATTACGACGAGACCTACACGCCGGACGAGCACATCTGGGAGCTGATTCGGGACGAAACCCGGAATTATCTCGACGGCAAGGTGAAAGAGCTCAAGGCCCGAGGGATTCTCAATATCTCCGCAGTTGTGGTCGAAGGCTTTGCGGAAGAACAAATTATCGCCGTCGCGCGGGAGCGGCGCGCGAGCCTCATCGCCATCTGCACGCACGGAAGATCGGGCGTGCGCCGCTTCGTCATGGGCAGCGTAGCCGACCGCATCGTGCGCCATTCGGGAGATCCCGTGCTGGTAATCCGCGCGCTGGACGCCGCGTGATCGCACGGCGGCAAACGGCTGACTCGTTCGCGGCGTCCCAACGCCCTATACGATGAGCAGCCGGTCGTTACCGGAGCGGAACCGCCGGCCGCCTCTGTTCATTTTTTCTGCAGCTCTTTGAGAATCGAATAGTCCGCGAGCTTCGCCTTGTCGACGGTGGTCGCGCGCTTATCGACGTAGGTCATCATCTTGATGAGATTGTCGACCGCCGCGTCAGGCGGCACCAGGTCGACCGTCGCGCGCGCGCGCATCTCGTTGTAGGTGTGCTCGAGCGTCTCCTTGTCGTCCAAGCCGATGGAGCGCTTGAGCACATCGATCGACCCCTCGCGGTTTGTCATCATATACGCGGTCGCTTCGAGATACGATTTGACGAAGCGAACCCATTTGGGCCGGTTCGCTTTCAACGAAGCGGCGGTGACGGCGATCGGGCCGTTCATGAATGGCGTGAGCTTTCCCCGCACGAGAAAAAGCCCCATCTGCTTCATCTTCGGCTCGAAGGCGAAGTCCACCGGCGCCGCATCGACGCCGCCGCGCATGAGCGCCGCGAGTCTCTCTTGCGAGCCGCCCAGCTGAAGCAGGGTGACGTCCTTCGACGTATTCAGGCCGGCGTCTTCGAGCATCACGCGGAGAATGAGCGAGGATTTTCCGCCCAAGCGGTTGATGCCGACCTTCTTGCCTTTGAGCTGCGCCAGATCGTCGATCTTTTCCTTCGTCACCATTGTGTACGACACATGATTGTCCCAGCTCCCGAGCGAGACGACCGGGATGCCCTGCAAATTGGACTGAATCAGCCCGGTCGGCGCGCCGGAGGTCGCGTCGATGTCGCCGGAGATCAACGCCTGATACGTTGTCGGCTCGCTGTTGATGCGGATGAGCTCGGCGCGCAGCCCGTTCTTTTCGAAGATGCCTTTCTGCTGCGCGATGAAGACCGGAAAGGAGACGGTCGGAAACAGCGGCACGCCGACGCGAATCGTGTCCTGGGCGAATGCCGCGTACGAGAGAGCCTGCGCGAAAAGAACAACGATGAGAAAGCCGGCCGGTTTAAAGCTTTTCATAGTCCCCTCTCCTTTCCATTGAGCGCACGATAAACCTTTTCGGCGGTGATCGGCAGGTCGAACAGGCGGACGCCGACTGCGTCCGCGACGGCGTTGGCGATCGCCGCCGGCGGACTATTGTTGGAAAACTCGCCGATAGCCTTCGCATTGTGCGGTCCGAGGCCGCCGTCCGTCGGCACGAGGACCGTCTCCAGCCGCGGGACATCGGCGGCGGTCGGCAGCTTGTAGTCGCCGAGGCTAGCGTTGGCGACGCGCCCGCCATCGAGCACCAGCTCCTCCATCAGCGCCTGCCCCATGCCCATGACGAAACCGCCGTCGACTTGCCCCTGGTGCGTAATCGGGTTGATGACCGTGCCGATGTCGTGCGCGGTGATAAAGCGCGCGATGCGCACCCCGCCCGTCTCGGGCTCCACCTCGACTTCGGCGATTTGGGCGCAGGTGTAGGTCACGTCGTCGGGCGGCGGAAAATCTTCGTCGACGGTGACCGCGATGCGCTCGCGCGCGGCGACACGGCGCAGCGGAACCTGCTGGCTCGGATCGTCGCGTAAGCAGAGCTTCGCGGCGCGGTATTCGACCTCTTGCGGCGCACATTCGAGAATCCGCGCCGCCTCGGCGCACAGCCTTTCCCGCAGCTCGCGGCATGCGTGCACGATCGCGTGGCCGGCGACGTACGTCATCCGGCTTGCGCGCGCCCCGCTGTCGCGCGGGGTCGTGTCGGTATCGCCGACGACGACGCGCACTTGATCTATCGGCACGCCCATCTCTTCCGCCGCGAGCTGCCTCAGGATCGTATGCGTGCCGGCGCCCTGGTCGATTGTCGGGCTCGTCAGCGTGAGACTCCCGTCGGACTCGGCGGTGAGAATGATCCCCGTGTCGCCGCCGCTGATATGCCGGCCGAAGAGCGCGATGCCGCGCCCGCGGCCTGCCGGCTTCGGCTTATGCCAGCCGGCGGCGACGAGCGCGGCCTGCAGCACTTCGCGGAAGCGTACGGTCTCGATCGGCCGCCCCGCCGCGTCGGTATCGCCGTCGCGGACGAGATTTTTGAGGCGGAATTCGGCGGGATCAACACCAAGCTCGCGCGCGATGAGATCGGTGTGCGATTCAAGCGCGAAGACCGTCGCGATCGATCCCGGGCTGCGGTAATAACCGCCGGGGACCGTGTTGGTGTAGACCTGAAGAAATTCGATCTCGGCGTTGTCGACGCGATAGGGTCCGCCGGCGTAATGCCACGACGCGAGCGCGGCGTTCGCCTTGAGCGCGCCGTAAGCGCCGCCGGCGTAAACCGACTTGAACGTCCGCGCGACGATGCGGCCGTCGCGCGTCACGCCGCTCTTAACCGTCACGACCGCCGGATGCGCCGGGTTGCTCGCGGCCAGGTCCTCGGCATAGCTCATCACGATCTTCACCGGCCGCCCTGCCTGCCGTGCGAGAAAATAGGCGACCGGCAGATCGCAGGCATCTCCTTTGCCGCCGAACTCGCCGCCGACGTTGATCGGGTTGATACGAATATCTCCTTCGGCCAGTCCGATCGCCTTGGCCAGCTGCGAGCGCACGCCGAACGGATTCTTCGCGGAGATCCACGCTTGCACTTTTCCATCGGGCGCGACGGCGACGATGCCAGCGTGCGGCTCGATGTATCCTTGATGCCGCGCGGGGATTCGGAAAGTATGCTCCAGCACCAGATCCGCTGCGCGAAAGCCGCGCTCGACGTCGCCTTTTTTCCACGCCAGGCGCGTCAGGCCGTTATGCACGTCTAAGGCAAGCCGCTTTTTCGGCGCGCCGTCGTAAGCGGCGACATCCTCATGAAGCCGCGGCGCGTCGGGTTGCATCGCGTCGAGCGGGTCGAAGACCGCCGGCAGCTCTTCATATTCGACATCGATCAGCGAAAGCGCTTCTTCCGCCGCGTCGACCGACTCGGCCGCGACCGCTGCGACGCGGTCCCCGACGAAGCGCGCCGTATCCCAGCAGAGCACCGGCATGTCGCGGATCATCTTTCCGATATAGCGATCCGGGATGTCGGAACCCGTGATGACCGCGCGGACTCCCGGCGCGCGGCGCGCCCTCTCGGCGTCGATGCGGCGGATGCGCGCATGGGGATGCGGGCTGCGCAGAATTTTTCCCCAGAGCATTGCCGGAAGCTGCACGTCCGCGGCGTAAAGCGTGCGGCCGGTCACCTTTTCGGCGCCCTCGGCGCGCGGAATCGCGGCGCCGATCGTCGTAAACGGAGCCATGCTGCTCAAGTCGCTATTACAGCGCCCTGGCTTTTGCAATGAGGAGTTTAGCGGATCGTAACCTTGATCGCGCCGACTGGTGTTATAGGGTTGATGTATGACGATCGCCGGGGCGGGAGAGGCGAAACCTATTTTTAACACGCACACCCCGTGCGTGCTCGCGATAAACGGCGGCTCATCGAGCATCAAATTCGCGCTGTATTCGGTGGACTCGGACATGTCGCGTCTTTTTTCGGGAAAAATCGATCGCATCGCGTCGTCGGAAGCTGCGTTAACGTTCCAACAGACGGGGAAAGAAGCGCAGACGGAATCCATCGATGCGCCGGATCACGGCGCGGCCGCGTCCGCGCTGATGGATCGGCTCGAGCAGCGGCTGCATGCGCATTCTCTGCGCGCGGCCGGCCACCGCATCGTCCACGGCGGACCGAAGCATCGCGCGCCCGAGCGCGTGACCAGGCAGTTGATCGACGACCTTCGCAGCCTCGGGCCTTATGATCCGGAACACCTGCCGTCGGAAATCCGCCTGATGGAAGCGCTCGGCGAGCGCTATCCCGATTTGCCGCAGGTCGCTTGCTTCGACACCGCCTTTCACGATTCGCTGCCGCGCGTCGCGCGTCTGCTGCCGATTCCGCGCCGGTTCGACGCGAAAGGCGTCCAGCGATACGGCTTCCACGGATTGTCGTATGCGTATCTCATGGAAGAGCTGGCGCGCGTGGGCGGCAGCGAAGCCGCAAACGGCCGCGTGATCCTGGCCCATCTCGGCAACGGCGCGAGCCTCGCGGCGGTGCGCGACGGCAAATGCATCGACACGACGATGGGCTTCACGCCCGCCGCAGGACTGCCGATGAGCACGCGCGCGGGCGATTTGGACCCGGGGCTGGTCGGCTATATGGCGCGCGAGGAGCGGATGACGGCGGAGCGGTTTCACGAGATGGTGAATCGCGAGTCGGGCCTGTTGGGAATCTCGGAAATCAGCTCGGACATGCGCACCTTGCTGGAGCGCGAAAGCACCGACGTTCGCGCCGCGGAAGCCGTCGCGCTGTTCTGCTACCAGACGAAAAAGTGGATCGGCGCTTTTTCCGCCGCATTGAACGGACTCGACACGCTCGTCTTCGCCGGCGGGATCGGCGAAAACGCCGCCGCGATTCGGGAGCGTATCTGCGGCGAACTCGACTTTCTCGGCGTTCAGATCGACGAGACGAAAAACCGCGCCGGCGCCCCGGTGATTTCGCGCGCGGGGAGTCCGGCAACGGTGCGCGTCATCCATACCGACGAAGAGGTGATGATCGCGCGCGCGGCCTGCCGACTGCTCGGCCTCGCAACAAAGGCACGATGAAACGAGGTATTTATGCCTGAGACTATATCTAACGAGTTGCTGCGGAAGATCGACGCTTACTGGCGCGCGGCGAATTATCTCTCCGTCGGCCAGATCTACCTTTACGACAATCCGCTGCTCAAAAAACCGCTGGCGAAAGAGCACATCAAGCCGAGGCTGCTCGGCCACTGGGGCACGACGCCCGGCCTGAATTTTATTTATGTTCATCTGAACCGCGTGATCCGCGAGCACGATCTCGACATGATCTACATCACCGGCCCCGGCCACGGCGGTCCTGCCGTCGTCGCAAACGCTTATCTCGAAGGAACGTACGGCGAAATCTATCCGAACGTCTCGTCCGACGAAGAAGGCATGAAGCGACTCTTCAAGCAGTTCTCGTTCCCCGGCGGTATCCCGAGCCACGCCGCGCCGGAGACTCCCGGATCGATCAACGAAGGCGGCGAGCTGGGTTATTCGCTGTCGCATGCCTACGGCGCAGCGTTCGACAATCCCGATCTGATCGTGGCGTGCGTGATCGGCGACGGCGAAGCCGAAACCGGAGCGCTCGCGACGAGCTGGCATTCGAACAAATTCTTGAACCCCGCGACCGATGGCGCCGTGCTGCCGGTTCTCCACCTCAACGGTTACAAGATCGCCAATCCCACGGTACTGGCGCGCATCAGCCGCGAAGAATTGGAACAATTGCTCCGCGGCTACGGTTATACGCCCTATTTCGTCGAAGGCCGCGAGCCGGAAAAGATGCATCGGCTCATGGCGGAGACGCTCGACCGTGTTATCGACGAGATTCAAAAGATTCAGGCGGACGCGAGAAGCGGCGGTCGCGTCGAGCGGCCGCGCTGGCCGATGATCGTGCTCCGGAGCCCCAAGGGCTGGACCTGCCCAAAAGAGATCGACGGCAAACGCGTCGAGGATTACTGGCGCTCGCACCAGGTCCCGATGGGCGAGATGCACAGCAATCCCGCGCACGTGAAAATTCTCGAACAGTGGATGAAGCGCTACCAGCCGGAGGAGCTTTTCGACGGCGACGGCCGGCTCCGCGCCGAGCTCGCCGAGCTGGCGCCGAAAGGCGAGCGGCGGATGAGCGCCAACCCACATGCGAACGGCGGTCTGCTTTTGAAAAACCTTCGCTTGCCGGATTTTCGCGACTATGCCGTCAGAGTCTCATCGCCCGGCGCCGCGACCGCCGAAGCGACCCGCGTCATGGGGCGGTTCCTGCGCGACGTCATGAAGCTCAATTCGGCGCGCAAAAATTTCCGCGTGTTCAGTCCCGACGAAAACAATTCCAACCGCTGGCAGGACATCCTCGAAGTGACCGAGCGCGCTTGGATGGCCGAGCGCTTCGACTACGACGACAAGCTCGCGCCGGACGGGCGCGTGATGGAAATGCTAAGCGAGAATCAGTGCCAGGGCTGGCTCGAGGGCTATCTCCTCACCGGCCGCCACGGATTTTTCTCCTGCTACGAAGCGTTCATTCACATCGTCGACTCGATGTTCAACCAGCACGCAAAATGGCTGAAGGTCTGTAACGACATTCCCTGGCGGCGCCCGATCGCATCGCTGAACTATCTCTTGTCGTCGCATGTGTGGCGGCAGGATCACAACGGCTTCAGCCACCAGGACCCGGGCTTCATCGACCATGTGGTGAATAAAAAGGCCGAGGTAGTGCGCGTCTATCTGCCGCCCGACGCCAATTGTCTCCTCTCGGTGACCGATCACTGCCTGCGCAGCCGGAACTACGTGAACGTCATCGTCGCCGGCAAGCAGCCGGCGCCGCAATGGCTCGACATGGATCAAGCGATCAAGCATTGCACCGCCGGCATCGGCATCTGGGAATGGGCGAGCAACGATTTCGGCGGCGAGCCGGACGTCGTCATGGCGTGCTGCGGCGACGTGCCGACGCTCGAAACGCTGGCTGCGGTCGAGCTGCTGCGCGACCACATCCCCGAGCTCAAGGTCAGAGTTATCAACGTGGTCGACCTGATGACGCTGCAATCCCCGAGCGAACACCCGCACGGTTTAAGCGACCGCGATTTCGACGAGCTATTCACAAAAAACAAGCCGATTATTTTCGCCTTTCACGGCTACCCGTGGCTTATCCATCGTCTGACCTATCGGCGCACCAATCACGACAATCTGCACGTGCGCGGCTACAAGGAAGAAGGGACGACGACCACTCCCTTCGACATGTGCGTGTTGAACGACATCGACAGGTATCATCTCGTCGGCGACGTGATCGACCGGCTGCCGCAGCTGGAGGCGAGGGCGGCTTACGCCAAGCAGGCGATCCGCGACGCGCTCATCGAGCATAAGCAATATATCTACGAGCATGGCGAGGACGCGCCTCATATCAGCGGCTGGACTTGGGGACACAAACAGATGCGGAGCCAAGCCGACTCTACCGAGGGCGACAACGTCGATCCCGGTGTGGAAGCGCCGGTGCGGAATTAATTCCTTGGCCGCTCGATCGACATCTCGACTCCGCGGCGCGCATCTCCGTCCTTGAATTACCGTCGCCGCAGCGGCGCCTGTCAATGCTTTGTCGCGGAAAGTCAAGACAAAACGCCCTGTAACCGCTAAATATCGACCTGAAGCGTGACAGGGGCCTGTCCAATCCAACGAACCGCTCCCGAACCCGTCACCACACGTAGGTAGAAAATTTTCCACGAGGAATACCAGCGCCCCATCCCGCGCCGGGTCCTTTGTGCAAATCCCTATAAATATAAATAAGGAAGGCAATCGAGTGGAGCTGACTTTTCGATTCGTCTGGCTTGACGACACGACGCTCTATCTATCCGCTATCGCTCGCGGCGACATGCAGATGAACGATTTCAAAGAGCTTCTGCACGGAGTGCGTACCGCGCTCGGCTCCGCCGAGAGCAGCGCGCTCGTCGATCTGCGCAAGGCCCGCTGGGATATGAGCGCGCCGGAGATCAACGCCGTCGTCGCCGCTTTTACGGAAACTGGCTTGAACATGAACGACAAGGTCGCGCTGATTTGCGGCCGCGACATCGACCACTTCGGGCAATTG
>DATDFN010000193.1:0-9192 GCA_036522615.1 Binatia bacterium | reverse complement strand
GGCGGAGCGGCGCGCTCGGCGCGACGGGCCGCGAGACCTGCTTTAGATCGATGCGTCCGAGGACGCGCGCACCGCGCGGCGCCTCTTGCGCAGGCGGCTGCGGCGCCGCCGCTGCCGGGCCAGCCGGCGCGGGTTTCTCTTCAACTTTCTCCGGAGCGGGTTCGGGTGCAAGAGGCTCCGGCGCCTTCTCGGCGGCCTCGGCTTCCAGGATAGCAGCCGGGATTTCTTCGATCGGCTGCTCGATTTCAGGAATCGTCTCAATCTCGTCGGCCTGAAAGGCTTGCTCCGTCTCTCCCGGGATATCCTCGGGCGAAGGCCGGGTCTCCACCGCTTCCGATTTCGCCTCCGCCGCCGGTTGAGCCGACACCACTTCGGTGCGATTCGTGCGCCGGCGGATGACATTCGCACGCACACGCCGCTCGACGACGGTCTCGTGCGCCTGGGCCTCTTCCGTGGTCACCACGCGGTCGGCGACGACTTTCTCCTCGCCGACGACGACCTGCGGGCGGGCGGGCGCCGCGAGAGCGGCCTTGACCCGCGCGACCTCGTCGTCTTCGAGGGTGCTTTGCGACTTCTTTCCGCGGATCCCGAGCTTATCGAGATGCGCGGTGAAGTCTTTGAGCTCGAGGCCGAGCTCTTTGGCCAGCACGCTAACTCTTGTCTTCGCCATTCGTATCCTTAGGAGCGCTCACGCAGCCGTGAAACCAGCCGCGCCCTCGCGGCGCGATCGACTTCCTTGTGAAACGCTCGATAAACGTTCTTTTTTTGCAATAGCTGATTCCAACAAATCTCGGCTGAGTGGAGGTAACCGCCTCTCCCCTTCGCCAATCGATTGATCTCCAGTTCTCCGTCTTCCTTTATAACGAGGCGCATCAGCGCGCTTTGATCATCGGCACGGCCGCACCCGAGACAGGTACGCAAGGGCGCGCTATTTTTGCTCCTCTGCCGCAGGCGTTTCTTCGCCACCCGCAACGCCTCCTTCGGTCGGCGCTTCGCCGTCCCCCGCGGCCGCCGCGGCTTCGGCGGCTGCCGCAGCTTCGGCCGCCGCCTTCGCCTCTTCTTCTTCGCGGCGCCGTTTTTCCGCGACGTATTCGCGGCTCGACTTATATATCGTTTCGGCCTTCTCCGGTCCGATGCCGTCGACGTCGAGAATCGTTTCGAGATCGGCTTCGGCGACTTCTTCGGCGGACTTAAAGCCCGCCTGATAAAGCAGCTCCGCCGACATGTCGTTGACGCCGGGAATCGCGCCGAGCGAGACCCGCGCACGCCGCGTCTCCTCTTCCATTTCCGATTCGCTGCGGACGTCCAGCTTCCAGCCGCTCAGGCGCGAGGCGAGGCGGACGTTCTGCCCGCGCTTGCCGATCGCCAGGGAGAGCTGATCGTCGGGGACGATGACTTCCATGCCGTGCTCGTCGTCGTCGATAATGATTTTGGACACCTTCGCGGGAGCGAGCGCGCGGCAGACGTACTCCGCCTGATCCGGAGTCCAGTGAACGATGTCGACTTTCTCGCCGCGGAGTTCCTGCACGACGGCCTGGACGCGCGTCCCCTTCATGCCGACGCACGCCCCGACGGGGTCGACGTCCGGATCGTGGGAAACGACGGCGATCTTGGCGCGGCCGCCGGGCTCGCGCGCGGCGCCCTTCACCTCGACGATCGCCTCGTAGATTTCCGGCACTTCCTGCTCGAAGAGCTTGATCAGCATTCCAGGATGCGTGCGCGAGAGAACGATCTGCGGACCGCGGCTCGTCATCTCGACGCTCACGATGAAGCCGCGGATGCGGTCGCCCTGACGATAGCGCTCGCGCGGCACCTGCTCCTTTTCCGGCAGGATCGCGTCGGTCTTGCCGAGGTTGACGATGATATTTTTCTTTTCGAACCGCTGGACAATACCGTTGACGAGCTGGCCTTCGCGGCCCTTGAAGTCGTTGTAGATGATCTCGCGCTCTGCGTCGCGCACCCGCTGCACGATGTTCTGCTTGGCGGCTTGCGCGGCGATACGACCGAAATTCGTCGTGTCGAGCTTGCTCAAGAGTTCGTCGCCCACCTGCGCCTCGGGGTCGAGCGTCTCGCGCGCCTCGCCGACTGTGATCTCGACGGCAGCGTCCTGGATCGTCTCGACGACCGTCTTCGCTTCGAAGAGCTCGACCTCGCCGATCTCGGGATTGAACTGCGCCTCGATCTTGCGCTGATGGCCGAAGGTCTTCTTCGCCGCCGACACCATTGCGTTTTCCAAGGCGCTGATGAGAATCGACTTGTCGATCCCCTTTTCCTTGCTCACCTGCTCGATAACTCGATTTAAATCCTGCTGCATATTACGCGCTCCAATCGTGCTCGTAGTTCGCCTTTTCGATCTGCGGAAAGGCGATGCGATAATCGCGCCCTTCCAGCGCGACCACGATTTCGCCCGGCGTGGCCTCCTTGAGTATGCCTAAAAACGATCTCCGTCCTTCGATCGGGTCGCGCGTCCGGACGCGCACCCGCTTGCCGATGTAGCGCTCGAAATGCTCGCGCGTTTTGAGCGCGCGATTGATTCCGGGCGACGAGACCTCCAGAACGTAAGACCCGCCCACGTCGAGCGCCTCGTCGAAAAGCTCGTTCAGCCGCCGGCTCACCCGCGTGATGTCGTCCAGCGTCGGCCCCCCTGCCTTATCGAGGAAAATTCTGAGCACCCGGCCGGAGCGGCTGCCCTCGCTTCGGAACTCGATGTCGACGATCTCCATCCCCTCGTCGGAAACGACCGAACCCGCCATTTCCCATATGCGCGCCACGACGGGATCGACCTGTATCATAGCCTCAAAATAAAAAAGCGGGCAAGAGCCCACTTTTGAGTGCTAACCCCTAAGTGTACTTAAATTTTTAACATACGGAACGAAGCCATTGCAAGGGTGCTATCGGCGAAGTTTTGTTAAAAGCTTCGATTCTGGTATGCTTTTCGCCTCATGAGCGCGGTGAAGAAAGTGCGGGAGAAATCCGCCCCGGCGGCGCGCATCTCCTGGGAGAATATTCTCACGAGCCTTGAAGAAGGCGTCGTCGTCATCGACCTGCAGGGGCGTATCTCCTTCTTCAACCAAAGCGCCGAGGTGCTGACGGAACTGCCGGCGTCGCTCGCTCTCGGGCAGCCGTATGCGAGCGTATTCGCGAAGAGCCCGTGGCTCGTCGACATGGTGCGGATGAGCGAGCCGCCGGGACAGACCGGGAGCCGCGGCGAAGGCGATCTCGCGCGGCCGCGCGGCCGGCACGTCGCGGTGAACCTTACCGTATCGCCGCTTCAGGACCGCTACGATCAATTCCTCGGGACCATCATCCTGCTCCGCGACCTCACGCACCGTAAAGAGCTGGAGGAGGACTTAAAGCGCGCGGACCGGCTGGCGCTTTTGGGGACGCTCGCCGCCGGGCTGGCGCACGAGATCAAAAATCCCCTGGCCGGGATCAAAGGAGCGGCGCAGCTGCTGACGCGCAAAGTCAAAGACGATGCCGGCCTCCGCGAGTATGCGGATATCGTGGTCAACGAGGCGAACCGCGTCGACTTACTGATCGATCAGCTGCTCGATCTCTCGCGTCCGTCGAAGATCGATTTCGAGCCGCTCAACATCCACGAACTCCTCGATCAGGTGCTGCTGCTGGAGACAGAAGACGCCGCGGGAACCGGCGTGGAGATCCGGAAGAATTTCGATCCAAGCCTGCCGGCGATCCGCGGCGATCGCGCGCGGCTCATGCAGGTTTTTTTGAACCTCGTGAAAAACGCTTTTCAGGCGATGAGCGGCCCGGGCATGCTCAGCGTCACCACGCGCATCGAGACGGACTTCCATATCCGCGAGCAGGGGCGCGAGCGTGGGAAATTTATTCGTGTCGACATCGAAGACAACGGGCCCGGCATCAAGGACGAAGACCTGCCGCACATCTTCTCGCCGTTCTTCTCGACGAAAAGCGGCGGCACGGGGCTGGGCCTTGCGATCTCATACCGCATCATCAACGAGCACGGCGGGTTGATCCGCGTCGAGAGTCGCGCGGGCGCGGGCGCGTGCTTCAAAGTCTCGCTGCTCGTCGCGTGAAGGCATGAATCAGGGAAAAGTCCTCGTCGTCGAAGACGACAAGTCGGTGCTCGCGGTATTGAGGGGCCTCCTCGAGGAGGACGGCTACTGGGTGCGCGCGGTCGAGACGGGCCAGCGCGGGCGCGCCGAGTTGAACGAAAACGACTTCGACGTCTGCCTCGTCGACATCAACCTCCCCGACATGGACGGCATCGATCTGCTCAAGGAAGTCAAAGAAAGCGGCTCGACGGCGTCGATCATCATCATGACCGCGCGCAACACCATGAACAACGCCATCAACGCGATGAAAAACGGCGCCTTCGAATACATTACCAAGCCGTTCGAGAACGAAGAGATTTCCATGCAGGTCAAGCGCGCGCTGGAGAGCCGCAAGCTCGTCCAGGACTTCCAGCAGCTCAAGAAAGAGGTACGGAAGTCCTACGAGCCGGGCAACATGGTCGGCACGAGCCCGGCGATGCAGAAGGTGTACAAGATCATCGGCCAAGTGGCGAACACCGACGCCAGCATTTTGATTCAGGGCGAGAGCGGCACAGGGAAAGAGCTCGTCGCGAAGACGATCCATTACAACTCGCCGCGATGGAACAAGCCGTTTACCGCCGTGAACTGCGCGGCGATCCCGCGCGAGCTCCTGGAGAGCGAGCTGTTCGGCCACGAAAAGGGCTCGTTCACCGGCGCGCTCGAACGCCGGATCGGCAAGTTCGAGCTCGCCGAGGACGGCACGCTCTTCCT
This sequence comes from Binatia bacterium, assembly GCA_036522615.1. Lineage (GTDB taxonomy): Bacteria > Desulfobacterota > Binatia > UBA9968 > UBA9968 > JAJPJQ01. The sequence continues at coordinate 4,408 of DATDFN010000193.1, read as the reverse complement.
GGACGAGGTCGGCGACATTCCGCTGGAGCTGCAGACCAAACTGCTGCGCGTCCTGCAGGAACGCGAGTACAGCCGGGTCGGCGGACGCGAACTCCTGCGCGCGAACGCGCGCATCCTCGCCGCCACGAATCAGGATCTCGAGCGCGGCGTGCGCGAAAAAAGGTTCCGCGAGGATCTCTATTTCCGTCTGAAAGTTATTCCGATTTATTTGCCGCCCCTGCGCGAGCGCCGCGGCGACATCCCGCAGCTCGTCGGCTATTTCATCGACAAGATCAACCGGGAGATGGGCACGCGCATCACGGGCATCTCGCCCGACGCGCTGAAGCTGCTCGAAGACCACGCCTGGCCGGGAAACGTGCGCGAGCTCGAAAACGCGCTCATCCGCGCCGCGGTGCTTTCGCCCGGCGCCGTTCTCTTCCCGAAGGATTTCACGTTCCACAACAACCGGCCGGGCGAGCCGCCGCCGGCCGTGGATCACCTGTCGCTCGAAGAAATCATCCACCACAAGCTGGAGGATTATTTCCAGCGCACCAAGGGCGTCGACGTCGACAACCTCTATTCGCTGGTGATCGAGCGCGTCGAGCGGCCGCTGATCGAGCTGACGCTCAGAAAGACCGGCGGCAACCAGATCCGCGCGGCGGAAATTCTCGGCATCAACCGCAACACGCTGAGAAAAAAAATCTCCGAGCTCCATATCGTCGTGAAAAAAGACGACTGATCGGCCCATGACGCCAGGCCGCATCTCCTCTCCGCTGTACGCGATTCTCGATATCGGACTGTGCCAGGGCCGCGCTCCCGTTGACATCCTCAATGAATTCTTGAGCGCGGGCGTGACGCTCGTCCAGCTGCGCGCAAAAGACTTGCCGTCCAACGTATTTTTCGCCTTGGCGCAGGCGGCGCGCGATTTCACGCGCCGCGCCGGCGCGAAGCTGATCGTCAACGACCGCCTCGACATCGCGCTCGCGGTCCGCGCGGACGGCGTCCACCTGGGACAGGAAGATATGCCGCTCGCCGCCGCGCGGAAATTGGCCGGCGATAAATTGATCATAGGGCTCTCGACGCACGAACTCGAACAGGCGCGGCGCGCCGAAGCCGAAGGAGCCGACTACATCGGCTTCGGCCCGATCTTCGGCACCAAGACGAAGACGACCAGCCATTCGCCCCGCGGCCTCGTGATGCTGCGCGAGATCAAAGACGCGGTAAAAATTCCCGTCGTCGCGATCGGCGGCATCAACGAGCAAAATGTCGCGCAAGTCTGGCAAGCCGGCGCGGACAGCGCCGCGATCATCAGCGATCTCATGGGCGCACAGGATCTCTCGGCAAAAACACGGAGAATCCTCCACCTCAGTGCCGGCTTCAAAACGGAGGCGGTATAATGATCATGCGGCGGCTTAGCCTGCTCTTTGTCGTAGCGCTGCACCTGTCGTTATCCGGCTGCACACCGCTCGGCTTTCAACAGCACCAGCACGTCACCTTCGCATACGGGTACGGCGAGGTGCCCGTCAGCGCCCGGTCCGCTATTGTCAGCGAGCTGAGGCAGGGTTCGATGCAGATCACCGACACGCGCATCGGCGGACAGACCGGCTGCGCGGCGAGTGATGCCGCGAATATTAAATTCAAACTTTACGGCTATTGGGGAGACGCCGGCACGAACAGCAGCCTCCAATCGAGCGACTTCAGCATGGACCAGCTCGTCCCGAGCCCGCCCGCTCCTGTCTGCGAGATGACGCCGGAAAATATCCCGGCGGCCCTCACGATCCTCGCAGGCGGCGGCAGCGCTGGCCTCCAGGTCGGGGTCGCGGACACGACGGCGACGGTGAACATCGTGATCGGCAAGACGATGTACACCGCGTCGAATTCGTACTCGAAGTTCGTCGTCGATTCGTTTATCCCGATCACGAACTACACCACCGGCCATTTCGAGTTCCTCGGCATCAACGATCGCAATCCACGCGACCCTAGAGTGCTCGTGGTCTCGGGCACGTTCGCGACCTCCGGGAATTAGGACGTGGTCGGCCGCTCCTTGAAAGGCGCCGCCGATGCGGCGAAGCCTCGGGACTCATGCTGTTGACAGAGGCTCATGACTGACACAGACTCGCATTCATGAAGACGATCTGCGCTGCCTCGCTGCTTCTACTCCTTCTCTCGGCTTGCGGCCCCTTCGGCGGCTTTTTCAATAAGGCTCCCGCTAAGGAGGTTTCGGACGCCAAGACAATCGGCGCCATCTCGCTTCTCGGCGACCAGGTGAACATCGCGCCAGACAAGGACGAACCGGTCTCACTCGGGCTCGACCGCTTCGCCGACGAGCAGCTCAAGACAAGCGTCGGGGAAAAAACCAAGCTCCGCTTCATCGACATCAAATATAAGTACGCCGACTTCGAGCCCATGTATCGCGCGACGACGCGCACGCCGTACGCGGATTACGATCTCGACGAAGTCCGCGAAGCGCTGTCGCGCCTTAAAAAAAGCCCTGGCGTCGAGTTGTTGATCATCGTCGTAAAAGCGCGGCGCGATATCGGCGGCGGCCAGACCGTCCGCGGCGCCGCTGTCGCCAACCGCTCATCGATGCTCGGGCTCCGGTCGGGCCCCGTGGCCGTGCTCGCAGCCAAGGTCGCGCTCGTCGACATGAACGAGCTCAAGGTCCTGTCGACGGCGGAGATCAACCAGCAGCAAGATCTGGAAAAAGGCTTTCGCACGGACAGCTTGAAATCCGCGCCGCCGGAACAGCTCAAATTCCTGGAAGTATTCTACAAAAGCGCGCTCGTCACGGAGCTCGACCGCGCCGTCAAGAGCTTCGGCTTGCCGGCGGGGGAAAAAAAGTGAGTGTTGCATGACCACGATAGAGACCGGTCTGAAATCCACCCTCTCGCAAAAATCTCCCGGCCGATTGATCGTGGCCGAAAAAACCAGTTGACATAGACCTATAATTTGCAGAAACTTCTCCAAACATCTCCCTGAAGCCAAAAGGAGCTGTATGGAGACGACACTCGATTCGACTCAAAAGCAGCAATCTCTCTTCGTGACCGTCGTCGCGTGGGTGTTTATTGTGCTCGCTGGCATGGGTACTGTCTTTACTGCACTGCAAAACATCATGGCGTACGTGGTTTTCTCGCCGGAAGTCATGCAAAAGATGGCAGACGCAAGGCCCGAATACTCACCTGGGTCGCCGTTCATGTTCACAATCCTTAGAATCGTTATGTTGCTGGCGCTGCTGTTATCTGCGTTCGCACTCGCTGCCTCAATCGGATTGCTCAAGAGAAAAAATTGGGCGCGACGCTCTATCATAGCGTTACTGGTGATCGGAATTCTGTGGACCGTGGGCGGTTCGCTGGTGCAATGCTTTATGTTTTTGACGCCGGTCTTTCATTCACAGGCCGCCAAAGACTTGCCAGCGAGATTTGCCACAATGTGGATAACGATGGTGGCTATCGGGATCGTGACGGCGGTCGGCTTCTCGGTTCTCTTTGGTTGGCTCATTAAATGCCTCGTTTCGCCGGCCATCCGACAAGAGTTTGCTAAGAATGCGGCTCAAATGTCGATGTAATTGAAGGAGGTCGCATGTCCTGGTGGATTTACAAGAAAGATAAAGACGGGAAAGTTTATTTGATTTCTGCCGATGTTGCACCTGCCATCCTTCCCGCTATGACAATACTCGGCCTACTGGCAGCTATGTTGTTCCCCTTTTTATTGCAAAGCGGTCCCTTAGGAATGATTCAACTTTTACTGTGGGGCGGCTTTCTTTGTTTGCTCGCCGCCAAAGTTTCCCTTTTCCGGCGCGGCATCTGGTTTTCGTGGGGTACGGGACAAATGACCCGACAGTGGGCGCGCGTTTATAAAATCGGCTATGTTCTCATGGGCGTCGGCGCTGTAATGACAATCGCCGCATACCGCGCAAACCAATAGCGACCGATTGCGGCAAAGAACTCATAATCAATAAGGAGGCCCCCGTGAAACAAAAGTTCGCTACACTCTATTTTGCCCTGGTTTTATTGTTGATCGGCGGCATCGCGTGGTCCCAATCCGAGTCCCACAAGATGGTCAAGCCGGACGATCTAAAATGGGCCGACGTGCCTTCGATGCCGCCGGGCGCGAAGGTCGCGGTGCTCGAAGGGCCGCTGGACGGAAAAGGGTCGATCGCTTTTCGCATCAAGCTCCCCGCCAATTACGACATACCCGCGCACTGGCATCCCACCACCGAGCACGTGACGGTCCTCTCCGGCACGCTCAACCTCGGCCTTGGCGACAAGCTCGACAAAAACAAGACTTCGCCGCTGCCGGCCGGCGGTTTCGGGATCATGCCGGCGAAGATGCACCACTTCGCCTGGACGAAGGAAGAGACGGTGCTTCAGGTCCACGCCCCGGGGCCATGGAAGTTTAACTACGTCAATCCCGCGGACGCGCCGAAGAA
>DATDFN010000192.1:0-18744 GCA_036522615.1 Binatia bacterium | reverse complement strand
AGGCCCGCGGCGACGAGCCGGCAGCTCGCTTCGATCTCGGCTACGTACGGCGAGCGCTCGGCCATCGCCGTTGGAATGCTGTGCGCAGTGAAAATGACCACGGCGTCGCGGCGTCGCTCCTGCGCGATCTTCTCGAGCTCGTCTTCGATCTGATCGACCCAGGTCTCGATGAACAACGGATGGTCGTGCCAGCCGGGACAGTAGTCGACGGCGGGCGCGCCGACGAGACCCGCGCGCGCGTCCGCGACGTTTTGTTGATAGCGCTCCCAGCTCGCCTCCGTGCGGTGCGACGAAAGAATAAAGCCCAGCGCGCGCGCGACCCCTTCGGCCGACATTTTGCCGAGGCTTTCGGGGATGTAGGGAGCCGAATGGCGGAAGCCGACATAGACGGGCACGTCGAGGCCGAGCTGCTTCAGCACGTCGGCGAGCGCGCGCGCCTGCAAATGGGTGATGTCGGGAAGCGGCGAGCGGCCGCCGAGGGCCTCGTAGTGGTGCGCGACTTGCTCGATGCGCTCCGGCGGAACCGGCCGACCGGCGAGGACCCGCGCGAGAAACGGCCGGATCTCGCTTTTGTCGCCGGGGCCGCCGAAGGCGAGCAGCAGCACGGCGTCGTATGGGCGCGGCGCTCTCATCGCGCGCTCAGCTCGTGCACGGCCTTCACCATCGCGACGGCATTTTCCACCGGCGTCTCGGGAAATACGCCGTGGCCCAGGTTGAAGATATGCCCCGGTCGGCCGCCGGCGCGGTTGAGAATCTCTTCCACGCGCGAGCGGATTTCCTTCGGCTTGCCGAGCAGCGCCGCGGGGTCCAAATTTCCCTGGATGCCGACGTCGTAGCCGATCGCCGCCCACGCCTCGTCGAGATGGATGCGCCAGTCGACGCCGATCACGTCGCCGCCCGCCTCGCGCACGAGCTTGAGCATCCCTGCCGTGCCGGTGCTGAAATGGATCACCGGCGTTCCTGGGGTAAGCGCCGCGATCGCTGCGCGCGTATACGGCAGAACATACCGCTGGTAATCGCCCGGCGACAGGCAGCCCGCCCAGCTGTCGAAGAGCTGCACCGCCTGAGCGCCGGCGGCGATCTGCGCGTTCAAATATTTCGCGACGACGATCGCGAGCCGCTCCATCAGCGCCTTCCACGCTCCCGGGTCGGAAAAGATCAGCTTCTTCGTCTTCAAATAATTGCGCGAGCCGCCGCCTTCGACGATGTAGGATGCGAGCGTAAACGGCGCGCCGGCGAAGCCGATAAGCGGCGCTCTGCCGCCGAGCGCCGCGCGCGCCTTGCGTACGGTTTCGAAAACATACGGCAGCTCTGCTTCCGGCTCGAACTCGTTCAGCTCTTCAACGTCGGTGCGGCTGCGGATCTGCGCGCGAATGACGGGCCCGTCGTCTTTGGAATACTCCAAGCCCAGGCCCATGGGTTCGAGGACGAGCAGGATGTCGGCGAAGAGAATCGCCGCGTCGACGCCGAGCCTCTCGACCGGCGCGATCGTGATATCGGCGGCGAGGTCCGGACGCTTGCAGAGATCGAGGAAAGAAAACTCGGCGCGGAGCTTCCGGTACTCCTCCATATAACGTCCCGCCTGGCGCATGAGCCACACCGGCGTGTAGGAAGTTTTCTCGCGGCGGCAGGCGGCGAGGAAAGGATGCGTTTCGGCCATTGGCACAGCCTAGCGGCAATCGCCCCGCAACGTCAACGCGGGCGCCGGCGCGCGCCGGCGGCGCCGATCGCCTCGTCGCCGTATTTTCCGCGCAGGCGGTCGATACCGCGGTACAGATTTTCCAGCGCGCGGCCGCGCGCGGCGTCGAAAAGCGATTCCTGCCAGCCCGAGCGCACCAGCGCGCTCGCGCTCACGCCGAGGAGTCGCACCGGCCGGCCCGGCGCAGCGTGCTTTCTCACGAGCGCGCCGGCGACGGCGAAGATCTCGCGGTCGACACAGGTGGGACTGTCGATCGTCAGCGAGCGCGTGAGCGTCTTGAAGTCGCTGTAGCGGATCTTGACCGCGATGCAGCGGGCGAAAACACGCTCGCGCCGAAGCCGCCGTCCGACTTCTTCGACCAGCCCCCACAGGACCTCTTCCATCTCGCTTATCTGTTTTACCGGCCGGTCCAGCGTCGTCTCGCTGCCGATCGAATGATCGTGCCGCCGTGCTTCGTCGCGCGCGCCGAAGTCGAAGTATTGATCGCGCAGCTTCGGCGCGGCCAATAAATCGGCGATCGTTTTGACGCCGCGCGCGAACAGCGCCTCGCGCGTCTTCGGCCCGACGCCCGGCACGAGCGAGACCGAAAGCGGCGCGAGAAAATTTTCCTCCGAGCCCGGGAAGACGTGGATCAGCCCCTGCGGCTTCGCGAGCGTCGCGGCGATCTTCGCGATCACCCGGCTCGACGCGAGGCCGCCGGAAGCCGGCAGGTCGAGTTCGGCGCGGATGCGCGCGATAATCCGCTCGGCGGTCGCGATCGGCGCGCCGAAAAGCTTCTCCGTGCCCGTGAGATCGAGCACGGCCTCGTCGATCGAAAGCGCGCGCACCGCGGGCGAGAATTCTTCCAGGATCGCGAAAACCTTCTCGGAATATTCGCTGTAGAGAGCGTGCCGGTTCGGGAGAAAAATTCCTTGCGGGCAGAGACGCTGCGCCTGAAAGCCCGGCATCGCCGAGCGGACGCCGTATTTCCGCGCTTCATAGGAAGCCGAGGTGACGACGCCGCGGCCGCTTCGACCGCCGACGATCACCGCCTTGCCTTTGAGCTCGGGATGAACCGCCTGCTCGACCGAGGCGTAGAACGCGTCCATGTCGATATGAAAATAGGAGCGCATGGTTTTTACCGCCGGCCGAACTCCGGCCGCCGCGAGCCGCGCACCGCCGAGAAAAAGACCGACAGGAACGTGAAGAAGTTTACCAGATGCACGGTGTGATTGTAGGAGCTCATGAAAACTTCCGGCGTCGCGCCCCAGCTCTGGGGCGATTCGATCTGGTTACGCGTGAGTCCGCCGGCGCTCAGGAAATAGGTGAAGAGCGTCGCCGACAGCGCGACGCCCATCGCGCCGCCGGTGCGCGCGGTGGTCGCGACCATCCCCGAAGCGCCGCCGACTTTGTCCGGCGGGACCGAGCCCAGGATCGCGCTCTGGTTCGGCGAATTGAAAATCGCCCAGCCCAAACCAGACAGAGCGAGCGGCAGCATAATACGCCAGGCGGTCGAATCGAGCCACAGAGTCGCCATCATGAACTGCGCGAAAACGATCAGCGCCGAGCCGACGGTGCAGAGCAGGCGCGAGCCGAGGCGATCGGATAGCCAGCCGGCGAGCGGCGCCACCAGAATGATTACGACGGAATTCGAGATAATGATCCAGCCCATGTGACTCGGCGAGTAACCCATGATGTTTTGCAGATAGAAGGGCAGGATGAAGCTGATCGCCGATTGCGTCGAGGTGATGAAGAACAGGCTCAGCATCGCGGCGCTGAAGAGCCGGATGCGGAAAAGGGAAAAATCGAGAATCGGCATCGGCGAGCGGAGCTCCGTCACGACCAGCAGCACGACGGCGAAGAGCGACACGGCGAGGAGCGAGAGAAAAATCGGATGATGCCAGCCCAGACTGGGCAGGCGGTCGATCGCGTAGATGAATGAGCTGTTGGCGAGCAGGATTAAAAAGGCGCCGGGGATGTCGACCGAGGCCTTTTTATGCCCTTCGCGACTTTCCTCCATGACCTTCCAGGCCAGATACGCGCCCCAGAGGCCGATCGGCAGGTTGATGTAGAAAATCCAGCGCCACCCGAACGAGTCGATGAGGAAGCCGCCGAGCGTCGGACCGGTTAAAAATCCGGTATGGAACGCCATCGAGATGAAACCGAGCGCCTTGCCGCGCTCGGCCGAAGGGAAGGCGAGCGACGCGATGGCGCGGCCGTTCGCGACGATCATCGAGCCGCCGATCGCCTGGAGGGCGCGGAAGGCGATCAGCTGCGCCGGAGACTGTGAGAGGCCGCAGAGCGCCGATGCGGCGATGAACAGCAAAAAGCCGCCCGCGTAGATGCGCCGCCGGCCGAGCAGATCGCCGAGCCGGCCGACGGTGATTACGCATCCCACCAGCGCGAGGTCGTAGATCAGCACCGTCCACTGGATCGTCGTCAGCGTCGTATTGAAACTTTGCGTCAGCGTGGGCAGCGCGACCAGCAGCGCGCGGTTGTCGAGACCGACGATGAATTGGCCGATGCAGACGTTGATGAGGATAAGTCTCAGCCGCGCGCGCGCGGCGCCCGTCTGCGCCATCGCGCCGGCGATTTCTCTCGTTGAAGTCGCCACAAGCTTCTAGTCCTACCGCATATGGAGAAAAAACTCACGAGGCTCGGCGGCGGGAAATAAAAAAGCGCGGACCTCGCATCGCGAGATCCGCGCTTTTGAGTGCGATGTTATCTCGAGATCAGTGGAGCACGGCTTCGGCGCCGCCGTCGCCGCGCAACGCCTCGTGGCCGGTCTTGCGGAAGATGAGCTCGCCGCCTTGCGCGTCGATCGTGACCCGATCGCCCTCGCCGAACGCGCCGTCGAGGATCTTCAGCGCGAGCGGGTCCTGAATCATTCTCTGGATCGTGCGCTTGAGCGGGCGCGCGCCGTAGACCGGGTCGTAGCCCCGTTCGGCCAACAGCGCTTTCGCCGCGTCGGTGACCTCGATCGAGATCTTCCGATCCGCCAGCAGGCGCTCGAGGCGCTTCAACTGGATCTCGACGATGTGCTTGATCTCCTCGCGACCGAGCGGATTGAAGATCACGATCTCGTCGATGCGGTTCAGAAACTCCGGCTTGAACGCCTGCTGGAGCGCCACTGTGACGCGTCGCTCCATCTCCTTGCGGTCGGTGAGATCGACGATGAACTGGCTCCCCAGGTTCGAGGTCATGATGATCACGGTGTTCTTGAAATCGACCGTGCGTCCCTGGCCGTCGGTCAGGCGTCCGTCTTCGAGGATCTGGAGCAGAACGTTGAAGACGTCGGGATGCGCTTTCTCGATCTCGTCGAAGAGAACCACCGAGTAGGGGCGGCGCCGGACGGCCTCCGTCAAATAGCCACCTTCCTCGTAGCCGACGTAGCCGGGAGGCGCGCCGATCAGCCGCGCGACCGAGTGCTTCTCCATGAACTCCGACATGTCGATCCGTACCATCGCTTGCTCGTCGTCGAAGAGAAACTCCGCGAGCGCCCGGGCGAGCTCGGTTTTGCCGACGCCGGTCGGGCCCAGGAAGATGAACGAGCCGATCGGCCGGTTCGGATCCTGGAGTCCGGCGCGCGCGCGGCGCACCGCGTTCGCGACCGCCTGGATCGCCTGGTCCTGGCCCACGACGCGCTGCTTCAGACGGTCTTCCATGTGCAGCAGCTTCTGGACTTCGCCTTCGAGCATTTTCGACACCGGGATGCCGGTCCACTTCGCGATCACCTCGGCGATGTCCTCGGCGTCGACCTCTTCCTTCAGCATCTTGCGGTTCTTTTGCAGCTCCTCGAGCTTTTTGTTCTCGGCTTCCAGCTCTTTTTGGAGCTGCGTCAACACGCCGTAGCGCAGCTCGGCCGCGCGGTTCAAATCGCCTTTGCGCTGCGCCTGCTGCTCCTCGACCTTGGTCGTCTCGATTTTTTCCTTCGAGGCGCGGATGCGCTGGATGACTTCCTTCTCCTGTTTCCAGTGCGCCTTGAGCTCATCGGACTGCGAGCGCAGCTCGGCGATTTCCTTCTCGACCCGTTCGAGCCGCTCTCGCGACGCCCGGTCGCTCTCGCGCTTGAGCGCCTGGCGCTCGATCTCGAGCTGCATAACGCGCCGCTCGATCTCGTCGATCTCGGTCGGCATGCTGTCGATCTCGATCCTCAGGCGCGCCGCGGATTCGTCGATCAGGTCGATCGCCTTGTCGGGCAGGAATCGGTCGGTGATGTAGCGGTGCGACAGCGTCGCGGCGGCGACGATCGCGCCGTCGGTGATGCGCACGCCGTGGTGCACCTCGTAGCGCTCCTTGAGGCCGCGCAGGATCGCGATCGTGTCCTCGACCGACGGCTCTTGCACCAGGACGGGCTGGAAGCGCCGCTCCAGCGCGGGATCTTTCTCGATGCGCTTGCGGTATTCGTCCAGCGTCGTGGCGCCGATACAGCGGAGCTCGCCGCGCGCGAGCGCGGGCTTGAGCATGTTGGAGGCGTCCATCGCGCCTTCGGCCGCGCCGGCGCCGACGAGCGTGTGCAGCTCGTCGATGAAAAGAATGATTTGCCCGTTCGACTCCGTGACTTCTTTGAGGACGGCCTTCAGGCGCTCTTCGAACTCGCCGCGGTATTTCGCGCCGGCGACCAGCGCGCCCATGTCGAGCGCGACGATGCGCTTGTCTTTCAGCGTCTCCGGCACATCGCCGTTGACCATGCGGAGCGCGAGGCCTTCGACGATCGCGGTCTTGCCCACGCCCGGCTCGCCGATCAGCACCGGATTATTTTTCGTGCGGCGCGACAGCACCTGGATGACGCGCCGGATCTCTTCGTCGCGGCCGATGACCGGATCGAGCTTGCCTTTGCGTGCGAGATCCGTCAGATCGCGGCTGTATTTCTGCAGCGCCTGGTATTTCTCTTCGGGATTCTGATCGGTGACGCGCTGCGAGCCGCGGATATCCACCAGCGCGGCTAAAATTTTATCCTTCGTGATGCCGAATTCGCGGAAGATCCTGCCGGTCTCGCCGTCATCCTCGCCCATGGCGATCAAAAGATGCTCGACCGAGACGTACTCGTCCTTGAGTCCTTCGGCGGCCTTTTCGGCCGACTCGATGAGCTTTTTAAGCCGGGGCGTGATGTAAGCCTGGCCGGCGGCGGCGCCGGTGACTTGAGGCATGCGATCGAGCGCCTTCTCGACGCGGTCGAGAATCGCAGTCGGCTGAACGCCGACCTTCTGCAGCAAAGAGAGGGCGACACCCTCTTTTTGGCCCAGGAGGGCCATCAACAGGTGCTCGACGTCGACCGCCTGGTGATTGCGGCGCTCGGCGAGCCCCTGCGCATTCTGCAAAGCTTCCGCCGATTTAACGGTTAATTTATCGAGTCGCATGAAAACCCTCCGTGGACGCGTGGAATTTAACCACGACCCCGGGGGTCGTCAAGGAACTGCCGGTGTAATCAGAGTGAAAAAATGCGGGATTTTCGAGGGCTTTACTTGGAGACCTTTTCAGGCTCGAACGGCTGTAGGATGCTGCTGGGCTCCTCGGCTGCCGGCGCGGATCCGTTCGCCTGGATCGGGCGGGCGCCGTTTTCCGCCGCCGGGTGCGCGGCGGCGGCCGGCTGTGTGGACTCTGTAAGCGGGGCCATGAGAACGATGCCCTTTCCCTTGGCAATGCTGAATTCGTATTCGGTTGGCACCACCGCTGTGCCGCGCATCTTCTTAACCCAAATCGTCCGCACAAACCGGTCGCCCGAGCGGAACATCCGAAGGGAGAGTACGCCGGCGGCGAGGAACTCCTCGATGCTGCTGGTCTCGTCCTCGCCGCGGCCGGAGCTCAAAATATTCGTCGTCTGGAGCTGCGTCTGGAGCAGGCGGATCAAGAGCCGCGCCTGTTCCTCCGACCGGCCGCTCGGCGTATCGGCTTTTATCAGCGGCCCGACCGGATCGATGGCGAGGCGCTTCGCCTCCATGCGGTTGATGTGACTCGCAAGGTCGGTGACGATCCGTTGGATATCGACTTCGCGCTCGCGTCCCGGCCCGGCCGCGCGCGTGCTGAAGTACGGGGCTGCGTCAAGGATGACCAGATTCTTTTCCTGAACGTAGGGCTGCAGGTCCCAGCCGAGAGAAGCGGCGGAATCCAGGAGATCGGTAGGGCGCTCATCGACGGTGACGTAAACCGCCTTCTCGCCGCTCGTCAGCCCCTTTAACAGGAATTGCAAACAGGCGGTTGTCTTGCCGGTCCCGGCATCGCCGGTGACGACATACGATTTGCCCGGCAGGAAACCGTTCTGGGTCAGGGGATCGAGCCCCTCGATTCCCGTGGCGACCCGTTTCGACTTTTCCGCCTTTTCCGCCATAAAACACCATTTTTATCAAAACTGGGGCGGGTTTGAAAGCGCTCAGTTGCTTGACCGCCGCGTTTCACGTAAAGAAAGCTTCATGCCCGGGCGGTTCAGAAAAAACATCGAAGATCTCGCCGGCTACGTTCCCGGCGAACAACCGCAGGACGGCGCTTATATCAAGCTCAACACCAATGAGAATCCCTACCCGCCGTCGCCGCGCGTCATCGCGGCATTAAAAAAAGCGGCGGACGGCGCGCTTCGGCTCTATCCGGAGCCGATGGGCCGCGACGTGCGGACGCTGGCGGCTTCCGTTTACGGGCTTACGCGGGAAAACGTTCTGGTGGGCAACGGATCGGACGAGCTTTTATCCATTATCGTTCGCGCGTTCGTCGGCGCCGCCGACCGCGTGCTCTATCCCGAACCGACCTATACGCTTTACGACACGCTGGTCGCGATTCAGGAAGGCGTCAAAGTCACGCTGCCGTACACGGCCGACTTTTCCCTGCCCGAAGCGTTTTTCGCCGAGAAGGCCGCGCTGACGTTCGTCTGCAATCCCAACTCGCCGTCGGGCACGCTGCTGCCGCTGAGCGACATCGAGCGGCTCGCGCGCTCGTCCGCCGGAGCCGTCGTCGTCGACGAGGCGTACATAGACTTCTCCGATGTGAGCGCGACGGCGATACCGCTGCTCAAGGAATTTCACAATCTGATCGTCCTCAGGACTTTCTCGAAATCGTTTTCGCTTGCCGGCATGCGCATCGGCCTCGCGCTCGCTTCGGAAGAAATGATCTCGGGGCTGCTGAAGATCAAGGATTCCTACAATGTGAATCGTTTGAGCCAGGTCGCCGCCGCCGCCGCCCTCGGCGACCTCGCCTGGATGGAGCGGAGCGTCGGCCGGATCCAGAAGAGCCGGAAGAAGTTGGTCCGCGGCCTTAAGAAACTCGGCTTCCTCGTTTATCCGTCGCAGGCGAACTTCGTCCTGGCGCGCCGCGCAGGACAGAATCTCCGCGGACTTTACGAAGAGCTCAAACGGCGGAAAATTCTCGTGCGCTATTTCGCCCAGCCCGGTCTGGAGGATTGCCTGCGCATAACCGTCGGCGCGCCGGCGGAGGTGCGGGCGTTGCTCGATCAGCTCGCGGCGATTATAAAGGGCTAAGGGAGCGTAGCCATGAAGTCGATTCAAGTCACGGAGCTCGACCATATCGTTCTCAACGTCAACGACATCGACCGCGCGCTCGCGTTTTACGGCGACGTGCTCGGCCTGAAGGTCGAGCGGCTGGACGAATTCCGCTCGGGGAAGATCGGCTTTCCGTCCGTGCGCATCAACGCGGACACGATCATCGATCTGTTCCCCGCGAAAGAGCCGTCCGCGCGGCCGGGCAACCTCAATCACTTCTGCCTCGTCGTCGGCAAAGACGACTTCTCCGGGATCGTCGATTACTTGAACGGCCACGGCGTGAAGATACGCACCGGCCCGATCTCGCGCTGGGGCGCGCGCGGCCGCGCGACATCGGTTTATTTCCACGATCCCGACGAGAACGAGATCGAGATCCGCTGCTACTGAACGCCGATGGCTTCCCTGCTGATTCAGAACATCGGCGCGCTCATTACCGGCGACATCGACAAGCCGCTCGCCTCCGCCGACTCAATCTACATCGAGGACGGCGTGATCCGCGCCGTCGGAAAGAATTTGGCCCGGCGGGCCGACCGCGTCATCGACGCGCAGGGGATCACGGCGATTCCGGGCCTGATCGACTCGCACTCGCATCCGTCGATCGGCGAGTACACGCCGGCGCAGAACTCGCTCTCGTGGATCACCAACTACGTGCACGGCGGCGTCACGGCGCTGATATCCGCGGGCGAGCTACACATGCCCGGTCTGCCGCTGCCGCCGGACGCGCGCACGGCGCTGGCGCTCGCGCTCGTGACCAAGCGCTGCTACGACAACCTCCGACCCTCGGGCGCGAAAGTCTTCGCCGGCACGCTGCTGCTCGTTCCCGGACTCAGCGAGAAAGACTTCGACGACATCGCCGACGCCGGCATTCGGCTCGTCAAGTTTATTTTCTACGATTACAGCCTGCTGCCGAACGGCGAGGCGGAGCGCTACGTCCGCTGGGCGCACGCGCGCGGCATCAAGGTGAAGATTCACTCCGGTGGCGTCTCGCGCTCGGGCGTGAGCCAGATCGCCGGCTGGGAAATCGTGAGCCGAATCAAGCCGGATATCATAGGGCACATCACCGGCGGGCCGATCCCGATGGCCGAGGCGGAGATGGTCCGCATCGTCGCGGATACCGATTATTTCGTGGAGTCCTGCAGCTCCGGCAACTATCGCATGGCGCTCGTGCTCGCGCGCGCGGTGAAACGGCATAACGCGTATCGCCGCGTGCTCATCGGCACCGACACGCCGGGCGGAACCGGCATCATCCCGCGCGGGATTCTGCGTGAGATCGCCTATCTCTCCTCGGTCGGAGAAATCCCGCCGGAGAAAACCGTGTGCATGGCGACAGGCAACGTCGGCCGCGCGCACGGCCTCGACATCGGATTCATCGAGGAGGGCCGGCCGGCCGACATCGTGCTGCTGCACAAGATCACCGGCTCGGTGGCGAATGACGCGCTCGACTGCTTCGCCAAGGGCGATCTGCCCGGCATCTCGACGGTCATCATCGACGGCGAGATCCGAGTCGCGGGCCGCAGCCAGCAGACGCCCCCGCCCGAGCGTGCCGCAACGCACAGATAGAATGAGTTCCGCTCAGGCCACTACCCGCTCTTCGAGCCCGCACAATGATTCAGTGGTTAATCCAACCTTACAGAGTCGGATGCGCGGGCTCTTCGACCGGGCAGCGGCCTTCGCGGCGAGCCGAGGGGTGCGAGGAATAGGGCCGCGAACGTCAGACAAGACAGTTCGACTCATGGCACTAAATATCGTTCGCGGCCCGAGAACTCGCGCCGCGAGGATCGCTGATTGCTACGAATCAGAGGATAAGGAGTAAACACGTGACTGCGATGGAATTCGGCGCGGGGCTCTTCCCCACCGAGCCGCTGCCCAAAATGATTCAGCTCGCCAAGCTCTCCGAGGAGCTCGGCTATAGCCACGTCTGGATCGGCGACTCGCACCTCATCTGGCGCGAGGCCTACGTCAACATGGCGGCGGCGGCGCTGAACACGAAAAAGGTCAAGCTAGGCACCGGCGTGACCAATCCGCTCACGCGCCATCCGTCCGTGGTCGCGAGCGCCTACGCGACGCTGGAGGAGCTGGCGCCTGGGCGCTTCATCGTCGGCATCGGCCTCGGCGACAGCTCGGTCGAGACGATGGGCATGAAGCCCGCGAAGCTCGATTACTTCGAGCGGACGATCCGCGAGATGCGCGAGCTGATCGCGGGGAAAGAAGTCCAGCTTCCGACGGGTAAGATTCATCTCAAGCATCCGGCGAAGAAAGGCATGCCGATCTTTATCGCCGCGAGCGGCCCAAAGATGCTGGAGTTGTCCGGGAAGATCGCCGACGGCATCATCGTGCTCGTCGGCGTCGCCGACGAATACCTGGCGCAAGCGAAGGCGCGGATCGAGGCGGGCGCGAAAGCGGCGGGAAGAAAACTGAGCGACATCCATCTCGTCCTCTGGGTGCCGTGCGCCGTGTCGGACAAGGCGCCCGCGAAGGACGCGGTCAAGGCGCATGTCGCGCGCGTCGTCGCGCACCCGCAGCCGTATGTGCTCGATGAAAAGGAGCAGAAGGTCCTGGCCGAGATCAGGAAGACCTACGACTACTACAGTCACATGGACCAGGAGGCGAACCACGCCGAGGTGATTCCCGACTGGCTCGTCGACAAATTCGCCATCGCCGGCACCGTCGCGGAATGCCGCGCGCAAGTCGAGCGGATCAAAAAGAGCGGTATCCAGCAGATCGCGATCATCCCCTACAGCCCGCCCGGCGGTAGCCGGGAAGAAACGCTACGAGGATTTGCGCGGGCGGCTCTTTAATTCTTCGGGCTTGGTCTTGTCCGGGTACGGACAGAGATCGCTGATTACGCACAGCGGACAGCGCGGCTTCTTGGCGATGCAGACGCGCCGGCCGTGATATTGCAGCAGGTGGCAAAAGCGGATTTGCTTCTCCTGCGGTACGATCGGCGTGAGATCGAACTCGATCTTGTCCGGATTGGTATTTTTGGTCAGGCCGAGCCGCTGCGACAGGCGCATCACGTGCGTGTCGACGCCGATGCCCGGAATGCCGAACGCGTTGCCGAGCACGATATTCGCCGTTTTTCGCCCGACTCCCGGCAGCATGATTAGCTCGTCGAGCGTCTTCGGCACCTGGCCGTCGAAATTCTTCACTAATTCTTCACAGCAGCTCTTGATGCGCCCCGTCTTGATGCCGGCGAAATTGATTCGGCTGACGAGATCGAAAATCTCCTGCCGCGGCGCGTCGGCGTAGTCCTTCGCGGTCTTATACTTCGCAAAGAGCGCCGGCGTGATTTGGTTTACGAGGCTGTCGTGCGACTGCGCGGCGAGGATGAGCGAGACGAGCAGCTCGAGCGGATTCGTGTAATCGAGCGCGAGCTTCGCGTCGGGATGCTCCTTGTCGAGACGATCGATGATCTTTTTGACGCGCTCGCGCGTCGCCCCGAGGTCGGCGGTGTTTTTAGCCGCTTTCGCCATTTGCTTTTCCGGGGAATCATGTTAGCAGATTATAGACCGAGGGAGGAATAGACGAATGGATTTGAAAGAGCTGCGCCGGCTGCCGATGCCGAAGCTCCGCGATCTGGCCAAGGCCGAGACCGACCTACAAGGCGTCGGCGGCATGGAAAAAGAGGATCTGATCAAGGCAATCGCGAAGGCGAAGGACATCCCGTACGATGTCACCGGCAAGGACGTGAACGCGATCCATTCGATCAAGCACGATATCCGCGAGCTGAAAAAGCACAAAGGCACACTGCTGACCTCTTCCCGCGACGCGAAGAAACTCAAAAAAGTACAGAGAAAGATCAAGCGTCTGAAGCGTTTGACGCGCCACCTGGCGCACGAAGCGAAGAGCGCCCCAGCCGCGCCGACCGCCGAGGCCGCGCCTGCGACTGCGCCTGCAGCCGCTGCCGCCCCTGCGGCGCCCGCGCCGGAAACACCTCCCGCCGGATAGGAAAATGAAGAAGCCGTCCGGTTTCAAGGGCCGCGGCTCCGCCGACAATCCGAAAAACCGGTTCGAGAAAGTCGAGCGCGTCGCCGAGCCCGAAGCCGACGAGACCTCCTCGCCGGCAACGCAGTTCCTCCCCGACGCTTCGAAATCGATTATCGCCTACAACGACAGTCCCGACGTCGGCTTCGACGCGAGCATCAATCCCTACCGCGGCTGCGAGCACGGCTGCATCTACTGCTACGCGCGGCCGACGCATGAATATCTCGGCTTCTCCGCCGGCCTCGATTTCGAGACGCGCATCATGGTGAAGCGCGACGCGCCCGAGCTGCTGCGCAAAGAGCTTTCCAATCCGCGCTGGAAGCCGCAGGTGCTGGCGTCCAGCGGCGTGACCGATTGTTACCAGCCGATCGAGAAGAAGCTCGAGATCACGCGCCGGTGCCTCGAGGTGCTCGCCGAGTTTCGCAATCCGGTCATCATCATCACGAAGAATCATCTCGTCACGCGCGACATCGACATTCTCTTGGAGCTCGCGCGCCACGACTGCGCGGCAGTCTTTGTCTCGATCACGTCTTTGGACGAAAAGCTCTCGGGCCTGATGGAGCCGCGCGCGTCGCGGCCCGCGCGGCGTCTGGCCGCCATCGGGGCGCTGGCGCGCGCCGGCATTCCGGTCGGCTACTTGCAGGCGCCGATGATTCCCGGTCTCACCGATTCCGAAGCGCCGGCGATCGCGGCGGCCGCCGCCGAGGCCGGCGCGCGCTATGCGGGTTATGTGCCGCTGCGACTTCCGCACGCCGTGAAACAGCTGTTCGAGGATTGGCTCGAGCGAAACTACCCTGACAGGAAAGAGAAGGTGCTGAACCGCATCCGCGCGATCCGCGGCGGCAATTTGAACGACCCCAATTTTCACAGCCGCATGAGCGGTCAGGGGATTTACGCGGAGCAGATGGCCGAGCTTTTCCGGCTCGCGTGTAAGAAAGCCGGATTCAAAGACCGCTCGCCGCAGCTGAGCACCGGCCATTTCCGCCGCCCGACAGAGCAGCTGAAACTTTTCGCGTAACCGTACCGTAACAGTAACCTCTTGACATAACTCGTGTTCCGGCTTACTTGTACGAGGATTTTGAAGAGTTCGCCCACCGGGGCGTCTAACGTTGCAGAAGGAGGTGAAGAACCCATGAAAAGCATCCTGAGATTCCTGCTTGTTCCTGTTGTCACGCTTACGTTCGCCGGCGCTGTTTCAGCGCAGACCGGACCGACGGGCGGCACGGGGCCGTCGAAGTCTTCGACGCCGGCGACGAAGTCGGATACGACCAAGTCGACCGAGAAGAAGGCCGCGGCGAAAACGCAGCGCGTGCGCGGCGAGCTGACCGCGTCGGACGCGAAAGCCGGCACCGCCAAGGTGAAGACCAAGGACAAGGAGCTGAGCTTGAGCACTGAAAGCCAGGAGGTGAAAGACTCCCTGGGCAAGATGAAAGTCGGCGACACGGTCCGCGTCGCCTACACCGAGAGCGACGGCAAGCTGATGTTGAAGGCGATCTCCAAGACGAAGCTGCCGGCCACGAAGTCGGGCTCGACGACCTCTTCGACAACGTCGAAGTCGTCGACCGACACGAAGCCCGCGACGAAGTAACTCTCGGCTCTCTCGATCGAGAGGCGCCTGAGGGTTCAGGCGCCTCTTTTTTTCTCCTTCCCCCTCCCGATCATTCTTGATACGTAGAGAGCGTCAGACATGCGCTCTCTCCATCGTCCCTGGTTCATCGCGGCGCTCGCCTTTCTCATCCTCGGCTTCGGTCGCGGCCTCACGTCCTCTTTCGGCGTCTTTTACGTCGCGCTGCTCGACACCTTCGGATGGAGCCGCGCGATCACTGCCGGCGTGTTTTCCGTCGTGCAGATCGTCGACGCGATCATCTCGCCCGTCGTCGGCCACCTTCTCGACCGCTTCGGTCCGAAAAAAGTAGTCGGCGCGGGATGCGCGCTCCTCGCGGTGGGGCTCTTTCTCAGCAGCAGGATCCACAGCCTGTGGGAATTTTATCTTTATTTCGGGCTCGTGTGCGCGCTGGGGCTAAGCTTCATCGGCATGGTGCCGCACGTCGTGATCATCTCGCAATGGTTCACGACCAAGCGCGCGTCCGCGCTCGGCGCCGTCTACGCCGGCACCGGCGTCGGCATTCTCCTGCTGGCCCCTTCGATCGAATGGCTTATCTCCAACACCGGCTGGCAGCGCGCGCTCGAGATCCTCGCGCTCGTTATCGCCGGCGTGCTGCTGCCGATCGTGTGGATGTTCTATCGCACGGGGCCGCACATCGCGCACCGCGGCGAGGACAACCGCGCCGGCAACGAGTGGACGGCGAAGCTCGCGCTCAGGAGCATGCAATTCTGGCTCATTTTTTTCGCGCGCGTGTTCGCCGCCGGCGGGACGACCGTGATCGTCACGCACCAGGTCGCGCACGTCGTCGACATCGGCTACAGCCGCCTCTACGCGGCGACGATCTTCGGCTTGATGGGTATGACGAGCAGCGCCGGGCGGGCCGTGTTCGGCTACATCGCCGATCTCTCCTCGAAGCAGGCGGCCTACACGATGAACATCGCGACGACGGTCGTCGGCGTCGCGGCGCTGATGTTGGCCTCCGATCCGTCGAAGCCGTGGCTGCTCTATGTCTACGTGATCTGCTTCGGCATCGGCTTCGGCTCGCGCGCGGTGATCTTCTCCGCGCTCTCCGCCGATATTTTTTCCGGCAAGGGCTTCGGCGCGATCTTCGGCTATTCCGTGATCAGCGTCGGCGTCGGCGGCGCGTGGGGCTCGTGGCTGGGAGGATTCTTTTACGACGTCAGCGGGAGCTACATCGTCTCGTTTACGCTCTCGACGATCGTCCTGCTGCTGTCGGACTTATGCATCTGGCTCGTCACCGCGCCATGGGTGATGCGCTACGACCAACGGCTCTGGGCTGAGAAGAGATAGAGACAGCGATGGAGACAGAAAGGCGCCGGAGCGACTCTGTCGCTTCTCTCTGTCTCTGTCTCTCGTCTCTGTCTATCCTGCCGGTCTGACCCGGCAGAGATACGAGCGGTGCGGCAGCGAGCCGCTGACCGGATCGGAGAATTCGGTGCCGACGAGCATGCCAGGGTTGGCGCCGGTGTCGCTGAAGGGATCGTAGCCCGGCTTGTCGAGCTCGCGGCATTCCTGCCACCAGCCGTGCTGGCAGCAGACGACGCCCGGCATGATGCGCTCGGTCACGTTCGCGCGCACGCGCACGGCGCCCTTGGGGCTTTCCACGATCATCCAGCTTTTATTTTTCACGCCGTAGGACGCGGCGGTCTCGGGATGGAGATCCGCCGTGGGATCGGGCGTGATCTTCCTGAGCGAGGGCAGCGCGCGGTGCTGGCTGTGGATGAAGGTCGTGAACTTCGCGTTGGTGAGAATCAGCGGGAAGTCCTTCGCAATCTCGGGCTTGCTCACCGGGCTCATCGCCGGCTCGACGTAGTCGGGCAGCGGCGGGTAGCCATTGGCGGCGAAGCGGTGCGAATACAATTCCACTTTGCCCGTCGGCGTGGCGAAACCGCGCGCCGCGCCGCCGTCTTTTTTCTCGGCGTGTTTTTCGTAGCGCGTCGCAATCTCGACCGTGATGCCGCCCGGCGTGTTCTTCAGCTGCTCCAGCGTGACGCCGCTCGGCGCGAGCTCGTAGGCGTAGCCCGCGTCGATGTCGCCGCCCCAAAATTTATCGCCGATGCCGAGACGCTTGGCGAGCTCGAAGATAATCCACGTGTCCGATTTACGCTCGCCGAGCGGCGGCACGACCTCCGGGCGATATTGTATATGCAGTTTGCCTCTGCGCCGGTGCTCGAAGCCGTTCCACAGTGTCGCCATTTCGAGGAACGACGCCGCGGGCAGCACGTAGTCGCAGAGCACCGCGGTCGGCGACATGAAAAGCTCCGCCGCGACGGCGAATTCCAGCGCGCAGAATGCTTTGCGGCCGAGGCGCGAATCCGCTCCGGACATAACGGTGTTGGAGCCGAAGTTGAGCAGGGCTTTGATCGGATAGGGCTTGCCTTCCAGAATCGCATTGTAGATGTCGTACGACGCGCAATTCCCCGGGCTCGCCGGCGGGCCGAGCGGCTTGCGCTCGCGCCCGATCCTCTGCGCGGCCATCTCCTTCGGCAGGAACTCCCTGCCTTCCACCCCGTTCATCTTGGGCTTCGGAAAGACGACGTTGCCGCCGGCGCGGTCGATGTCGCCGATGAGCGCGTAGAGCGACGCGATTGCGCGGCTGGTCTGCGTCGCGTTGGTGTGCTGGCCGACGCCGTTCCACATGTACATGCTGACCGGCCGGTTGTGCGCGAGGATTTGCGCCGCCTTCCATGCTTTCTCCGCGGGCACCCGCGTGATCGCCGCCGAGCGATCGGGACTGAATTGCGCCGCCATGCGCGCCAGCGCGGAGAGCGCCGTCTCGCACGGAATCTCGCCGTCGACGCCGCGAAGCGTCTTTTCACCGAAGAGCAGTGGACGAAGGCCGTCGCTTTCCGCGCCGGCGGCGGGATCGTAGATCACCGACCGCTCGCTTACCTCGTCCCACATGACGTAGCGCTCGCGCGAACCGTCACGCGTTAGATCGGCTTCGGTGAGCGCCGCGCCGCTGTCGCGCCGCAGCAGGAAAGTTCCGTTGGTCCAGCGGCGCAGAAATGCCGCGTCGTACCAGCCCTCCTCCAAAACCGCGTGAACCAATGCCAGCGCGAGGGCGCCGTCGCTGCCGGGGCGGACCTGGAGGTGAACATCCGCCTGGCTCGCGAGGCCGATGCGCCGCGGATCCACCGCGACGAGCTTCATGCCGCGCCCGCGCGCGGCGACGAGATCGTGCGCCATGACAAGCGAGGTCGAGCTCGGGTTGTGGCCCCAGAGCAGAAAAGCTTTGCTGTGTTCTAAGTCGGGCATCGGCAGCGTCATGCCGAAGGTGAAGCTGAAGCCGGTGTCGCGGTGCCAGTTGCAGACGTGCGTGGTCGAGACCCAGTTCGGACTGCCGAAGCCGTAGAGGAGGCGTCCGAGCCAGCGCTCGGCATCGCCCACCGAGGTCCCGCTCTTGGTTCCCTTCGCGAGAGCGATCGCGCGGGCGCCGTGGCGATTGCGGATATCGAGCAGCTTTGCCGCGATGTCGTCGAGCGCCTGATCCCAACTCACCCGCTGCCATCCGGGATCGGGATCGCCCTTGGGACGCGTCCGCTTCAACGGATAGTCGAGCCGGTCGGGATGATAGAGCTGCTCCGGCGCCGCCTTGCCCTTGATGCACATGACGCCGCCGTGCGGGTGGTCGTAGTCGGGATCGAGGCGCGTCACACGGCCGTTCTCGACGGTTGTGATCGTCGCGCAGCGCGCCGTGCAGAGCGCGCAAAAGCCGCGAACCGTGTACGAGTTTTGCTCCGCCGTTTCCACAGCCAAAACATACTGCAACAGCAGATCGCGAACAAGTCGCTTGCGCGCTATTTCCTTGAGCGTCGGATGCGAAGTTGTTACATTAAAATTCGAGGTGCGCGCATGGACGCTCGGCTTCGAGAGGGCATTGGTCTGTTCAACGACGGGCATTACTTCGCCGCGCACGAGGCGTGGGAGGATTTTTATCAGCGCGCCGAAGAGGCGCATAAGCCTTT
>DATDFN010000191.1:0-3232 GCA_036522615.1 Binatia bacterium | reverse complement strand
GATGTGCGGGTTTCCCGGCTCGTACTTCTGCATCAAGGCGTTCTCCGAGACCGATCAACACGAAGACCTGAAGAAATTCGACGTGCCGACGCTCATCGTCCACGGCGACGACGACCAGATCGTGCCGATCGGCGCCGCGGCTATGCAGTCGTCCAAGATCGTCAAGAACGCAGAGCTGAAAATCTACAAGGGCGCGCCGCACGGCCTGGCGACGACGCACAAGAACCAGCTGAACGAGGATTTGCTGTCGTTCATCAAGTCGTGAGGCGCCGAACAAATCCCGCCTCGTCCAATTCGCGGACGAAGCGGTCATCGACAAAGCGTCGTGGATCGGCTGTAGCAGCAGCGGGAAGATCGGGCGACATCATCTTGAGCGCCTCGCCCAGCGCGGCCACCACCGGATACGGCAGCTCGGGCATTCCCGGACGCGTGAGATCGTAAGTGCCTTCCGCCACCGCGCGGTCGGCGATGCCGCTGTATTCCTGCTGGATAGTAATTGTGAATTCGCGATCATTCCGGTAGCAGTGCATGCCTTCGACGTATGCGGTGACGAATCTGCGTGCGAGATCGGCCGATTGCTCTACGGTTCTGCGGCGCGCGGCGATGCCGCCGAGCGCGTAGTTGAAACCGAACTCGGCGAAGTCGACGACAAACGGGCAGCCGCCCATCTTGGCCTCGACCGCCTCCGGCGGCGTCATCACTAGCGCGTCGCACGAGCCGTCGAACAGCGGCGCGGCGCCCCGCTCGCCGCCGCGCTTCAGCCGCACGGCGCTCGTGCGGATGCCCTGCGCCGCGAAGCGCTCGATGATGAAGCGAACGAGCAGATCGTTGAGCCCGCCGTCGCCGACAAAGCCGATGCGCGCGCCGTCGAGCTCGCCGCGGCGGCGGAAGCGCGGCCGCGCGACTAGGAACTGCTGGTTGATGCCGCCGGTGAGAAAAACGAGATCGGCTGTGCCTTCGACGCCGGCGCGCAATAGCGCCGGCGCTGCGAGATTGCCGAAGAGGATCTCGCCTTCCATCAATCCCCTGACGACGCCTTTCGCGCCGCCCATGATGCGCGTCTTAACGTCAAGCCCGTGCCGGGCGAAAATTCCTGCGCGCTCGGTGACGATCAGCGGGCCGGCACCCTGCCCGATCGTCGCGTATCCGGCGATGAGCGACACTCCCATCAGCCCGGCCCTTCCCGGATTTCCGATTTTAGATTTTGGATTTTCGATTCTAATCTAAAATCGGCAATCGAAAATCTAAAATTCTCTTGGCACGGCTGCACCGGAATTATTTATTGCGGTTGTAGTGGCCCAAGCCCGGCCGGTACGTCTTGTCGTCGAGGAATTGCTTCATGCCCTTCTCGCGCCCGCGCTCGGGATCGTTCGCCGCCAGCGCGGCGCTCTTCGCCGACATGAACTCTTCCGCCTGCCAGTAATCCATCGTCTTGCAGGCCTTGTAGACTTCCTTAGCCGCCTTCAGCGCGGCGGGATTTTTCTCCTTGATCTTGTTCGCGAGCTTGATCGTCTCTTCGCGCAGCTTCGCTTTCGGCACGGAATAGGTCACGAGCCGCATCTCGGCCGCCTTTTTACCGTCGAAGGTATCGCCCGTCATGATGTAATACATCGCGTCGCGGTAGGTCATCGATTCGGCGAGCACCCGGCTCACGAGCCCGCCGGGGAAGATGCCCCAGTTGATCTCGCTGAGACCGAAGACCGCCTCGTCGGCGGCGATGGCGAAGTCGCACGCGATCAGCGGCGTGAACGCGCCGCCGAAACAGAAGCCGTTGACCATGGCGATCGTCGGCTTGGCGAATGTATAGAGCTTGCGCCAGCGCCACTCCTGCGAAGCCCAGCCGGCCTTGCGCTTCTCGGCCGGATTTTTCTCCAGCGCGCGGAAATACTCCTTCAGATCCTGTCCGGCGCACCAGCTCTCGCCCGCGCCGGTGATGACGACCACGCGCGTGTCCTTGTCGCTCTCGAGCTCCGTCAGCGCCTCCAGCATGTCGTAATGCAGCTGCGGGCTCATCGCGTTGCGCTTCTCGGGGCGGTTCAGGATCGCCCACGAGATGCCGTCTTCTTTTTCAACTTTAACGGTCTGGTAGGATTTGGTCTCCATCGTGATTTCCTCCTATAGCCGTTGGCAGCATATGAGACGCCCGAAGAGGCGTCAAGCGACACGCGTGCGAATCGATTTCCATTGACAGGAAAGCCTTCCGCGACTAAAGACGACTCAGACGAAGGGAGGCCTTTATGGCTTACGTCTTGGCGGTATTCCTGCTCACGGTTTTTGCTCTGCCACCTTCCGCTTCGGCCCGCATCACCAAAATCGCCATCGACAAGCGCGAGCCGTTCGCCGGCGGGCATGAGTTTCCGGTGACCGGCGCGTACGAGAAGCTCACCGGCAAGGCCTACGGCGAGGTCGATCCGAAGAATCCGCTCAACAAGACGATTGTGAATCTCGACAAGGCGCCGCGGAACGCGGCCGGCAATGTCGAATACTGGGTCGAGATATCGATGCTGAAGCCGCTCGACATGCGGCGCGGCAACGGCACGATTTTTTACGACACGCTCAACCGCGGCAACAAGGCGATGCGCTTCAACGCCGGCGCCGCGCGCAGCAACGACCCGACGACGATCGAGCACGCTGGCGACGGCTTCATGATGCGCCAGGGCTACGCGATGATCTGGAGCGGCTGGCAGGGAGACATCCTGCCCGGCAACGAGCGCATGACGACGGGGTTTCCCATCGCGAAAAATGCCGACGGCAGTTCGATACGGAAGACGATCACGACCGAATTCGTCTTCCAGAAGCCCGCGACTTCGATTCCGATCAGCTTCGACCGCGAGAGCCGCGACATTCGCGCCTATCCCGCGGCCGAGGAGTCGATGGCGCAGGCGAAGCTCTACCGCCGCGCGCGGCCGCACGCGCCGCGCGAGACGATTGCGCGCAGCGAGTGGTCGTTCGCGCGCTGCCCCGACAAGGCGAATCCAACGCCCAGCAATACCGACATCTGCTATCCCGCGGGATTCTCGACCGACGCGATTTACGAGCTGGTCTATGAGGCGCGCGATCCGATCGTCATGGGCCTCGGCTTCGCCGCGACGCGCGACATCGTGTCATTTCTCAGGCGCGAGACTTCCGCCGCGAACCCATTTTCGTACGAGGACGGCCGCGGCGGCCGAGCGACGCCGCGCTGGGCGATCGGCTTCGGCTCCTCACAGGCGGGGCGCTTTCTGAAGGACCT
>DATDFN010000190.1:0-21928 GCA_036522615.1 Binatia bacterium | reverse complement strand
CGCAAGCAGACGGAGGCGGCGTTCAAAGGGAAGTTCGGCGTCGATGTCGAGCTCGTCGCCGCGCCCGGTCCGCAGAACGCGAGCCGCATCGCGGCGGAGCAGAAGGCCGGCGTGCAGTATTTCGACGCGCTCATCGTCGGCACCGGGACGGCGTTGTCGCTCGCGCACGGCGGCATGCTCGAGGCGATCGAGCCCAACATGGTCCTCGCCGAAGTCAAAGATCCCAAAAACTGGTGGGGCGGCCACATCTGGGAAGACAATGTCAAGACCAAGCGCTTTCTCTATTCTTTTATCGCCGAAGTCGGCACCGGCGGACTGTGGTACAACTCGACCCTGGCGAAGCCGGAAGAGCTGCGCTCGCTCGACGATTTCTTGAGTCCCAAGTGGAAGGGCAGAATCGGCCTCAGCGATCCGCGCGTGCCCGGCTCCGGCCAGTCGCTGTGGTCGCTCTGCTGGGAGCTCAAGGGCGAGGATTATTTGAGAAAGCTGGTGCAGCAAAACCTTTTCGTCAGCCGGGACCTCAGGCAAATCGCCGACGCGCTCGCGAAATCGAAGCTCGCCCTCACGATGGGCGCGGGCCATTCGCAGTACGAGCCGTTCATCAACTCGGGCCTTCCCGTCAAACAGCTGCCGACGCCGAAAGAGGGGCTGCCGGCGAGCAACGGCTACGGCATCGTCGGCATCGTGAAGAATCCGCCGCACCCGAACGGCGTCAAGCTTTTTCTCAACTGGCTTCTCAGTCGGGAAGGCCAGGAATTTTACGGCAAGGTCATGAAGTCGTCCACGCGGCGGCTCGACGTCGACACGAAATGGCTCGCGGAATACGGCACGCAGGCGGCGAAAGATACGCTGACGCTCGACGAATACAACCGCCTGCGGAATCATCTCGAGGATAAATACACCAAGGTTCGCCTGCCGGCGGCGGAGTTCGCCGAGCAGATACTCAAATAGGAGGTCTCATGCGGCTAGTCTCGGCGCTTGTTTTCGCGATCGCAGCTTTTTCTCCAGCCGGCGACCTGCGCGCGCAGAGCGACTGGAAAAAAGACTGGGAGCGCACGCTCCAGGAGGCGAAAAAAGAGGGCAAGATCGTCGTCGGCATTCCGGCGCGCGCCGAGCTGCGAAAGGAATTGGAGCTCGTGTTCAAGCCGAAGTTCGGTGTCGACATGGAGCTGCTCCCCGCGCGCGGGCCGCAGAACGCGAGCCGCATTGCCGCCGAATTCAAAGCCGGCGTGAAATATTTCGACGTCTTCATGGGCGGCTCCGGCACCTATGAGTCGATGGC
Source organism: Binatia bacterium (assembly GCA_036522615.1). Lineage (GTDB taxonomy): Bacteria > Desulfobacterota > Binatia > UBA9968 > UBA9968 > JAJPJQ01. The sequence goes on along the minus strand of DATDFN010000190.1, from coordinate 20,646 downwards.
GGAGGACGGCATGGCCGAGGCCATACCGCCCAACTGGATTCTCCCGGAAGTGAAAGAAGAAAAATACTGGTGGGCCGGCCACGTCTGGGAAGACAACGTGAAGACCAAACGCTTTCTTTACTCGTTCATCGCCGACGCCGGCACCGGCGGATTCTGGCACAACACGGCGATGGTCAAGCCGGAGGAGATCCGCTCGCTCGACGACTTTCTCAATCCCAAGTGGAAAGGCAAGCTCGGCTTCCTCGACCCGCGCACGCCCGGCTCGGGGCAGTCGATCTGGTCGTTCATCTGGGACGTCAAAGGCGAAGCTTTCCTGCGCAAGCTCGTGCAGCAGGACCTCTTCGTCAGCCGCGATCAGCGCCAGCTCGCCGACGCGCTCGCGAAAGGCAAGCTCGCGATCGCCCTCGGCGTCAGCTTTTACACGCTCGAGGGCTTCATCGTCGCGAACCTGCCGATCAAGGAGCTGCCCAAGCTAAAGGAAGGCGCCCCGTCGAGCAACGGCTCCGGCGTGATCGGTATTGTCAAAGGGCCGCCGCATCCGAACGCGGCGAAGCTCTTCGTCAATTGGCTCCTATCCAAAGAAGGACAGGAGCTTTATGTCAAGGTGATGCATCAATCAACGCGCCGCATCGACGTGGACACGAAGTGGCTCCAAGCCGAGGGGGTGCAAGCCGCGAAAGACGTGCTCACGGTGGAGGAGTATAACCGTGTGCGGAATCACCTGGAGGATAAATATACGAAAGTCCGGCTGCCGTCGGCGCAGTTCGCCGAGCAGATACTAAAATAACCGCGGCGCCGGACGCTGCATTTGCTATACCGGACGGGAAGTTGCGGAGAACTCGCTCCGCTTCTGACCGTTGACCCGTTCGACCCAGCGGTTTCTTTTCTCTTCCGGCTGCCCCAGCCAGCTGAGCGGATAGACGTCCGCGGAGCCGCACATATCGCACCGTCCGTAGGGCGCCATGTCCAGCACCTCTTCGCACGAGTAACACACGTAGGCTGTCGAGAGCTTCATTCTTTCCTCCCTTCTAAATTACGTCCGCGCCACTGGTAAGTTGGATGCTTCGCATTCTACCTATATTCGATTTTTCATAAAGAAACAGGGGGTCATGTTTTCTATGCTTCAATGTGACCCCTAAATGAATTCCCTCAAAGAAACAATCGGTTACGGGCTTGCAGCTCCGCGGGTTTCGGCCCTTTCTCACCGCTGACCAAATCGCGTCATCATCGATGAGTCCGTGCGCTGGTCGGCTATTTATCCATCCCCGCAGTGAAACGAAATAGGGTATTCCCCTGAATTGCGTTACAAAATTTCCTGAAGAAAAAATGGCGCGTGTTAGTGTCTTCGGGTGAGGCGCCGCACCATCGCGTAAAGCAATGAACGTGTTCCGAGTATACCACGCATCCGCGCAAGAAGATGCAATCGCTTCGGGCTGCGACGATAGCCGGTTGGAGAGCTGCACCCGCCTTCGACGATCCGTTTAACTGCGCCTTCGCTCACGCGTTCACGCATACCCGATCGCCTGGCTGAGCTTCACGTGAATGCGGCGCACGCGCTCGACCTGGCCCTTGGCGGGAAAGCGCTCATAGAATCCCTCTGCGCGAAAATCGCGCACGAGCTCTTTCCACGGCTGCATCAGCACGGCGAAGACGCGCGGGTCGCGCTTCTCGTCCCAGGCCTGGAAAACTTTTCGGTTGCGGATGATGTCGCCGAAGACGCGGATCAGCGCCTTCAGCGTCACGTCGCGCGTGAACATGTAGCGCTCGTTTTCGCCCCAGACCGCATGCATCGTGTCGCGCACCGCTTTGAAGTAGTCGCGCACGAGCGCGTAGACGTAGTCGGAGCGGAACTGGAACTGGTTGTCAAAAAACTTGCGGTTCCGAAGCACGACCTTGTAGATCTCGTTGAAAAGCTCCGATTGGAGGATCCATTTCTCCTGGCGGCTGCGGCCGCCGAGGCGGTTGATGCGGTAGCGGAGCGGCGAGTCGTTCTCCTCGTATAGGAGATTGACGACCTTGGCGGCGAGCTTTTTTTCCGGCGTCTCCCAGGAGACGCGCTCGTAGAGATCGACCAGGTGCGATTTGTTGATGCGCGTATGGGTCGAGTTGATGATGACGAACATCTCCGTGGCGAAGTCGGCGCTCTTCCCGTCGAACATCACGCACGGGACGTCCACCTCTTTGGCGACGTCAGGATGTTTCTCGGCGAAGAAGTGGAGCGCCGCGAGCCGGTGCTGGCCGTCGATGATCAAAAATTTTCCCTTGGGCTCGCTCAGAAAACCGACCGTATCCGAGCCGTCCTGACGGCGAAAGCCCAGCATCTCGTCGGTGAAGAGCAGGATCGTGCCGGGGATAAGCGGCTGGCTGACGGCGGTCTCGTAAAAATTGACGATCTGGCGGATCTTCCGCCGGTTCAGCACGCGCTGGAAGGACTTCTCGGTGTGCTCGATGCCGGAGATGAAGCGCGCGACCTCGTCGTCGCCGGGGTCGTCGGCCGCGATCTCCTCGCCCTCGAAATAGTAGCGGCTGGTAAAGCGCACGCGGTCGAGCAGCTCGGTAGCCTTCACCGCGCCGAAGTAAAAGGTTCCCTCTTTCTGGACAATGCGCGTCGCGAGCATGCAGGGTGCCTCCTCGACGCATTATACCTTGTCTGCGCGGATATTTGTACCGGAGCGGGCCGAAATTAATCGAAGCCGAATAGGATTGAGAAGGAAAATAAACTACACTGCGCGTCCGGCGGTGCGCCGGTGCACTTCTATGTACTGCCTAGATGTGATCGAGACTAAGTTACGCTGGCTTCATTTTTCTACAGCCGGGGCATACGTAAACGAAGCTGACCAGGAGCATGATGCCGGCAAGCCCGACGAGCATGTAAATCCAGTTCGCCATGCCCATGCCGACGACCTGCTCGACCATATTAACGTGGAAGAGCGCCATGACGCCCCAGTTGAGCGCGCCGATGATCGCGAGCGCTCCCACGACCTTGCACAGCGCGCAGGCGTTTTTCAGCATAACCGTCCTCCTCTCTTTCTCCGACAAAAAAAGCCCGGCTGGGCGACCCAGTCCGGGCTTAACTAAAACGACTCGAAGCTGTGACGGGATCTGCGTCGATCCTGCCTATATTGGTTATGACTATGGTAAGGCAGGTGCCGGTGCGGCGTCAAGAAAAAAATCGAATCTGCAAAACGCGCTTTCGTACGTTATTGACGAATCGTCCAGGATAGCTCCTCGCCCTTCGCGATTTCGCCGTCCGTCAGAGCTCCCTTTAAAATCGCGAGAGCCTTTTTTGCGTCGTCGAGGACATTCATTGACAGCTGCTCATCGATGATTGGGCGATAAAAATTTTCGACGGACTTAAGCCATGCATACGCAAGGACGGGATTATAAATGGCGTTGCGATCGTCCGCGTAAGCGCGTCCTAGATGAAGCCGGGATTCGAGGTCGCCGCGCCGGACACCTTCTCTGAATAACTCTAGCGCTTTGGTTTGATCCTGGGCGACGCCTAAGCCGCGGTAATAAAGATAACCCAAAGTCCCATGTGCTGCGGCGATGATCCTCTCGTCGTCTATCGTGTCGGCGGATCGATCAGCAGTCCATTGCCAGTGAAGTGCTGCTTGATGATAGTCTTGCCGCTGGTATGCGTCACGCCCAAGAAAGAATTGGCATGTTACATCGCGGATACTTATGTCTTCTCTCCTGGACAGCGGACAGGGAGGCGATTTTTCAGATGTACATGCATACAACAGAAGGGCGACAAAGAGCGCAAAGCTAAAGCTATTCAGCGTGTGTCTGACAGTAGCGATCGCGCTATCCCCGGATGCTGAACTGCCCGCCGAGCGAGCGCGCCCCGAGCGCGGCGAGCACGACGATGCCGATGATGAGCGTCGCGACGACCGTCGCGCGCTCGAGCTCCGCGCCAGCGGCGTAGTCCAGCATCAAGAGCGAGAGCGGCCGCGTCTGGCCGGTCGCGAGCAGCACGACGGTGCTGATGTTGCGCGCGGCGGAGATGAATTCGATCAGGCCGACGACGATCAGGCAGGGAAGAATCAGCGGCAGGACGATGCGGCGATAAGTCGTGAACCACGACGCGCCGGCGACCATGGAAGCTTCTTCCAGCTCGTTGCTGAGCTGCATCAGAAAGCTCTTCATCACCTGGACGCACACCGGGAGACCGCTGATCGCCATCGCCAGCACGAGCGCGCCCATGGTGCCGTAGATCGGCACTACTTTGTGAATGAAGAGGAAGGTCCAGAGCAGCGCCATGCCGAGCAGGATGCCCGGGATCGCCCAGGGAAGCCAGCAGAGGAAATCGAGCAGCGCCCGCGCTTTGAAGCGCGATTTGACGATCACATAGGCGACGAGGGAGCTCAGGCCGACGCCGATGCCGGCGCTCGAAAATCCCAGCACGAGCGTATTTTTGAAGGAGCGCAAAAGAATGGGGTCGGAAAGAACGCCGCGCCAGTTGTCGAGCGTGAACGGGTCTTTGATGGTAAAGAAGCCGAAGAGCTTCATGAACGTCCCGAGCAGCAGAAACGCGGTCGGCAGCACGGTGAGACTCAGCGTGATGAGGAGCACGAGCCCCAGCGCCGGATACTTCCACGGGCCGAGCGCAATCGGACGCGTGCTGAAGCTTTTTCCCGTGACCGTCACGTACGACCGCCGTCCGATGTAGAGTCGCTGGAGGGCGACGAGCGAGAGCAGGATCAAAAGAAAAAACGCGCCGAGCGCCGTCGCGGGCGGGAACTGTGGCGGCTCGTGCGTGACGAAGCTGTGGATCTTGGTCGAGAAAACGTGCAGACCGATCGGCACGCCGAGGACGAGCTCGATCTCGAACGCCTCGAGCGAGCGGATGAGACCCAGGATCGTAGTCACGAGCAGCACCGGCATCATCACGGGCACGATGATGCGCAGCAGCGTGCCGAACGTCCCCGCTCCGGCGACGCGCGAGGATTCTTCCAACGAGGCGTCGAGGTTGCGGAAGGCCGGCGTCAGCAGCATGACTTTGAGCGAGATGCCCGTCGTCGCGAGATGCACCCAGACGATGCCCCAGTAGGAGTAAATGTCGAACGGCGGGCCGGTGACGAACGGCAGCTTCATGATCAACTGGTTCAAAATGCCGTATTTCGGGTCGAGCAGGAGAATCCAGCCCAGGGTGACGGGCAGCGCGGGCAAAAAGAAAGAGAGCCAGAACATGAACTCGAGCCCGCGTTTCATCGGGATGTCGGTGCGGGCGAGGAGCCAGGCGAGGAAGACGCCGGCGACGATCCCGATCGCCTGGCGCGTCATCGCCAGCGAAAAGCTGTTGTAGATCGCGTCGACGATGCCGGCGCTGGAAAACGCCTGGCGCCAGCCGTCGAGACTATACACGACCGCGCCGCCGGGCTTGCCGATTTGAAAGCTGTTCAGCAGCAGGAGAAACAGCGGTGTCAGGACGAGAAACGCAATTGCGCCGAGCAGGAGGCTCAACAGCAAAACCTGCACGTCGAGGCGGAGCGCCGCGGCGCGCGGAAAAACGCCGGCCTGATTTGCCGATTGAGCGCCGTTCATCGTCGGATCGAGCGCATCATCTCACAAGGAACTTCACTCGGCAATCAGGCGCTCGCCCGGACCGGAGGCATCTCGCACGGGACGCCGGTCTTTTTCATCTCGTCCTCGTAGTGCTTGCGGACGTACGGGTCTTCGTCCTCGTAGTTGATAAGCGTGCCGCCGTCCTTAACCGAAATATAGACGCCGTCCTCGCTGCGCTTGTCGGCGATCTTGAAGCCGATCGGATGCAGCCGGCTGCCGTAGCGCACGGCGAGATGGCGCGCGGAGCTGGGGCCGGTGTTGAAGTGCTGGTGGAACCAGCCGCCGGGCGGGCAATAGACGCTGCCCTCTTTCCATTTCACCTCGACGACGTCGCCGCCGCGGCCGGATTCGAACGGCCGCGTGCCCAGCTCTTTCGACCAGAGGAGCACATAGCCCGAGGACTGGAGGCCCAAGAGAATCGCGCCGGGGCCGTGGTAGTGCGCCTTGTGGTAGCGCCCGGCGGGCCACTGCGCCAGATGGCCGATCAGGCTGTTGCCGGATAGCTCGAACTGCGTGATGCGCACGCCCGCGCCCTTCACTTCGCGGTTGTCGAGCGCCGCCGACTGGATGTCCATGATGAAATTCGTTTCCCAGATGTGCTGCATGCCGGTTTCGTAGCGCTTGGTGCCGACGTTGAAGAACCCCTCCGCGCCCGAGTAGCGGTCGCCGAAATTGTACGGGCAGTTGAAGAGGAACTCCTCGTTGTGGACGATATCGAACAGCAGCGGCGCGTTGGTCACGGCCAAAAATTTCACCGGCTCGCGCCCGCCGTTGACCATCCGGTGCGAAGTATTCATCGGCGGCGCGAACAGGCTCCACGGCCCCCACTCGAACGATTGCTTGCGACCGCCGTCATGCCACACTTCCGTTGCGCCGTGGCCGCTGAGAATCACGATGACCTTCTCGAAGAAATGCTTTTCCGGCTTGAGCGCGCCGCCGGCGGGGATTTCCGCGACGTACATGCCGGTGACGCCCTCCATGCCGTAGAGATTGATGAACGACGCGTCGCCGCCGATCTTCTCCCACGGCTTCATCGCGAGATTGCGCACGTCCTCCACGCCGTAGCCGTCGACGACGGGAATGCCCTGGCGCTTCATCCACTGAAAGTAGGCGGTCTTTTCAAACGCCGTCATTAAGTCTTTGACGCGATCGTTTACGGCCATGCGCTGTTTCGCTCCTTTATTTTAGAATCGTCTCCGCGAATCTCTTCGACGGCTCGCGGATGCTGACGCATTTGTCTTCGAGATGATTTCTCACGCGGTCGTAATCTTTGAAGCTCATCGTGTCCTTCGCCGCCTCCGCGCTGTGCTTGGCGAGCCACTTCGTATCGACATCGACGCGGCGCGTCGCCTGCAGCATCACCCTGGTATAGAACTCCTGGCCTTCTTTAGACAAGAGCCAGTTGACGAAAACTTTCGTCGCGGCGGGATGCGGCGGATTTTTGACGACGCCGAGCGTGCCGTAGGCGTTGCTCGCAGGCAGCCCTTCGCGCGGCTCCGGCAACTCCTTCACCGGCAGGCCTTCCTTGATGAAGGGCTCGAGCTGCGCGTAGCCGATGCCCAGCGTGAGCGCGAGCTTTCCTTTCGCCAGCGCGTCGGCGATCTGCCGGAGATTCCGGCTTATGAACAGATCCTGGCGCGCGAGCTTTTTGAGATACTCCTCACCCTTGATGTCCCAGAGAAACGACCAAAGCGAAAGGCCCGAGCCCGGTACGCGCGGATCGCTGAAGCCGATCCGGCCTTTCCACTTGGGATCGAGCAGATCGTCGAGCGAGCGGACCTCCTCAGCTTTGACAAGATTGGTGTTGTGCCAAAGTCCCTCGGTGCCTTTGATCGCGATGAACGAATAAAAGAACTTGTTCGTGCTGACGTTGTCCATCCAGAGATGGCCGCCCCACCAGGATTTCGGGTCCTTCACCTCCGGCAGGATCATGTACGAGTCCATCGGCTCGAACGCGCCGGAATGGATGAGCGGCACGCCGGTGCACGAGCCGAAGATCAGCGCGTCGAAATAATGCACGCCGGCCTTCGATTCCGAGACGATGCGGTTGGCGATGTCCGGCCCCGCTGCGGAAAACGTCTCGACGTCGATCCCGAAGCGCGATTTGAACAGCGGCTCGAGCTGTTTTCTTAGCTCCGCGCTGGGCGGCAGGCCGAGCACGAGCTTGCCTTCTTTGCGCGCGTCGGCAAGCGCGGAATCCCATGCGGCGGGCTTCGCGTCGGCCGCGTGGAGGAACCCTACAAAGCAAAAAGACAGTGCAATACAGAGGAATGCAGAAAGATATTTTGCTGAAAGAATTCTCACGAATTTTAATTCTCATCCTGAGCGTAGCGAAGGATCTCTCCGGAGAGATTCTTCGGCTGCGCCTCAGAATGACACGCATGAGCGTTGGTTATAAAACCGGCCTCTGGTGCTTCATGTGAATTTCCCGCTTTTCTTTCGCCGACTCCAGCATCGCGAGACAAACTTCCAGCGTCGCCTCGCCCCAGCGGCCGTCGTGGAAGACCGGCCGGTTTTGCGTAATCGCCTGGTATAGCTCGTCGACCTCCGCTTCGCGCCCGCGTTTGCCGCCCGGCAGCGCGACTTCTCTTTTGCCTTCCTCGCCGTAAACGATCAGGCCGTCGGGCGACTGGCGGATATCGCCTTTGTCGCAGCTCACGAGCGTTAAGCCGAAAAACGGCTGATGGCGCTCGCCCTGCCAGTCGTGGCTGAACTCGCCTTCGCGCCGGCCGCCGTAGCGCATCTGCTCCTTCAGCATCTCTTCTTCCTGGGCGCTCGAAATGCCTTTGAGCCGTCTTCTCACTTTGGCGTTGGTTTCCGGCTCACGGGCCTGGCCCCCCTCGCCGACCCAGCCGAAGAACTCGGCGGTGTCGAAGTAGCCGTAGCCGCTGTAGACGAGCGTCGCCGGCACGCCGTCCTCGAATTCCAGATAGCAGACGTAGCTACCCTCGTGGCCGCGCGCGGGGTCCCAGACGCCGGTCGTCGCGCGCACGCTCTTCACCATGCCGCCGCCGATAAGCCGCACGACGTCGACGTGGTGCGGCCCTTGATTCAGCACGACGCCATGGCTCATCGCGAGCTCGTGCTTCATGCGCGGGCGGTACATGAACTCGTTGTAGTTCCACGTGTGGATCATGCGCAGCTTGCCGAGCTCGCCGCTGGCCACGATCTCGCGAATTTTCCGGATCGGCGGGTCGAAGCTGTGCGTATGGCCGCAGAGGAGCTTGACGCCGTGCTTCTCCGACGCGGCGTTCATCGCTTCGCATTCCTCCAGTGTCATCGCCATCGGCTTCTCGACGATCACGTGCTTGCCGCGCTCGGCCGCGGCGATCGCGTGCTTGGCGTGCAAATCGTTGGGCGTCGCGATGTAGACGAAGTCGACGTTTGGGCTCGCGCACATCGCCTCGAAGCTCGTGAAAATCTCCGCGCCGTATTCGGCGCGGAATTTCTCCAGCGCCTCGCGCCGCGTGTCGGCCGCGGCGGCGATCTTCACGTAAGGGAGCTTCGAGACCGGCGGGAGGATCTGCGTGCTGGCGACGCCGAGGCCGCCCATGCCCATCCTGAGCGGGGTCACAGGCGCGCCTTGGCCTCTTCTTCCACCTTCTTCGTGTGCTGCTTGATGTCCGTCGATGCAGGAATCAAGTCCGAGATAACCTGAAGGTGCGGAAAGCGATTTTCGCGCGGGTCGCGCACGACGTGGGGCGGCTCGCGCCCCTCCTGGACGTCTTTGATCGCTTTCTCCATCAGCTTCCGCGCTGCGACGATCGGCTTATCGGAGGAAACCACGTGCTCGTTCGTCCGGTCCTGGATGGGGCCCTGGCTCGACGTGGCGAACAGATCGTGCGCCTGAAAGCCGTAGCCCATGCCGGAGAAGGTTTTAGTCTTCATTTCTTCGCGGTCCTGGTTGAAGCGGTTCGCGCGGTTGCGCAGCAATTTATAGTCGCGCCCCACTTCGGAGCGGGCGCGATGGATCATGTTTTTATCGAGCATCGCTTCGCGGCTGAAGACGAAGGTATATTTCCAGTGGGTTTTGTCGTCGATCGGCACATGCCAGTTGACCGAATATCCTTCGCCGCCGGTCTGGCCGGGAAAGGCGCTCAAATTCGGCAGGACGAAGTAGGAGACGCGGAGGTAAACTTTTCCGTCGGGCTGCGTCCGCGCTGTATATATGCGCACGCCGAAATCCGTGAGCTCGACGTCGATCGACGGCGCTAGATTACGGCCGACGAGACTGTAGTGCGAGTCCTCCGTGTTGCGCACGCCGGTGTAGCGCAATTGCGGCACTTCGAAGAAGCGGTGCAAGTAAGAGAGATGCACCGGATCGATGTTGCCTTCATTTCCCTGGAGATAGTTGCACTCGTGATAAATCTTATTGACGTAGCAGCGCTCGGCCGCGACGGTTAGAAATTCATAGTTCGGCAGCTCAGGCGCCTCCCCCGGTCCCATATAGGCGAAGATTGCGCCGCCGGCCTCGCGGCAGGGATAGGATAAATGCCGGATGCTGTCGCGGTGCTCGCCGCAGTTGGGCTCGCCGGGCTGCTCGAGGCATCGGCCTTTAATATCGTAAAGCCAGCCGTGGTAGAGGCAGCGGAGCCCGCCGTTCTCGACCCGGCCGTAGCTCAAGTCGGTGCCGCGGTGCGAGCAATGCAGGCCCAGCAGACCCGGCCGACCCTGATCGTCGCGGAACAACGCCAGCTCCTCGCCCAAAATTTTCACCGGCAGCGGCGGGCCGCCCTGGGGCAATTCTTCGACGAGCGCGACCGGCTGCCAGTAGCGTCGGATCATCTCGCCGGCCGGCGTGCTTTTGTCGGTGCGGGTCAGTAAATCATTTTCTTGCTGGGTGATCATAGCGCGGCTCCTGGGCTATCACTCGCTACTTTAAAATCTTCATCGCCAGCGCGATCGACGGATTTCTGAGTTTTTGCACCGAGGCTTCCGAGTGCGTTTCCAGGCGAAGATAATCGTCGACCGTCATCACGTCCTTGCAGCCCTCGATGCCATAGTCCGTGAGCCATTTCGTGTCGACGTCCAAGCGCCGGCTACCTTGGATCATCGCCTTGCCGTAAAGCTCCTGTCCCTCCTTGCTCAGAAACCAGGTGACGAAAATCTTAGCCGCATTCGGGTGCGGCGGATTTTTCACGACCGTCAGCACGCCGCTGCCGTTGTTTGCCTGCCCGCCTTCTTTGATTTTCGGCACCGCGCTCACCGGAAGTCCCGCTTTTATGAAGCTCTCGTAGGTGTAATGGCTGAGGCCGATGGTAAACGCAAGTTTCTCCTTCGCGAGCGCTTCGGCGAGCTGCCGCTGGTTTTGCGTCACCAGCATGTCCTGTTGCGCGAGCTTCTTGAGATAGTCTTCCCCTTTGATCTTCCACAAAAAAGCCCAGGTGTTCTGGCCCGAGCCGGGATTGCGCGGGTCGAGATAGCCGATGCGCCCTTTCCATTTCGGGTTTAACAGATCGTCGTACGAGCGGATCTCCTGCGGCTTGACGAGCGAGGTGTTGTACCAGAAGGTCTCGCTCGTATAGCACTGGAAGGCGTAGGCATATTTCTTCGTGCTGACGTTGTCTTCCCAGATATGGCCGCCCCACCAGTTTTTCGGGTCGCGGACTTCGGGGAGGATCATATAGGGAGGCAGCTCGTCCGCGGCGCCCTCGGCGATGAGCGAAAGCGGGGTCGCGCCGCCGGAGATGAAGAGATCGAAGTAGCGCACGCCGGCCTTGTGCTCGCTGACGATGCGATTCGCGTTCTCCGGTCCGCGGCTCGGCGAAAGCTCCAGCGGAATTTTGAATTTCGCAGGGAAAGCCGATTCCAGCGCCTTGCGCAGTTCCACGCTCGCGGGAATGCCGACGACGAGCGTGCCTTCCTTCCGCGCCGCCGCTAGCGTTTTCTCCCATTCGGACTGGGCAAAGACATGAAAAGGGATCAGTAAGAAGACGGCGAGGAGCACTGTAATGCACGTCGCCTTATCTGTCATTCTGAGGCCGTAGGCCGAAGAATCTCTCCGAAGTACTCTTCGGCCCGTAAAACACCGACGGAGAGATCCTTCGCTGCGCTCAGGATGACAACGTGACTCTGAGAGCATTCTCGCTTATCCCTTCGGGAACGGTATGACGCCTGAAAACTTCTTCACCACCGCCTCGCGCAGCTCGCGGCTCGTGCGCGAGACCTTGGGAAATTTATCGCGCCATTCGAACGGCCGCACGGCGTAAAACACCGCGCGGCTGTTGGTGTGATCGCGCGACTCGCGCTTCGACGGCGGCATGCGCGGATCCAGTGGCGTCGACCAGCACCCGTCGATGAGATCGATATTGGTCGCCGGGTCGACACGCGTCATCATCGCCCACATGACTTCCTTGATGTTGCTGGGGTCGATGTCCTCGTCCACGACGACGACGTAGCGGCCGTTGCGCGCCGCGGAGGAGCAGGCGAGCGCGGCGAGACCCGTCTGCTTGGCGTGCCCGGCGTAGCGCTGCTTGATCGCAACGACGCAGAGATACGATGTGTGGTTGTAGACCCCGGCGATGTCCTGAATGCCGGCGCTTTCCAGCTGATCCCAGAGAATTCCCGCCGTCGGGTTGGCGTCGATCTTGATGGCGCCGGGCCAGAGCGGCGCCTCGTCTTCGAGGATCGGGTCGTTGCGGTAGTAGATCGCCTTGACCTTGATGACCGGCTGCTGCTCGCCGGTGCCGATCGTGCCGCCGGAGTAATAGCCCGGCCATTCGCCGAACGGCCCTTCGGCGCGCGATTCCATCTTCGGCGGCGGGACCTCGCCTTCGATCGCGATCTCCGAGCTCGCCGGAATCGGCAGGCCGGTGTGCGGCCCGCGGATGATATCCAGCGGCGCGCCGATGAGACCCCCGGCGTGGTCGATCTCCGACTGCCCCCACGCAATCTTCGTATGCGCGAGCGCGAAGACCATCGGGTGCATGCCGAAGGTGACGACGACCGGGCAGCTCCGGCCCTGCTCCCAGTATTTCATGCAGACGAGCCGACCGTGCTGCCCCGGGCTCATCCAGAGGCCGAGCAGATTTTTCTCGTGCAGCTGCATCCGGTACGTGCCCATGTTGATGAAGCCGCCCTCCATGTCGGCGTTGATGAGACAGTCGCCGGTGCCGATGTAGCGCCCGCCGTCCTGTTCGTGAAAACGCAGCGCGGGAAATTTGAACAGGTCGACTTTGTCGCCCTCCATGACGTTTTCCATAATCGGCGAGGTCTTCACCTCGCGCGGCGGGATCGGCTTGGTCGATTTGATCTTCCGTGCGATCGCGCGAACCAATTCGAGCTTCGTCATCTCCGTCGAGAGGCCGAACGAGAGCGCGACGCGCTTGTACGCGGCGTACGGCAGGCTGAGCACGCGATATCCGGCGGGGTAGCCTTTGATTTTGTCGAAGATGAGCATCGGCGGCTGCGGCACCAGCTCGGCCGCCGATTCGACGAGCGCGCCGATCTCGCCGTCCCAATCGGCGCCTTCGATTTCCCGCCAGTCGCTGACTTTTTTCGCGGCCTCGACGAAGCTTCTGAGATCGTGATACGCGAGCTGTTCCATTTTATATTTGCTCCTTATTTATTCCTGGACGACGGAAACCGCTTCCGTTATGCCGTTGCGCGCGATTTCCGCGAGATATTCCTTGTGCACTTCCGGCGGCTCCTCGTCGAGCGGCAGCATGTCGTGGAGCGCGGGGCGATAACGGTCCTGGCTGTATTTTGGGCTCCGGCCGCGCATCGCGAAGTGGCGCATCGGCGTCGGTCCGGTGTTGAAATGGCCGTGATACATGAGGTCGCCCGGCGAATAGATCGAGCCGGGGCGGATCTCGAAGCGCGTGCGCTCCTTGTCTTCCTCGCGCCAGACCATCGCGTAGCCGGTGCCTTGCGTGACGCAGACGATCGCGCCGGGGCCGTGGCGGTGGAAGAGGCTCCGGCTGCCGGTCGGAAATTCCTGGATGTGGCAGCCATAGACCGTGCCGGCGATGCCGAAGCGCATGATTTTCACGCCTTTGCCTTTCATCGGATATTCGTCGAGGTGAAAGGTATTGACGTCGGAAACGAGATTCGTCTCCCAGCTCCGGGTCGTGAGCCGCTCGTTCTTGCGAAAATAATCCGGGTCGTTGTCGAAGCGGTCGCTGAACTCGAAGGGATTGCGGAGGATGAAATCCTCGTTGTGAAACAGGTTCAACAGATGCGGCAGGTTGGTGCCGGCGAGAAATTTCACCGGCTCGTTCGACACGTTGAAATGCTGGTAGCTGACGTTGAGCGGGATCGCGAAGATCGCGCCGGCGCCCCACTCGAACGTCCGCTTGTGTTTTTCGTCGTGCCATACCGTGGTCGCGCCGCGCCCGGTCACGATGTAAATGAGCGTCTCGTATAGGTGTCGCTGCGGCAGCGTCTGGCTGCCGGCGGAAATTTCGCACACGTAAGCGTCGGTCTCTTGCTGGCCGCCCATGTTGAGGTAGCAGCCGAGCGCGCCCATGCGCTTCCAGGGCTTCACATCCAGATCTTTCAAATCCTCGACGAAGTATCCTTTGACGACGGGAATTGCCTCGCGCTCGAGGAATCTGTCGTACGGCGACGGACCCAGGTCGATGCGGTCGCGATGCGGTAGTCTCATGCGAAAAGACCTCCACATCGCTCTGTATCACAGTCTTTTCGCGTCAGAAAGTTCTCGCACCCGGCGGCTCTTTCCTTCGCCGCGAACCCACGATATAAATCCTACATCGGCGGCGGAGGTGACCCATGTTGACACCTGAAGAAAACGAGATGTTTACACGCGTCGGTCCGGGAACGCCGGGGGGCGAGTTGCTGCGCCGTTACTGGCACCCCATCGCCATAGCGAGCGACCTTACCGAGGAGAAGCCGGTCAAATTCGTGCGGATTCTCGGTGAAGATTTGGTCCTATTCAAAGACAAGCAGAACCGCGTCGGTCTTCTGGAAGACCGCTGCTCGCATCGTGGCGCGTCGCTCTCCTACGGCCGCGTCGAGGAGCGTGGCATCGCCTGCTGCTATCACGGCTGGCTTTACGACACGAAAGGCAATTGTCTGGAGTGTCCGGCGGAGCCTAAGGGCAGCAACTTTCATTTGACGGTCAAACAGAAGGCCTACCCGGCGCAGGAATTTGCCGGGCTTTACTGGGCGTATATGGGACCGCAGCCCGCGCCGGTGATTTCCAAATACGATGTCTGGGCGCGGACCGACGGCTGGCATTGGATCCGCGCACTGCCGACGCTCGACTGCAACTGGCTCCAAGCGATGGAGAATTCCGTCGACACGACGCACCTGCATATTTTGCATCAGGAGCTCGTGACGCGCGGCTTCACCGTGCGCGGCACGACGCGCGGGACGATCGACGACTTGGAAAAATACGAGTTTTACCACGTGCCGTATGGCATCATGAAGCGGCGCTGCTTCACCGACGGCACGATGGAAGAGCACCCGATCATCTTTCCGAATCTCCTGCGCCAGGCGAACCGCACGCAGATTCGTGTGCCGATCGACGACGAGCATACCTGGGTCGTCTACCTCCATTTCGTCCCCTTTAGCGAAGGGCCGAAGCCCACCGAGGGCGACGAGGTGCCCGTCGACTACAGGAAGCCGTTCAAGGTCCCGCAAAATGGGGTCCATCCCGTGGTCCGGTACACGATGACAGAGGTCGACGGACAGGATTTCATGGCCTGGGAGACGCAGGGGCCGATCGCCAACCGCACGCGCGAGCGGCTCGCCACGTCCGACCACGGCGTCGTCATGCTGCGCGACATGCTGCGGAACGAGATCGAAAAAGTACGCCGCGGCGAAGACCCGATGAACGTGATGCGCGATCCCGACCATCCGATCATCGATACCTCGCTCGAAGCTTCGCTCCGCGCCGAGAAGGCGGGTTCGGTGACGTATCACATTCCGAGACACGCCTGACGTAGCATTTTTAGGAACGCTGATGGATTACGATCTGATCGTCATCGGCGGCGGCACCGCAGGCTCGAACGCCGCGAAAGCGGCGGTGAAGCTCGGCGCGCGCGTCGCTATCGTCGAAGAAGAGAGCTTCGTCGGAACCTGCCTCGCTCGCGGCTGAATCCCGAAAAAGGTGCTCGTGAGCACCGTCGAGCTTTACTGGCAGGCGCGCAACGCCGGCCGGCTCGGCCTCAAAGGGACCGAGCACGTTGCCTTCGACTGGGCCGCGACGATCGCGCGCAAGGACCGTCTCGTCGCGAGCTGGTCGGAAGGAAAAGAGGGCGGGCTCGAGAAACAGGGCATCTCTACGATCCGCGGCGAGGCCAAGTTCACCGGACCGCAGGAAATAGTCGTCGGCGGTAAAAAACTCACAGGGAACAAATTCATTATCGCCACCGGCTCGAAGCCGTCGCGGCCGCCGATCCCCGGCGCCGAGGGCGGCATCACGAGCGACGAGCTGATCCATCTGAAGCAGCAGCCGAAAGACTTCGTCGTCATCGGCGGCGGCTTCATCGGATTGGAGTTCGGCTTCGCGCTCGCGCGCGCGGGTAGCAAGGTCACGATACTGCAGGCCGGACCGGAAATCGCGCCGGCGCTCGACGATGACATCCGCAAGTCGCTGCTCGAAATCGCCAAGGCGGCGGAAATCGAAATCGTTACCGACGCCAAGGTGAAGCGGATCGCCGACGATAAAAGCGTCGAAGCTGAGATCGGCGGCAAATCGCGGCGTTTTCCCGCCGATCAGGTGCTGCTCGCTACCGGCCGTCCGTCGAACGTCGCTGCGCTGGAACCCCAAAAGGCCGGCATCGAGCTGGATCGTAGCGCGGTGAAAGTCAATCCATATCTCCAGTCTGTCAGCAACCCCAACGTCTACGCCGCCGGCGACTCGGCGGGGCAACATCAGCACACGCCCGTCGCGTGGTACGAAGGCGTGCTCGCGGCGGAGAACACGGTAAAAGGCAATACGCGCAAGGTGGATTTCAGGGTGTTTCCGACCGCGGTTTTCACCATCCCGGCGATCGGCCAGGTCGGAGCGACTGAAAAGCAGGCGCGCGCGACGGGCGCCCCCGTCAAAGCGAGCAGGACGCCGTTCAACCACAATCCCGCCGCCGGCGTGCGCGACGAGACCGAGGGAATCGTCAAAGTCGTTTACGACGAGAAGAGCGACCGCATCCTCGGCGTACACGTGATCGGCGCCGACGCCGAAGACATCATTCAAATCGCCTCCACGGCGATGCTCGGCGGGCTCACGCGGTCGGCTCTCGCTTCCGCGCATTATGTTTTCCCCACGCTCGGCGGCGCGATCTTCGACGCAATGTCCGCCGGCTGATATCCACAGCTCCGTTCGATACCTCCGGTAATTTTATTATCGCAAAGCAGGGAATCACCTGAGGCGCCGCCCCTTGGCGTTTCAGGCTATCGCGCTATGGAAAAAGGGCTAGGCAAGAAAAATAGCGAAAGGAGAGCGCGATGTACTCCGAGAGCTATGCATTGAGAAGCGGCGCGTTACTGGGCGAGGCGGAACAGACCTCGGCCGAGCTTTATCCCAAGATCTCCACGGAGGACTGGGAGGTTTGGAAATATTTCCTTCCGGTGAGATCGCATGCGCTCGACCGGTCGGCCGTGCACAACCTCGTGCACATGTTTTCTCCGGCGACGAGCGGCGGGATTCCCTACACGATCGCAAGAGAGATTTACCGCGCGAGCGAGCGCTTCGATAAAATCGAAGTCTGGCGGGCGCACGACGTGGAAAAAGATCCGATCGCCGTCGGCATCGAGGGCGACGACCGGTACCTGATCGCGCGCTGGGGAATGGCGAAGCTGATTCCGTTCGAGGGGCTTAAGCACCACCGGCAGATGGCGATCCTGTGGAAGAACGCCGTCAGCTGGGGCGCGCTGGCCGTCACGGCGCTCGCGATCGTCGCCTGGGGCTTCCTGTTCTAGGAAAAGCCCGGCGGCTGGGTTCTACGACACGGTTTGCAGGAATTCGATCAGCTTTCTTTCGCCCGCGGAGAACTTCTTCGCGCGGCGAAAGATGAGCTGCGCCTCCGGATGCGGAAACATCCGCTCGGCGCTTAGCGAGCGGAAGCGGCTCGTATCCTCGGGGTCAATGCAGATGTTGTGGATGACCCCGACGCCGATCTGGTTCGCGACGTAGCGCTTGATCTCGCCGCACGTCGCCGCCTCCATCCCGATCCTCAACGTCAGGCGCTCCTTGCGAAAGGCGCCGTCAATCACCTTGCGCGTCGTCATCGACGGCTGGAGCAGCACCAGCGGATGCTCCGCCAACTCGCGCATCGATACACGCCGTTTGAACGCGAGCGGGTGGTTGTGCATGACGATCACCCGGAGCTTCGGCGCGACCAGCGGCAGCTTTTCGAGGTCCGGCAGGAGCTGCTCGAAAATGCCCATCGCGAGGTCCGCCTCGCCGGAATAGACCGTGGAGGGCGCGTCGCGGTGGCTCCGGGCGAGGATCGTGAGCCTGATCGAGGGATAGGCGGCGCGAAAGCGGGCGATCGCCGGCAGGTAAAAATTGCGGAGGCACGCCGGCGCGATCAAGGAGATCTTTCCCGAGAACTCTCCCGTGTCCGCGACCGTCCGCTCCACCGCATCGCGGACGGAGTCGAGGATCTTCTGAGCGTCCTGATAAAGGGTCTCGCCTTTGGCCGTCAGCGCGAGCCTTTTTCCCGCCCGCTCGAAAACCTTGATCCCGAGTTCGCGCTCGAGTGTCTTGATTTGAAGCGAAACCGCCGACGACGTGAGAAACGATCGCTTGGCGGCTTCCTTGACGGTGCCGTACTGCGCGATCAGGCAGACGCTTTTCAATTGGCGCAATTCCATAGTGCAGAAAAACTTGAGCTTCCGTTAAATAGTTCAAGATTGACACGATTTCAAGATCGGCCTATGTTTCTGTGGGTTAGCTTACAGGCGATTTATTTATGATGGATTTGCGACAATTTTTGGACGCTCTCGAGCGCGAAGGCGAGCTCAAACAAATCAGCGCTCCCGTAGACGCGAAACACGAGATCGGCGCCATCTGCAAAATTTTGAACGAGCGTCCCGGCAGTCCCGCGGTGCTGTTCGAGAACGTCAAGGGTTCGTCGATTCCGGTGGTCACGCAGCTTCTCTTCGGCGAGAAGCGCGTCGCGATGGCGCTCGGCCTGACGCCGGGAAATGTTTTCGAGGAGACCGTCAAGCGCGCCGACAACGCGATCCCGCCGCGCCTCGTCTCCAAGGGCGCGTGTCAGGAAGTCGTCATGGAAGGGAGCGAGGTCGATCTGACGAAGCTCCCGATCTGCACGAACAACCCCGGCGACGGCGCGCCGTATATCACCGCCGGCCATGTCATCATCAAAGATCCCGAATACGGCATGAACATGGGGATCTACCGGATGATGTTCAACAATAAGAACGAGGTGAATCTTCGCCTCACGCCCGGGCATGACGGCCACGACTTTCTGCGCAACGCGGAGAAGCGCGGGCAAAAGAACTTTCAAGTCGCGGTCTGCATCGGCGTGCCGCCCGCGGTCTACGTCGCCTCGCAGTTCGAGCCGCGCATCGGCGTCTACGAGCTCGCGATCGCCGGCGGCCTCGCGGGCGAGGCGGTTGAGGTCGTCAAGTGCCGCACCGTCGACATCGAGGTCCCGGCGCTGGCCGAGATCGTCCTCGAAGGGGAGATGACGATTCCGGCGAAGACCGGCAACGAGGGGCCGTTCGGTGAATTCTGCGGCTACACGACGCAGATGGTGCCGAACGAGCGCGTCATGACGATCAAGGCGATCACGCACCGGAAAGATCCAATCTACCATAATATCTGGCTCGGCAAGCCGCCGCACGAGCACCTTTACATCGACGCGCTCACCTACGGCGTCGCCGCCTACCAGGAGCTGAAACCTGCGTATCCCGTCTTGAAGAAAGCCTACGCGCCGCCGTGGGGCGTCTCGATCGTGCTCGTGCTTCAGGTGGAAAAACGCCTCATCCGGCCCGGCCTCGTCAATAATTTGCTCGCCGCGTCGCTCTACACGCGGAGCGGCAAGTGGAAGCATGTGATCGTCGTCGACGAGGATGTCAACGTCTACGACCCGAACGAGATTCTCTGGGCGATGACGACGCGCTTTCAGCCGGCGACCGATATGTTCATCATCCCGCGCTCGATCACGAGCAGCCTCGAGCCGTCGGCGACGAAAGACGGCGTCACCTCGAAGATGATGGCCGACTGCACGATCAAGGAGGGATTCCGCGGGCAGGTCGCCGAGCCGACCGACGAGATGCGCGCGGCGGTGTTCAAGCGCTGGAAAGAATACGGCTTGAGCTGATCGCGAAGAGATCGACTCGATGAAGACAAGCAGCGCGAGAAAATTAAAACAGGTTTCGCTCGCGGACATTCCGCGCGTCGGACCCGGCACGCCGGCCGGCGAATGGCTGCGAAAATATTGGCTCGCGGTCAGCGCGGCGGAAGAGCTCCACGACATTCCCAAGGCAGTGAAGGTCCTCGACGAAGAACTGGTTCTGTTCCGCGATTTGAACGGTCGCCTGGGGCTCGTCGGCTTGCACTGCCCGCACCGCGGGACGTCGCTCGAATACGGCGACGTCGAGGATCGCGGCATCCGCTGCCCGTATCACGGCTGGCTTTTCGACGTGAGCGGACAATGCCTCGAGCAGCCGGCCGAGCCGAAAGACAGCGTCTTCTGCCAGAAGGTGAAGCACCTCTCCTATCCCGTGCAGGAATTAGGGGGGCTCATCTTCGCGTATCTCGGGCCGCAGCCCGCGCCGCCGCTGCCGCGTTACTCGTGCCTGGTCGACCGCGGCGGCATGCGTCAGATCGAGCCGGTGCGCGCCAACGACTACAACTGGTTCAATTTCTTCGAGAACTCCGCCGATCCCTGCCACATCTGCATTCTCCATCGCCATACCGGCTACGGCGAGCAGTCATGGGGGGATCAGTTCTTCAGCTACACAGACATGCCGGATTTCCAATTCGCCGAGACCGAATACGGCTTCAAGGTCGTCATGACGAAGCCCGGTCCGAGCGCGGGGACGGAGTTCGTCGATACGATGAGCCTGGCGCTGCCGAGCATCATTCAGGTCGGCGACACGGAATTCGTTCATGCCAAAGTCGACGCCGTGAAGCTGATGACG
>DATDFN010000189.1:0-3149 GCA_036522615.1 Binatia bacterium | reverse complement strand
TATCTCAACCGCACCGTGCTCCATGACACGGCTTTGAAAGACTGGAACGTCTTCACGCATGAGCTGCGCACGCGCTCGGGCAAGCACCGCCATCAAGGCGGCCTGGTGCTCTATGTCATCGAAGGCAAGGGCTATACAATTTGCGACGGGCAGAGGCTCGACTGGGAGCGCGGCGATTTGATCCTGCTGCCGATCCAGCCCGGCGGCGTCGAGCATCAGCACTTCAATCTCAACGGCGACAAGCCGTCGTTCTGGATGGCGTACATCTACAAGCCGTTCCACGACGAGGTCGCGCATGGCATGGAGCAGCGCGAAGAGGCGCCGGAATTCAAAGGAGACTGACGCCGTGGCCAAGTTGATGCGGTTCGCAATTTTCTCGTTGCAGCCTGCGGTGCGCTTCAAGGCGTCCGAAATCTCGTAGAGGCCGCGAACGCGCCGGTAAAAATCAAGGCGAGCTACGGCGGCGAGCTGGGATATCAAGCGCCGCTCTGGGTCGCGCACGATCTGAAGCTATTCGCGAAACAGGGGATCGACTCGGAGCTCATCCGGATCGCCGGCGGCTCGCGCAGCATGTCGACGCTGCTGTCCAACTCGATCCACGTCGCGCAGAGCGCCGGCGTCTCGACCGTGCAGGCGGATTTGGTCGGCGGCGATGTCGTCATCGTCGCGACGTCGACGAACCGCGCCGTGGTGAGCATCGTCGCTCAGCCTAAAACGATCAAAAAGCCGCAAGACCTGGCGGGCAAATCCGTCGGTCTCGTCGGACGCGGCGACATGAACGAGTATTTTTTCTTAAATGCCCTTGAGGGATGGAAGGTCGATCCAAAATCGATCACGTTCCTCGCTATTCCCGGCTCGCAGCCGCGCCTCGTCGCTGTGGCAAACGGCAATCTCGATGCGACGATTCTCGCCCCGCCGTTTACCTTCGAAGCCGAAAAACTGCGTTTGACGACGCTCGCCGATTTCTCGACGTCATCCGATCCGTTTCCGCAGTCCGGCCTCGTGGTGCGCAAGGAATATCTCCGCAACAACCGCGACACAGTGAAAAAAATTCTCATGGCGTACATCGAGGCGATCCACGTGCTCAAAAACGACGCCGAGAAGAGCACGGCGATCATGAAGAAATACATGCGCATCACCGACGACGCGATCGCCAAGCGCAGCTTCGATTATTATTCGAAGCTCTTTTCGCAGCCGCCGCTGACGGACGAGAAGGGCGTCGCCACCGTCTTGAAATTCCTCGCGACCCAGTCCGAGTTCCCGAACGCGAAGAGCGCCAAGGCGGCCGATTTCTTCGACAACAGCGTGATCGCAGATTTACAACGCGAGGGCTACCTCGCGCGCTTCAAATAGAAAAGCATACGTGGCGCGATCTTATTTCAATTACGAATCGATGCTCCGCTGGCGCGCGGACTGGCTCGAGAAGCAGCGCACCGGCAAGCTGCTCGTTAAATCCACCGACCGCGACTTCGAAGCGTCGCGCCAGGCGCTGCTCAAGCGCTATGTCACGTTCGAATTCACCCCCGAGGTCGCGTCGACCAACTGGTCGGTGTTCGTCAACGACGTGAGACAGCACTCCGGCCGCCACCGCCATCAGGGCGGCCTCGTTCTATTCGTGATCGCGGGCAGCGGCGGCACCGACATCGACGGCGTGCGCTACCGGTGGAAGCGCGGCGACCTCATTACGCTGCCGATCCGTCCCGGCGGCGTCGAGCACCAGCACTTCAACGACCGCGCGGGCAAGGACTGCCGCTGGGTCGCGTTCTATTACAAGCCGTTCGAGGACTGGGTGTGCCACACGATGACGCATATCCAGGATCACGACGGCGCGCCGCCCGCCGCGAAGGAGGCCGACGCTTCGACCGCGGCCGCCGCTCCGGCTCGCCGTCTTCCCGATTTTCATTACGCGCCGCAAACCCAATCGTCCGCGACGCTGTACGACGCGTTAATTGAAATGCGCGATGTTCAGCGCGAGCTGAGGCAATCGGAAGACAACTGCGTGCGCGCCGGCGACAGGCTGCCGTGGGAAGTGAACAAGCACGGCATTCTCCGCTGGTATCTCCATCCTCTGCTTCTCTACACGGCGCTGAGAAACTTCTCCGCTTATCTGCAATGCATCCAGCCGGGAAGCCGCAGCGGATTGCAGAAGCATCCCGGCGATAAGGCCTTTTTCTTTCTCGCGGGCAAAGGCCACACGCTGGTCGACGGCGAGCGCCACGACTGGGGCGCGGAGGATTTATTGATCCTGCCGATCCGGCCGGACGGCGTGACGTATCAGCATTTCAACGATGATCCGTCCGCCCCCGCATTTCTGTTCGCGTGCGAGCCCAATCTGGCTTTTCTCTTCGACCTCGACCGCGGCAGCGGCTTCGAAGAGCTGGAAGACGCGCCCGAGTACGGCGATGCCGCAGCGCGGGAAAAAATCGCCGCGTCTCCGCCGGTATTCTGAGAGATCAACCGTGGCCGTCGATCCGATCACCGTCGAGATCATCCGCTGCGCGCTCAAAGCCGCGGCGAACGAGATGTCGGCGGTCTTAAAAAAGACCGCCTACAACATGATGATCTACGAGGTGCAGGATTACTGCGTCAGCATCCTCGACGACGAGGGCCGCACGATGGCGCAGAACGAGGGCGCGCTGCCGATTTTTCTCGCCGATCTCGGCGTCGCCGTCGAAGACGGCATCGAAGTCTACGGCAAAGACAATATTCGTCCCGGCGACGTCTTTCTCGTCAACCATCCGGAGATCTGCGGCCAGCATCTCAACAACATGGCGGTCTACACGCCTTTTTTCTGGGACGGCAGGCTCAGCTGCTTTCTCGCGGTGCGCGCGCACTGGATCGACGTCGGCGGCGGCAGTACCGGCTTCGGTTCGAGCATGACGCGCGACGTGTACGAAGAGGGACTGCAAATACGCTCGGTGAAGATCTACGACGCCGGCAAGCCCAACACCGAAGTGCTCCGGCTGATCGAGGACAATATCCGCTTCCCGGAATCTTCCATGGGCGACCTGCGCGCGCAGATCGCGTGCTGCCGCACCGGCGAAGAGCGGCTGGCCGAGATCTGCCGCAAGTACGGCGCCGCGCTGTTCGAGGAAGCCGTGCGGACGATCTGGGATCAGACCGACAAGCTCGTGCGCGAGTCGGTGCGC
>DATDFN010000188.1:0-6775 GCA_036522615.1 Binatia bacterium | reverse complement strand
GTGAAGACAATTCTGCGCGTCAGCGACGGCATCGTGAAACGCGCCGCAGCGTCAGCCTTTGCTGCGATTATTCGCTGCTCGGCCGACTCCAGATTGTCGACTGCAATGTTCGCCAGAATCGCCCGGCTGCCGATAATTCGGTCGTGGAGGAACTGCTCGCGCTTATCGACGTATGCCGCAATAATGGAAGCGATGCCGAGGACAATCTTCAACCAGGAGCGGAGGAAAGAGCGCGGCAGCGATAGCGGCCGCTTGGTCGCGGCGTCGATGATTTTGATGCCCATCAGTCGGTGGCCGACGGTCGCGCCGCGAAAGCTTACGAACAACGGCTCATAGACGACGATGAGGGCGACGATAAAGGCAAGGATCAGCGGCGTTTGATAGCCGATGAACAGATATGCGGCGACGACAGCGAGAGTCACGGCGGTCATCACCAGCACGTCGATTTCTCCCGCCTTGATGCGGGCGGGGACACTAGGGTACAGGGCGTCTCTCGGTTCCACAGACGTTACTTATAGAACGAGTTAGGGTTTGCTTGTCAAACGCCCGCTCTGAAGAAAAATTCCGGGCAAATTTGGGGGGTCAGGTCTTGCAATCACGCATCACTCGACCGAATGTCGGAATGCAAGACCTGCCCCCGCAATAGCGACTGCGTTAGTCGCCAGGAAATTCACGCGTCCGTCTGCGCGGCGCCGGCCTGCCGCTGGGCAACGACTGGGAAGAGTCCGGCGTGCCGTCGGAGCCGGAAGAAAAGCCGGAGCCGATATCGGTCGAGCTCGACGGCGATTCAGAGCGCATCCGTGTGCTCGGCGCCAGCCGGCCGCTGGCATGCCAGGGGAAAGAGTCCGACGCGCCGTCGGAGCCGGACCCGAGGGTCGAAGCGGAAGAAGAGCCGGAGCCCATATCGGTCGAGCTCGAGGGCGATTCTGAACGCGTCCGCGTGCTCGGCGCCAATCGGCCGCTGGGCAAGTCGCTGAAGCTGCTGCTCGCCTGCGTGCTTCCGGCAACGGTCAGCACCCCGGCGAGCATCGAAATCGCAAGTAACTTATTTTTCATGAGACACCTCCTACTGTGAATTTTTTACGATCGTGGTCTCGATCGTGCCTTCTAGCTGTTTAAACCGTTTTGCCGCAGGTTTTATTCCCGGGGCGGAAAAGAAAGGACGAATATCTCGAAGCTGTTCAGGCGGAATGGGACGAACGCTTTGGCTGTGTCCTCTCGCGGGGATAGATTTAGGCTCAAGCTTTGATATCTTTACAATCTTATCTCAGTTGGACATTTCTCCTTCTCTGCGCTAATCAGCCTCCATGCCGCACGCTCTTAACGTGAATTAGTCTTATGTCCCTAGATTATTGCCCCGAAGACGAACCCAGGAGGAGGCGCGTATGTCGCTAAAACATTTTTTTCTCGCGGCAGCTCTGATCTTCGTCGCCGCGGCATCGCCCGCACGGGCGGCCCAGGAGCCGCCCCTGGCGCTGGCGCGCGACGGCTACTTTTACGTCGGCGGCCGTCTCACCACGGTGAAGGACAAGCAGTACATGACCGGCCAGATGTACGTGGAGTATCGGATTCCGGCGCGGCAGACGCATCCCTATCCGATCGTCATGGTGCACGGCGGCACGATGTCCGGCACCAACTACACCGGGACGCCCGACGGCCGCGAAGGCTGGGCGCAGTACTTCGTGCGCCGGGGCTACGCCGTGTACGTGGTGGATCAGGTCGGCAAGGGGCGCTCGTCTTATATGGAGGAAACCTACGGCCCGACGGAAATGGCCGACAGCCAGAATTCGCAGCGGCGCTACATCGCGCAGGAGAAATACAACCTCTGGCCGCAGGCGCGTCTGCACACGCAGTGGCCCGGCAGCGGCGGCCTGGACGACCCGAGCGTGCAGCAGCTCCTGCAGAGCCAGATTCCGGCGATCAAGGACTTCACCAAGCAGCAGTTCCTCAATGTCCCCGCGCTGGTCGCGCTGCTCGATAAAATCGGCCCGTCGATCTTACTCGTCCATTCGCAGGCCGGCGCCTTCGGCTGGCCGGTCGCCGATACGAGGCCCGATCGGGTGAAAGCGATCCTCGCGATCGAGCCCAACGGGCCGCCGGCTTACAGCGTCGAGTTTGTCGGCGCGCCGGATTATTTCCGCGAGGGCCGGCTCGGGCTCGTCTACGGCCTCACCGCCTACCCGCTGACCTATGCGCCGGCGGTCGCCGCCGCGTCGGAGCTTTCCTTCGTCCGGCAGGACAAGGCCGACGGCGACGGCCTCGTCACATGCTGGCTCCAGGCGGCGCCGCCGCGCCGGCTGCCCAATCTCCAAAAGATGCCGGTCCTGGTGCTGACCGCCGAGGCGTCCTATCACGCGCCCTACGATCACTGCACGGTGAAATATCTCGAGCAGGCGGGCGTCCGTCCGACTTGGATCAAGCTCGCCGATCTCAACATTCGCGGCAACAGCCACGTCATGATGATGGAGAAAAACAGCGCGCAGATCGCGGCGGTGATCGCACGCTGGCTCGATAAGACGCTGCCCGCGGCGAAGAACGGCAAGCGCGCCGACGCCAAGTGAGCGTCAAGAGGTTCTGATGCGAATTCTGCTGCTGCTAAATGGACCGCGTGAGCGTTATGTGGGTGGGGCCGATACGGCCCGCCAGAGCACTTGGGGTGCGTACTGCTCTCCCGGAACTGAGCTAACGATCGGATATCTGCCGAGTCGGGGAGAGATTGGCGGCGCCCAGGTTTACGAGTTCGGCAGCAGAGAGGCATTGACTTTGGGACCGCTTTACCCCGATCGCTGTGCCTTGGCAGAGCGCGACGGATTCGACGCCGTCATCATCCACTGCTTTATCGATCCGGGGCTCAGCGAGTCGCGCGCGCGGGTTCGGATTCCAATCGTCGGCCCTGGAGAGGTGACCCTGCGAGCCGGCGCGACTCTCAGCCATAAGATCGGTATCACGACGCCGAGCGGCGAGACGATCGGCAGCTACGGACCCTATTTGAAAGCGCTCGGAATTGAAAATGACGTCGTCGGAATCGAGGCGATCGACCGGCCGCTGGCGCCGTTCGCGCGACAGGACCCCGCAGAAATGACGGACGCCTTTTTGGAGGCCGGGCGCAGATTGGTCGAGCGAGGCGCAGAAATTATCTGCCCGTCCGGACTCGCATACATTCCGATCCGGGTTGCCGCTACCGAGGTTTCCGAGCGCCTAGGCATCCCGGTTTTGGATCCGGCACTGCTGTCGGTTCGCACGGCGGAGATGCTGGTTGCCGCTCTCAAACGTCCCGATTGAGCGGGTCGTAATCTTTACTTCAGAGAGCGGAGCAAAGAATAATCCACGATCTCGTTGACCGCCATCGCTTTGGCTATATCGCCTCTGGCATAGGCAGTTTCTAGATACTTCTTCAAAGCGCTCTCGGGCATGTACATATCGTCCAACATCACGCCGATGATGTCATCGTAGGCTTCCTCTGCGACGCCTAGATCGACGTTGAAAGTTTTCTGTATATATGCGAGCACGCCTTTTTTGTCTTGACGGATCGTGCGCAAGGACTCGATCATCGCTTTGAGCGTGTTTTTTATCCGCCCCGAATGGGTTTGGAGCCGCTGAGTCGTCGTCACCAGTCCGTTGAACGGCGATAAGTCGATCACGTCGCCACTCCGCATGAGAATCTTAAAACCCTGGCGGGCCATCATGCCGTTGAAGGGCGGGCTCAAAACCGCGCCTTCGACGAGACCCCTTTCGAGCGCCACCATATTCAAGGCCGTGCTGCCGGTCTGAATCCACGTGACCTTCTTGGAATCGGCGCCGCCTTTTTCGAGCATCATAACGCCGTTTAGATGACTCTCGGAGCCAATGCGCGACACCGATATCTTTTTTCCTTCGAGCGCCTTGGCATTGGGGAGCTTGCTCAAGAGAGAAAAAAGCGGGGCGCGATAGACAACGCCTACGCCTTTCAACGGCATGCCTTTGCTGATGGCTTCGATGGCGGGGCCGATGCTGGTGATAAAGTCCAAGTCGCCGGATGTAAGGCCGGCAAGCTGAAGGTTGCTGCGGATCTGGATAATCTCCATATCCAGCCCGTTCTTTTCGAAGAGCTGCTTGTCCTTGGCGTAATAGAAAGGCATCAAGACGACATTCTTTGTTGAGATGCCGAGCCGAACTTTTTCCAGGGACCAAGCCTGTCCCGATGAGAAGGCCACGACACAGAAAAAAAAGACTTGTAGAAAATGCCATTTCAACATAACCGCCATAGAGTCTCCATAGGGTGGGCGTCGAAGCTCACGCAATCGGCCACATGTCGACAACGACGTCGATGCGGTTCCCTTGAGGATCGAGAATATAATTCTCGGCGTGGCGTCCCGGCGCGCTTTCCCCCTTGTGGACCGGCGTAATCGCCTGGATAGGTTCGTGCGACGGAACGAGGAAGCCGAAGTGCCAGATGCCGCTTGGCTTATCGCTGATTGCATTGATCGCGATATGCATATAGCCATCGGTCATGTATACGCTGCTCTTGTTCCCGCGCGGGTTTCGTCGTACCACCTTCAAGCCAAACGTTTTCTCGTAGAAGGATGCGAGCTCGTCCGGATTATCCGATCTTATGGCGATGTGTCTCACCTGCATTTTGTCGGGCATACTCTCCTCCTTAATAAATAGGGAAGCTTTACGCACCCAGAATGGCACGCCACTATTCCTTCTCGCAACCCTTGTCAAGGCGAATACTGGACAGTGTCCATCGACTGGAGATTTTTGGAGAGATTTCAAGTTCAAAATCCAATAAAGATTGTCTAGAATGGAAAGCCTGACTCGTTCGCAATGAAACATTTAATCGCCTCTTTGGCCCTATTGGTTGTTTGCGCATGGGGCGCGAGCATTTTCGCGGCCGAATCGAAGTCGAGCTGGCAGGCGCAATGGGAGAAAACGGTCGACGGGGCCAAGAAAGAGGGCAAGCTTTCGCTGTATATCTACGACGGCGAGGACATTCTCGCCACGGTGGCGCGGCTGTTTCAGAAAAAGTATCCCGAGATCGATATCGTTACGACTCCGGGACGGGGCAATACGCTCGCGCCGCGCATCATGGCGGAGCGGCGCGCGGGCAAGTATCTCGTCGATGTTTACATCGCCGGGGTGACGACGGCCTATGACGTATTTTATCGCGCCAAAATCTTAGACAGCGTGCGCGCGGCGCTGATACTCCCCGAGGTTACCGACGAGTCCAAATGGTGGTTCGGCCAGCATCAGTACGTCGACCCGGAGAAGCGCTATATCTTCGTCTACGTCGGCAACGTCAACCAGTACATTTCCTACAACACCAAGCTGGTGCAGCCGGGCGAGATCCGCTCCTATTGGGATTTTCTCCAGCCGAAGTGGAAAGGCAGGATGCTTTCGCGCGATCCGAAGATCTCCGGCAGCCAGCGCATCGGCTTGCGCATGTTTTATTACTCGCCGGAGCTCGGCGCCGAATTCATTCGCCGCCTGTACGGCGAGACGGACATAACGATAACGCAGGAGATGCGCCAGGCGACCGATTGGCTCGGCGCCGGCAAGTTCGCCATCTGTTTTTTCTGTTCGGAAATTCAGAAGGCGAAGATGCAGGGCGTGCCGGTGGACGAATTCGACTCGGCGCAGTGGAAAGAAGTCCGGGCCATCTCCACGGGCAACCAGGGCTCGGTGGTGCTGCTGACGCAGCAGCCTCACCCCAACGCCGCGCGCCTGTTCGTCAACTGGCTGCTGTCGCGCGAGGGCCAGATGGCATTTCAGCGCACCGCCAACACGCCGACCAATTCCGAGGAGTCGATGCGCAGCGATATTCCCAAAGACGTCGTGCGCAAGGAGCTGCGGCGTGTCGACGGCGTCAAGTATTTGCTGGCGGACAGCCCGCAGTTCATGGACATGGCGCCGATCCTCGACGTCGTGACGAAGGCGCTGGCGCAGTCGCAGGGCGGGAAGTACGCGAAGTAAGGGGCCGACGATGAACCACAAGATTGCGTCCGCTCTTTTCGGCGTATTGGCGCTCGCGTTCTGTCACGATGCGATGGGCGCCGACCTCCCTACGCTGCGCGTCGCGAGCGACGGCGGCCGCCTCAACCATCTCGCGCTGTTCATCACCCAGAAGCAGGGCTTCTTCACCAAGCACGGCGTGCGCGTGGAGCTGATCCAGAACGCTGCCGCGGGCGGCGACAGCAATTCGCGCGCGGCGCTGAAGGGCTACGAGGCTTCCATCGAGCGCGGCGGGCGCGCCGATATGGCGGTCGCCAACGGCGGATTCTTCATCAACGCCGTGCTCAACGGCTCGGAGGCGATCGCGGTCGGCGTCATGACCGCAAACCCGGTCTACAGTCTGATTGTCAGGCCGGAGATCAGGAGCTATGCGGATCTCAAGGGCAAGACCGTCACCATGACCGCGCTTTGGGACGGGGTCAGCCTGACGGGGCGCGCGCTGCTCGCCAAGCACGGCGTCGGCCCGAGAGATTTCACGTTCGAAGGCATCAGGATGTCGGACGCGCGCCTGGAATGCATGAACGAGGGGCGGTGCGCCGCGATCCTCGCAGGGCAGCCGTCCGACAAAGAAGCCATCGATCTCGGCCGCGGCTACCATAGTCTGGGTACGACGCTGGAGGCGGGTCCGGTCACGTTCTATATGGAGGTCGTGCGCCGGCAATGGGCCGAGGCGAATCGGGATATCCTGGTGCGCTATTTGCGCGCGAAGGGCGACGCCATGGCATTCATCCACGATCCGAAAAACCGCGCGGCGCTTAAGCGCGCGATCGCGGAAGTCACGGGC
>DATDFN010000187.1:0-28891 GCA_036522615.1 Binatia bacterium | reverse complement strand
GTCGTCATCATGGACATGCTGATGCCGAAGATGGACGGTTTCGAGGCGGCCGCCCGGATTCGCGCGCATCCCCAAACGTACAACACGCCGATCCTCGCCGCGACGGCGCTCGCCCGTGATAAGGACCGCGACCGCTGCCTCGCCAGCGGCTGCAACGATCACCTCGTCAAGCCTTTTACGCACACGCAGCTCGATGCACGCATCAGGAAGCTTTTGGGCAGCTCTTAGAGCGGATCGACGCCGCCGACCTTCTCAACGAAGCCGCACACCGAAAGTACCGCCGAAAAATCCTTCCCCGGCTTTTCGGGTGGACCCTATTGACAGCCTCGTTTTAAGGTATATGGCGAAGACATGTTGCGCGATATGGCGTTTTTCTCTTATCGCGGCACGCATACTTGGCCGCCGACCTGGTCGTGGACCGGAAAGGGCAAGCCTAAACCTGTTCGCGGCGAGGTCGGCGTGCTAAAAAAGGTCCGAATTTCTGCGGCCGATCCAAGCCAAGCCGGCGTCGCAAAACCCGACAATCGCATTTATGTATTCATGGATTATCGCGACAGCGGATACGTCGGCTGTCTCAAGTTGGATGACGCCGATGCCTGCCGCCAGATCGGAAGAGTGCTGGCCGAGATGCGCGGCTGGACGATCCAGCAAATCGGCGACACCGACCTAGAGCACCTCCTCTAGTTAACCCGTCAAACAAATTGGGCCGCGTCGATTACACCTCGGCACTGCCCGGTTTGACTCACTCCTCGCGAAACCGGGAACCGAATTCTTATTTTTCCGCGTATCGCTCACGTGAAGATGAGCGATGTGAGCATGAACAATTGATCGGTTAATTGATCGACGAGCGGCACCCATGCACCGAACGTCCATACCCGCGCTCTTTCCGCGGCGCGGGCCGGCGCCGGAACAGGGGCCTCCGCGGGCACGCTGATCAAAAGGCTGGAGCGCGTGCGCCGGAAATCCCGGCTCGGATAGCTATCGGGAAAATCGACGATTCGGCACTCCAGCGAGTGCGCGGTCAAAGCGCTTTTCAGCCACTTTAGGTCGTACTCCAGCAGCACGATCGGGTCGCGGCGGCTGATGCCGGTCAGGCGCCGCAAAACTTTGCGCGCCCGCTCGGGCAGCGCATGCGCGGCGAGCAGGCGAATCTTCTCGACGGCCCCGGCCGTCTGCCATAGCTCGCCAAACGCCGCGAACCGCTTCGCCGTGTCCGGAACGCTGGAGATCAGGACCTGCCCGCCCGGCCGGCAGACGCGCACGATCTCGTTGATCATACGGATGCCGTCTTCGCGGCTGGCGAGCACGTGGATGACGGCGCAGCAATACGCTTTCGTGAACGTCCCCGATCGATACGGCAGCTGGCGCCCGTCGGCGGCGGCGAAAGCGCCGGGCCGGCCGGGCGCCGTTTCCACCGCGTCGCGCGGCGCATCGATGAGCAGTCCGGGCATGAAGTCGGTGCCCACAAACCCCGCGCACCGCGGCGCCACGAAGCGGCTCACCATGGCACTGTCGCATCCGACGTCGAGCACGACGTCCTTCGCCGGATCGAGATCGAGCGCCTTGGAGATGAAATCGGCGGTGGCGCGAAAATATTCCGGCGGCATCGCGTGGAAGCCGGTGGAACGCTGGGGCAGCGGCCGCTTGAGCCAGTCCTGAAACCACGCGCGCGACTTTTCGGCGCGCAGTTGCCGCTCCGTCCGCTCGGACGGTGAGAACGACCGCGGCAGCAGCAGCGGAAGCGCCGGCTGTCGGCCGCCGAAGACGACCGTGCGGCCGCCGCGCGGCTTAAAATAGGCGAGTTTGCCCACGCGCCGCTGCAGGCGCGCCGCCGCGCGGAAACCGACGGGATTGTCGCCGCGGACGTACGAGTAGGCGCGCTTGTAGCCGGCGGAGCGAAGCCAGCGAAAGATGTGCGTGCGAACAGCGGCGTCGACGCCGCGTGCGCGCGCATCCGGCCGCGTGTAGCCGTCGTAGAAATAGGCCTCGCCGGGCCACAGGATCAGATCCATGTCCAGCTCCGGGATTTCCGCCGCTGTCGCGACCCAGCGGCAATGCACGACCCTGCCCTTGGCGTCCGCCGCGATGAAGCACCGATCGCCCCGGGCGAAGCGCTTCGCGACCGCAGCCGCGCCGAGCGACGGTCTTCCGTCGGCGATCAGCGCGGCGTCCGCCGGTGTCGCGAGGCGCACCTCGCATGGGAGATTCGACCGCGGCCCGTCGTCAGCGTCCTTTGTAAGATCGCGCACGAAGAAGCTAACGGTCCCCGAATCGAGGAGGCCGGCGTGTATTTTGTTGATGGCGCGGTAGAAGAGGTGGCGCGCACCTCCCTCCCGCAAGAGGCGCGCCGCGCGGCCGGCTAGAGCCGCCAGCCGCTGAGCGGCCATTTTCGTCTCGTTGGAGTGCGAGCGCTGATGCACTGCTCAGGTCCCGGGTTGCTGATTATACCGCGCCGGCGGCCGCCAGCTTTCGACTCAGCCGGTTCGAAGAAGCGGCAATGGCGCATCTACGAGAACGCAGCATCACAGCAGCATTATTACCGTCGATACGGTCAACAGAAATAAGGGGAACTACTGCAACGTGTGGAAGTATTTACCTGAGGGCTAGAGGGCAAAAAAAGGGCGGCGCCGATTAAATCTGCACCGCCCTTCTGAATCATTCCCGCAAGAGGCGGGAATCCAGATTATCTAGTTCTTCAGCGCCCGGAACGGCGAGCGCAGCCTTCTGAGCGCCGTCGCCTCGATCTGGCGGATGCGCTCGCGCGTGACGGAGAACTTGTCGCCCAGCTCTTCCAGCGTGTAATCGCGCGGCTCGCCGACGCCGAAGCGCATACGAATCACCTTCTCCTGCCGCGGCGGCAGAGTCGCGAGCGCCTTACGGATCTGCGCGTGGAGGTGCGCGTCCATCGCCTGGTCCATCGGCTTGGGCGAGTGGCGGTCCTCGACGAGATCCTCGAGGCGGCTCTCGCCGTCGTCGCCGATCGGCGTGCTGAGCGAGACCGGCTCGCCGACGAGGCCGAGCATGCGCTTGACCTCTTCGACTTCGAGCCCCATCTCCCCGGCGATCTCCTCCGGGCGCGGCTCGCGGCCGAGCTTGCGGAGCAGATAGTGCACGGTGCGGAGTAGGCGGTTGCGGTCCTCGATCACGTGAACCGGCAGCCGGATCGTGCGCGCGGAGTTGTGGATGTCACGCGTGATCGACTGGCGGATCCACCACGTCGCGTAAGTCGAGAAACGATAGCCGAGGCGGTAGTCGAACTTCTCGACCGCCCGCATCAGGCCGATGTTGCCTTCTTGCACCATGTCGAGGAACGGCAGGCCGCGGTTGGCGTACTTCTTCGCGATCGTGATGACGAGCCGCAGGTTCGACTCCGTTAACACCTTCTTCGCCTGGTTCGCCTTGGCCTCGCCTTCGCGGATCGACCGCGCCTTGTCCTTGACCTCGGCGGCGGACATCTCGCTCTCCTTCTCGGCCCGCTCGATCTCCGCCAGGCGGTGTTTTTTCTCGTGCGGCTTGGCCGCCGCGAAGCCCGACTCCATCTCGGCGATGCGCCGGTCGACCTGGCGCATGCGCTGCGCGAGGCTTTCCACGAAGGCCTTGCCCAGGTGGAACTCGATCAGCGCGGCGCTGATCTCGGCGCGCTTCTTCGCGAGCAGCGCTTCGAGCCGCTCGCGGCGCTTCTTGGCGATGCGCTGGCGCGACAGCTCCTTCGCGATCCGATCGTAGCTCTTCGCCGTCGGGCGGAGCCTCTGCGCCGCTTTGAGAAAGTGCTTTTCGGCCAGGCTGCCGGCGGCCGTGCCGCCCTCGCCCGCGTCCTCGTGAGCGAGCAACTCGGATACGCTCGCCTGCCCGGCTTGCACCTGCTTCGCCTTCGCCAAAACGGCGCGGAACGCCGCCGGCGCGGACAGCACCGCGGCGAGCACCTGCTGTTCGCCTTCCTCGATCTGCTTCGCCAGCGAGACTTCCTGCTCGCGCGTCAACAGCGGCACGGAACCGATCTCGCGCAGATAGAGCGCGATCGGATCGCTGCTCTTCTGGATGCGCTCGATCTCCGGGTCTTCTTCTTTGTCTTCGGACTCGGCGTCTTCGGTGACGAGCAGCTCGCCCTCCTCGAGGTCTTCGATCTCGGGCTCGAGCGCCGCGTCGTCCAAGAGGCTTTCGCCCCCTGTATTCTTTTCGTCTTCTTTTTCTTCGAACGGAAATTCCCGCTCCATGTTTCCCCCTGTCCCCCCGGTTTTTTCCCCGCTGCTCATCACAGCATCCCGAGCTGGAGGCGCGCGGCCTCGGTCATGCGGCTCGGATCCCACGGCGGGTCCCAGACGACGTCCACGTTGACGTCGGTAACGCCGGGTATCTGCTTAACCCGCTCATTCACCTCGCCCGGCAGCGATTGCGCCGCGGGGCAGCTCGGGGCGGTGAGCGTCATACGGATCATCACGGCGCCGGACTCCTCGACTTTGATCTCGTAGATGAGTCCGAGCTCGTAAATATTCACCGGGATCTCGGGATCGAAGACGTTACGCAGCGCCTCGATCACCTCGGCCTCGATCACCACCGGGTTGGGTGTCGCATCGGCCATGAATATCACTCCGTCGAAACCGCTTCTTTATTTTCCTGGAGCGCCGCCTGCAGCGCGTGCCAGGCGAGCGTCGCGCATTTCACGCGCGTCGGAAACTCGCACACGCCGGAAAAAACGACGAGCTTGCCCAAATCGTCGGCCTCTCCCGCCTTCCCCATTACGAGGTCGCGGAAGCGCTTGAAAATCGACTCGACCTCCTGGACCGATTTGCCCTTGAGGCTCTCGGTCATTACGGACGCCGAGGCTTTCGAGATTGCGCAGCCCGAGCCCTCGAAGCTCAGATCCTGCACGCGCCCGTCCTCGACGCGGACGTAAATTTTCACCTTGTCGCCGCAGAGCGGGTTGTAGCCGTCCGCGCTGCGGTTCGCGTCTTCGAGCTTCTTGAAGTTACGCGGCCGCTTGTTGTGGTCCAGGATCGTCTCCTGGTACAGATCGCGCAGATCGGACATCAGCCGAATACCTCCCGCACTTTGACGATCGCCGCCGCCAGCGTATCGATTTCCTCTTTCGTATTATAGAACGCGAGCGACGCGCGCGCGGTCGCCGGAAGCCCGAAGCGTTCCATCAGCGGCATGGCGCAATGATGGCCGGTGCGAATGGCGACCCCCTCCTGATCCAGAATGGTGCCGACGTCGTGCGCGTGCGCGTTGTCCATTACGAAGGATATAACGCCGGCTTTCTCTTTGGCGGTGCCGATAATCTTGACTCCCGGGATCGCGCCGACTTTCGCCGTCGCGTAAGCCAAGAGCCCGGCTTCATATGCCATAATAGCGTCGAAACCGATACCGGACAAGTAGTGAATCGCCTGAGCCAGCCCGACCGCGCCGGCGATATGCGGCGTGCCGGCCTCAAACTTGTAAGGCAGCGCGTTATATACGGTTTTCTCGAAACTGACGGAGAGGATCATGTCGCCGCCACCCTGATATGGCGGCATCTTCTCCAGCAGCGCCTTCTTGCCGTAAAGAACGCCGAAACCGGTCGGCCCGAATACCTTGTGGCTCGAAAAGACGTAAAAATCACAATTTAAGGCCTGCACGTCGATTTTCAAGTGGGGGGCCGCCTGCGCGCCGTCGACCAGCACCGGGACGCCGCGCGCGTGCGCTAGCTCGACGATGCGCGCGACCGGATTCACCGTCCCGAGCGCATTGGAGACGTGCGCCACCGCGACGAGCTTGGTCCTGGGCGTGAGCAGCCGCTCGTACTCGTCGAGCAGCAGTTCGCCGTCATCGTTGATCGGCGCGACGCGGAGCTTGGCGCCCTTCTCCTCGCAGAGCATCTGCCACGGCACAATGTTGGAATGATGCTCCATCGCGCTGATGACGATCTCGTCGCCGGCGCCGACGCTCGCCCGCCCGTAAGTCTGCGCGACGAGGTTGATGCCTTCGGTCGCGCCGCGGACGAAAATGATTTCGCAGCTCTCCGCCGCGTTGATGAAATTCTGCACCGTCACGCGCGCGTTCTCGTAGTCCTCGGTCGCGCGCTGGCTCAGGAGATGCACGCCGCGGTGCACGTTGGCGTTGTCGGTCGTATAGTAATGCGCGAGGGCGTCGATCACCGCCTGCGGCTTTTGCGTCGTCGCCGCGTTGTCCAGGTAGACGAGCGGCTTGCCGTGCACCCGCTGGTGCAGGATGGGAAAATCGCGGCGAATACGCGCGACGTCGAACGCGTCGCCGCGGAAGTCCGCCGTCTTCAGTTCGTGTAAGGCTTTCACCATCGCTCTTTCTCTTCCGCCATCGCGTCGATCTTCTCCGCCAGACGCCGTTCCAGCAGTTCGGCGAGCGGCGCCGGCTTCACCCGGCCGGTGATATCGTTGGCGAAGCCCTGGGTCAACAGGCCGATCGCGGCGCGGATGTCGAGCCCGCGCGAGCGGAGAAAGAACAGCGCGTCCTCCGCGAGCTGGCCGATCGTCGAGCCGTGGCTGCACTTCACGTCGTTGTTGTAAATCTCGAGCTGCGGCTTGGTGTCGACCCACGCCTCCTCGGAGAGGAGCAGGTTTTTATTCGTCTGGCGCGCGTCGGTCTTCTCCGCATGCTCGTGGACGTAGATCTTGCCGTTGAAGACGCCGCGCGACTTCCCGCCCATGATGCCCTTGTAGAGCTCGCGGCTCGTGCAGCGCGGGCGCTCGTGGTCGATGCGCGTATGATTGTCGACGTGCTGGCGGCCGGACGTGACATAGAGTCCGTTGAGCGTGCAGTCGCCGCCCTCGCCCGCGAAGACAGCGTTGACGTCGTTGCGCGCGAGCTCGGCGCCGAGCGCGAACGCATGCGACGACAGCACCGCACCGCGCCCGAGCCGCGCCTGCTGCGTCGCTATATGAAAACCGCGCCCGCTCTCCATTTGTAATTTATAACCATCGAGGACCGCGTTGTCATCGAGAACGATCTCGGTCACGCCGTTCGTCCAGTAAACGTCGTCTTTCATGCCGATGTACGTCTCGATCACCGTTGCCTGGCTGCCGCGCTCGAGCACGATCAGGACCCGCGGGTGGGACACCGTCGGCCCGTCCCCCGCCGTGGAGATAAAAAGCAGCTGGATCGGCGCCAAGGTCGCGCCCGACGGGACGTGCAAGAAGACGCCGTCTTCCGCCAACGCAGTATTCAAGGCGGCGAACGATTGGTCGCGATAATCGGCGTGGCGCGCCCAATGGCGCTCGACCAGATCGCGGTGCTCGCGCATCGCCTCCGCGAGGCTCATCGCAACGACACTTTTCGGCAGCCCGCGCAGGCGCGCGAGACGGTGCGAGAAGCGGCCGTCGACCACAACGAGGCGGTTGAGCGCGAGATCTTCCAGGCCGAAGTCGGCGATGCGGCGCTCGACGCCCTCGTCGCGACCCAAGCCCGGCGCGAAGGGGGTCTTCACGAGCGGCTCGACGCTGGTATATTTCCACTCTTCATCGCGCGTGGTCGGAAAACCCAGCGCGGCGAAGCGCTCCAGCGCCTGCCGGCGCACCGGGCCGGTCCAATCGGCCGCGTGCGGAATCGGCGAGTTGAGATAGAATTCTTTCGCTTCGGACGCGTTCATCCTTCGACCCAGCTGTAGCCCTTCTCTTCCAATTCCAGCGCGAGCCGCTTGTCGCCCGATTTGACGATCCTGCCCTCGGAGAGAACGTGGACGTAGTCGGGCACGATGTAATTCAGCAGGCGCTGGTAGTGCGTGATCAGGATCATCGCCCGCTCGGGGCCCCGGAGCGCGTTGACGCCGCCCGCGACGACGCGGAGCGCGTCGATGTCGAGGCCGGAGTCGGTCTCGTCGAGAATGGCGAGCTTGGGGTCGAGCAGCGCCATCTGAAAAATCTCGTTGCGCTTTTTCTCGCCGCCGGAGAAGCCTTCGTTGATCGGCCGGTTGAGCAGCGACTGCTCCATCTCGACGAGCTTGGTCTTCTCCTTGACGAGCGTGAGGAAATCCATGGCGTCGAGCTCCGGCTGGCCGCGGTGCTTGCGGATCGCGTTGAGCGCGGCCTTGAGGAAATAGGTCGTGTTGACGCCGGGAATTTCGAGCGGATATTGGAACGCGAGGAAGATGCCCTCTCG
Source organism: Binatia bacterium (assembly GCA_036522615.1). GTDB lineage: Bacteria > Desulfobacterota > Binatia > UBA9968 > UBA9968 > JAJPJQ01. The sequence goes on along the minus strand of DATDFN010000187.1, from coordinate 20,782 downwards.
CGCGCGCTCCTCGGGCGGCATTGTGAGCAGGTCTTTTCCCTGATAGAGCACTTGACCCTCGGTGACTTCGTAACCTTCGCGGCCGGCGAGAATGTGCGCGAGCGTGCTCTTGCCGGAGCCGTTGGGGCCCATGATCGCGTGGACCTCGCCGGCGTTGACGGTCAGGTCGATGCCGCGGAGGATCTCCCTGCCCTCGACATTGGCGTGCAAGTTCTTAATGACGAGCATTCAAACCCTCTCCTTGAGGCGGCGGCGCGGCGAGGCGCCGCTTGAGGCCGTGGGAGTCGGCGATGTCGTGGATCGATACTTTCGCCAGATAGTCGGCGACGAGGCTCTGAACGTTCTCCCAGACCGAGCGCTGCGTGCAGACCCCGCAATAGCTGCAGTACTGCTCGCCCTGCTCGAGGCAATCCATGAGCACGAGCGGCCGCTCGACCGCCTCGTAGACTTCTTTGAGCGAGATCGCCTCCGGCGCGCGCGCGAGGCTGAAGCCGCCCTTGGAGCCGATGTGCGAATGGATCAGCCCGCCGGCGACTAAGTCCTTCATGATCTTTGACAGATAACTTGCTGGAATCGCTTGACTTTTTTCAATCTCGATACGGCTAACGATTTTCCCGGCCGGCTGGCCGGCGAGATACGACAGCGCGCGCACCGCGTAGTCGACGCGGCGGCCGACATTCATCAACGAGCTGCGCTCGACACGGCGGCTCCTGCCCATAACCTAATATAGACCTACAAGGTCCATTTTGTCAATGCAGCAGGCCACGAAATCCACGCTCATCTCTTTGTCAAGTTTTCGGAGTCCTGGTACGTTAATCCAGATGTCGATTCTCAAAGTCGCACGCCTCGGCCATCCGGTGCTGCGCGCCGGCGCGCGCCAGCTGACGGCGAAAGAAGTCGCGGCGCCGGAGATCCAGCGGCTGCTGCGCGACATGGTCGAGACGATGCGCGAGTACAACGGCGTCGGCCTCGCCGCCGTGCAGGTGCACGAGCCGCTGCAGATCGCCGTTCTCGAAGTCGCGGACAACCCACGCTATCCCGACAAGCCGGCCATTCCCCTCTCGGTGCTGATCAACCCGCTGATCGAGCCGCTCGAACAGACATCGGAAGACGACTGGGAGGGCTGCCTCAGCGTCCCCGACATGCGCGGCCGAGTGCCGCGCTATACCAAGCTCCGCGTGCGCGCGCTCAATCACGAGGGCCGCGAACTCGACTTCGTCGCGAGCGGCTTTCATGCGCGCGTGATCCAGCACGAGTTCGATCACCTAAACGGCAAGGTTTACCTCGACCGCATGGGCGATCTCTCGACGCTCGCGCATCTGCAGGAATACATTCGCTACTGGGCTGAAAAATAAGTTTCACCGCCGCTACCGGTTGTTTTCGTTTCATCGACTCGGTAAGGTGCCTTCATGCCTCACAGTGAGTTGAAAGTTGTCCTCGATGCGATGCTTTCGAGCGTGACGCCCGCGGTGGCGCGCATTCTCGACGCGGCGCTCGCCGGCGGCGACATCGGCGTCGACGAGGCCGAGACGCTCTTCGACGCCTCCGGCGCCGACATTCCGGTGATCGTCGCCGCGGCTGATCACCTGCGGAAAAAGACCGTCGGCGACGTCGTGAGCTACGTCGTCAACCGCAACATCAACTTCACCAACGTGTGCGTGAAGGGCTGCGGCTTCTGCGCCTTCAGCCGCGGCCATCTGGCGGAGGAGGGATACTTTCTGCCGATCGAGGAGATCCTCCGGCGCGCGCGCGAGGCGTGGGACCTCGGCGCGACGGAGGTCTGCGTGCAGGCGGGCCTCGCGCCGGGCATGGAGGGCTGGCATTACGTCAAGCTTTGCCGCGCGCTGAAAGACGCCCTCCCCGATCTGCATATCCACGGCTTCTCGCCGGAAGAGGTGCTTTACGGCGCGACGCTGTCCGGCGTGACGATTCGCGATTACCTCGCGGCGCTGAGGGACGCGGGCGTCGGCAGCCTGCCGGGCACGTCGGCGGAGATCCTCGTCGACGGCGTTCGCGAGCGCATCTCGCCCGGCCGTATACCCACCGCGACGTGGATCGAGCTGATCCAGACGGCGCACGAGCTCGGCATTCCGACCACTTCGACGATCATGTACGGCCACATCGAGAGCTCGCGCGACAAGGCGGTGCATCTTGGCGTTCTCCGCGATATCCAGAAGCACACCGGCGGCATCACGGAATTCGTGCCGCTCTCGTTCGTCTACGAAGAGGCGCCGATGCATCATCGCAAGCGCCTGCCCGAGCTGCGCACGGGCGCGACCGGCGCCGAGATCATGAAGATGTACGCCGTCTCGCGCATCATGCTGAACAATTGGATACCCAATCTACAGGTGTCGTGGGTCAAGGAAGGCCCGAAGCTCTCGCAGATCGCGCTCATGGCCGGCGCCAACGACTTCGGCGGGACGCTCATCAACGAAAGCATCTCCACAGCGGCCGGGGCTTCGCACGGCCAGCTCATGAAGCCGGCGCAGTTCCGCAACTTGATCCGCGAGATGGAGCGCATCCCCGCCGAGCGCTCGACGACCTACGCGAAAATGAAGTTCTTCGACGACAAGGAGAATCCCGTCGATCCGCTCGACGAGGTCGAGAATCCCCAGGAAAGGTTCGGCTCGTATCAGGAGCTGATCAGACTCAAGGACTATCGCTTCCGCGATTTTTACCAATCGCAGAAGCGAAGCTGATTTTCCGGCGTTTCATCTTCCAACGCCGCGACGCACGATTCCGCTCGATGCAGGGCCAGCCATCTGATTTCGAGGCGATCGGGAGCCGCCTCGGCTTCCGCGCAGTTGCGGACGACGCGGCCAAACTGCTCCTCGTGTGGCAGGGCGCGCGCTTCCCGGCGTTCCTCTGTCTCGGCATCGCGCTCGGGCTGGGTTTTGTCTCGGTGCCGATCGTGGAGGCGCTGCGGCAGCGCGGCTTCGCCGGACCCGCCGCGTCGCTCTGGTATTTTCCCGTAATGAACTTGGTCCTGCTGGGAATCGCGGCGTTTCTGCTCTCGGTCAAGCGGACCATCGCCGTCGACAAACTCACGCGCGCCGTGACGCTCACGAAGCGAAGCCTGTTGCGCCGCGTCCGCTTGAGCGTGAACTACGATGAGATCGCGGCGCTGAGAGTCGCCGCCGATCAGGTTTACAGCGGCTTCGCCCTCGCCGGATCGTCGGCAGCGGAGACTTACCCGGTGGCTTCGCTCAGGCTGGTTTTAAAAGACGGCGCGACCGTTCTGATGGACCGCGGCGGGAGAAAAAGATTGGAGGAGCTGGCTGCCCGCGTTGCCGGCATCGTCGGAAAGCCCGTCGATGTCGAGATGCAGCAGGCCTAGCCTTTGCCGTACAATACTTGGTGCAGCTGATTGACGGCTTTTTTTACGCCTTCGAGCGACAGCTCTTCAGCCTTCAGCCAGCGCACGCCGCGGGTCGCGACCTGACCCAGGTTCAGCAAATTCTCATTCAACGGCTTCTGCGTCTCGTCGAAACGCGCGGTCCAGATCGAATCTCCGCGCTTCACGTCCCACAGTTCGAGGACAAAGGCGACGGATGCGGGACTCATCGCGCCGATCGCTTCGCCTTCGCGCTCATGAAAACGAATGACTCTTCCGGAAAGAACGGCGTCGGCGTACACGAGCTGTCCCAGCCGGCGCGCCCGCGACTCAGGGGAGCCGGGCGCCACCAGGGGCTCCATCTCCCGCACCTCGCGGTCGGAGACGAGCTGCCAATTCGAGAGCGGCGACATCGTAGAATAAAGCTGCCGGCTTATCAGCACTTCGCTTTGGTTCTCGGCGCCGGCCGAAAACGGCGCCCGATTTTTGTCTCGGCCGGAAATCGATTCGAGCGGAAAAATCGCGATGCGCTTGATCTTGCGGCCTTCGAGGTCATCCGTGCTGCGGCTGCTCAGGTTGCTCTGACCGCACGCCGCCAGGAGAATCAGAAGTGCGGCGCATTTCCACATTGCGGCGGATGATAGCAAAACGGCGCTCCAAGTAAAAGCAACAATCAAAAGCGGCGCGGATGCCCGGTCAGTCGCCGGTCGTCTTAATGCCGAGCTCCCGCAGCTGGCGCGGATCGACCGGCGTCGGCGCTTCGGTCAGCATGCAAACCGCCTTCTGACTTTTCGGAAAAGCGATCACATCGCGGAGCGACGCCGCGCCGGAGAAAATCATGGCCAGCCGGTCGATGCCGAAGGCGATGCCGCCGTGCGGCGGCGCGCCGTAACTCAGCGCTTCGAGGAGAAAGCCGAACTTGGCCTCGGCCTCCTCGCGGCCGATGCCGAGCAGCTCGAGAATGCGCCTTTGCATCTCCACCTGATGGATACGCACGCTGCCGCCGCCCACTTCCGTCCCGTTCAGCGCGAGATCGTAGGCCTTCGATCGCACCTTCATCGGCTCGGTATCCAGAAGCGGCAGATCCTCGTCTAGCGGCGCAGTAAACGGATGATGCACGGCGACGTAACGCTTCTCCTCAGGATCGAATTCAAGCAGCGGAAAGTCGACGATCCAAACCAGCGAGTAGCGCTCCTGGTCGATAAGCTGGAGCTTCTCGCCCAATAGCAGCCGCAGGTTGGAGAGCGAATCGTGCACGACTTTATCGTTGTCGGCGATGAAGAGAACGAGATCGCCGCTTTTCGCGCCGGTGATTTTCACGATCTCCTCACGCTCGGCGTCCAAAAGAAATTTCGCGATCGGCGACTGCCATTCGCCGTCGGCGAGCTTGATCCATGCCATGCCCTTCGCGCCGTAGGTCGCGGCGAACGCGGTCATGTCGTCGAGTTCTTTGCGCGAGAGGCTCGCGCCGCCGGGAACGGCGATGCCTTTGACGATGCCGCCGGCCGCGAGCACGTTCGCGAAGACCTTCACCTGCGATTTGGCGAAGCACGCCGAGAAATCCTTGAGCTCGAGCCCGAAGCGAAGGTCGGGCTTGTCGTTGCCGAACCGCGCGCGCGCCTCCGTCCACGACAGGCGCGGAAACGGACGTTGTACGTCGATACCCTTCAGCTCCTTAAACAGCAGCGCCATCATGCCTTCGATGATCTCGATGATGTCGTCGGGCTGAATGAAGGACATTTCGACGTCGAGCTGGGTGAATTCCGGCTGGCGGTCGGCGCGCAAATCCTCATCGCGGAAGCAGCGGACGATCTGGAAGTAGCGGTCCAGGCCCCCGACCATCAGAATCTGCTTGAAAAGCTGCGGCGACTGCGGCAGCGCGTAAAATTTGCCGTGGTAGATCCGGCTCGGCACGAGGTAGTCGCGCGCGCCTTCCGGCGTGCTTTTTGTGAGCACCGGGGTCTCGACTTCGATGAAGGCTAGGCTATCGAAGTAATCGCGGATCAGCTTGATCATTCGCGAGCGCAGCACGAGCGGCGCGAGGCTGCGCGGCCGGCGCAGATCGAGATAGCGGTATTTGAGCCGCATGTTCTCCGTCGCGTCGCTCTCGTCCTCGACGGGAAACGGCGGCACCTCGGAGGCGTTCAGCAACCGCACTTCATGGACCAGCAGCTCGACCTCGCCGGTCGCGAGATCGCGGTTCACGGTCTCGGCCGGACGGCGCGCGAGCACGCCGCGCACGGCGATTACGTCCTCCGAGCGAATGTGCTTAGCCTTCTCGTGCGCGGCGGCGTCGACTTCCGGGTTGAAGACGACCTGCACGATGCCGCTGCGATCCCTCAGGTCGACGAAGATGAGACCGCCGTGATCGCGCCGGCGCTGCACCCAGCCGAGGAGAATCAGCTCGCGGCCGACGGAGTCGGCCCGCGGCTCGCCGCAGTATACGGTGCGCTTCCAAGCACCCAGTTGATCGGTAAATACGCGGTCCATTTTGTCAGCGGGGTTCGGGTTCCACGGACGGGCCGCTCAAGCGGGGATTTCGAGTTTGCGCATCAATTCGTTCTCGAAACCCTCGAGCTTCAGTTCGCGCTGCTCCTTGCTGTCCATGTCGCGGAGCACCGCGACGCCTTTGCCGAGCTCTTCGTCGCCGACGATCAGCACGTGGCGGGCACGCAGCTTGTCCGCGCGGCGCATTTGGCTCTTGAGACTCTTTTTCTCGCCTTCCATCTCGACGCTGATGCCGCGGAGACGCAGCTTGTGCGCGGCCGGGAACGCCCAGCTGCGGCCGGCGTCGCCGACCCAGACCAGGAAAAGCGCCGGCCTCGGCGCCTGCCGCAGCTCGCGCATCGACAACAGCAGCACGAGCCGCTCCATGCCCATCGCGAATCCGACGCCGGGCGTCGGCGGGCCGCCGAGGTCGGCGACCAACCCGTCGTAGCGCCCGCCGGCGGCGACGGCGTTCTGCGCGCCGAGCTGCGTGCTCGTCCATTCGAACGTCGTGCGGCAGTAATAATCGAGCCCGCGCACCATGCGCGGATTGAGCTTATAGGATACGTCGCTTTGCCGCAGCAGGCTCTGCACGGTGTCGAAGTGCTCTCTGCACGCCTCGCATAAATAGTCGAGGATCGACGGCGCGTCGCGCGTCGCCTCTATGCAGGACGGCTCCTTGCAGTCGAGAACGCGGAGCGGGTTCCGCTCCATGCGCCGGCGGCAGTTCTCGCACAGCCGGTCGGCGCGCTCGCGGAGAAACGCGAGCAACTTCTCGCGATACACCGGCCGGCATTGGACGCATCCCAGAGAGTTGAGCTCGAGCGTCACGCCTTCGAGCCCGATGCCGCGGAAAAGATCGCTCAACAGGAGCAGAAGCTCGGCGTCGATGAGCGCATCCGCGCGACCCAAAACCTCGGCGCCGATCTGATAGAACTGGCGCTGCCTGCCCTTTTGCGGCCGCTCGCGGCGGAACATCGGGCCGGAATAGAAAAGCTTCCGCACCGGCTCGACCTGGTACATCTCCGACTCGACGTAGGCGCGCACAACGCCCGCCGTGCCTTCGGGACGGAGCGTCAGGCGCGACTCCTTGGCGTCCTGGTCGGTGAAGGTGTACATCTCTTTCTCGACGATGTCGGTGGTCTCGCCGAGCGAGCGGCTGAAGAGCTCGGTCTTTTCGACGATCGGGACGCGGATTTCGGAAAAATTATAAGCGCCGAAGACCTCGCGCGCCTTGTCCTCGATAAACTGCCAGATTTCGACCTCGCCGGGCAGAATGTCCGCGAAGCCTTTGATAGACGTAATCTTCATGTCCAGGCCGATACAATCGAATCCATAGAGGATATAGAAGTCGGCCCGCCCGCGCAAGCAAACCGCCCGCGCGACGCCCAACCGACGCGACGATCTCCCGGGATTTTCTCGCGGCTCTAGAGCGGCAGCTTGTAGAACGTCTCGGCGTTGCGATAGAGCACCGCGTTTTTGTCGTCTTCGGTGATCTCATCGCTTTCCAGCAGCTCCTCGATGTCGTGCTTGCAGCTCGCGTTGGTGACCTCGTGCGGAAAATCCGACGAGTAGATAAACGGCTGATTGCCCACGACCTTGATCGCGAAGGGCATCGTAAGCTCCTCGGTCTCGCAGCCGATAAAGATGCGCCCCTCCTTGATTTTCTTCACGATGTACTTCTTCGGGTCTTCCTCCTCGCGCACGCCGAAGACGCCTTCCGGGATGTGCTGGAAGTGCGTCTCGTGGGACGCATGGAGCCGCTCGAGCGCGAGCAGCAGCCAGGCGACGCCGCCTTCGAGCCAGGCGATGCGCAGCCGCGGGAAGCGGTCGAGAATGCCGTTGTAGATAATGTCGGCGAAATTCACGGTGAGGCCCCAGGGATGGCCCAGCGCGTGCACCGGCACGTACATGTTCAGATGGTCGAGGCCGAAGCGGTCGTGGCAACCCCCGTGGATCGCGAGACAACAGCCGAGTCTGTCGGCTTCGGCGTAGACCGGCCAGTAAGCCTTGGCACCCAGCGGATGGGCGAGGCCGTTCGACGGCATCATGGCGCCGAGCATGCCGAGTTCGGTAACGGCGCGGCGGAGCTCTTTCGCCGCTTCTTCAGGGTCCTGCATCGGGATCAGCGCCATGCCTTTGAAACGCGGGTTAAATCGCAAATAGGTCTCGTAAAGCCAATCGTTGTACGCCCGCGACGCCTCGACGGCGGCATCCAGACTGACGATCTTGCCGTAAGAAAGCGCCACGGTCGGATAGAGGACGGTCCATTCGATGCCGACGTCGTCGAGAAACTCGACCCAGCCTTTCGGACCGACGGGAACGCGACCGTCGCGCTGCGGCGGGGTCTCGACGGCGCGGCCGGTGTGCAGATGATCGAGCGGAGGATACAGTACTCCCCGTTTACGGAAGATTTCCCGGTACGGCGAGCTCATGTGGTCGATGATCGCCGCCTGGTCTTCGATGATGTGTCCGTCGCCGTCAATGATCCGCTGGCTTACCATGAAAGATCCTCCTGGGCCCGCCGTTGTTTCGGCGAGTGCTCATGTTATAAACCCAGTTTGTTCCGCGGTTCAAGCCGCGTGCGGAGGTGCTCATGGATCCCGTGAATATTTTCGACTTCGAGGCGATCGCGCGCGAGCGCCTGCCGAAAGAGGAGTACGATTACATCGCCGGCGGCGCGACCGACGAGCTTTCCGTGGAGCGCAACCGCCGCGCCTTCGAGTCGTGGGCGCTGCGGCCGCGCGTGCTGCGCGATGTGAGCCGGCTGGATCTTTCGACGACCGTGCTCGGCACGAAAGTCGATCTTCCGGTGCTGATCGCTCCGTGCGGCGGGCATAAAAAAGCGCATCCCGAAGGAGAATTCGCCACGTTCAGGGCGGCGGCATCGCGCGGCACCATTCTCGCCGTCAGCGCGAACTCTTCCACTTCGTTCGAGGCTCTCGCACAGGCGGCACCAGGAGCATTGTGGGTGCAGCTTTATCCTTTTCGCGACAAAGCACTGCTCGCCGACTGGCTCGGCCGCGCGAAGCGCGCCGGCTATAAGGCGGTGTGCGTCACGCTCGACTCGCAATGGCCGCCCAAGCGCGAGCGCAATATCCGAAACAATTATAAGCGCGTCCGCGGCGTCAATTATCCGCCGGCCGGCGGCGCCGCCGGCGCTCCCCGGCCGGGCGCGCGCGCCGGCGAAGGCTCCGATCCAGCCGCGACCTGGGAGGATCTTGAATGGATCAAGGCGGCGACGGATCTGCCCGTCGTCGCAAAAGGCATCATGACCGGCGAAGACGTCGAGGCCTGCGCCGATGCCGGAGTCGACGCGGTCATTGTCTCGAACCACGGCGGACGGCATCTCGACAATACACTGGCGACGATCGAGGTCCTGCCCGAAGCGATTGCCGCAGCCAGAGGGCGCGTCGAAGTATTGCTCGACGGCGGCATACGCCGCGGCTCGGACGTTGTGAAAGCGATCGCGCTCGGGGCCCGCGCGGTTTTCATCGGCCGCCCGCTCTTCTGGGGCCTCGCCGTCGACGGCGAGCGCGGCGTCGCCCGCGTTCTCGATATATTAAAGGAAGAAATCGAGATCACGATGGCGAAGTGCGGGCGTCCCGCAATCGCCGACATCGACGCGAGCGTCGTCGTGAAAGCGCCGCGTCTGTGACGCGCGGCATGTTGCTTGGCTGCGGGCGTATCGCTATTGTGGTTTGATTCATGGAGGCCGGAACGCAAAACGCCTCACTCATTCCGCATCCGCAAAGCGCCGCCGGCTGCGTCGATCGAATCGACGCCCGTGTAGCGCGGAGCGCCGGGGCGCTTGCCTTCGGCTACCGCGTGCTCGGCGACCTCTCGCGCATCCGCGTCCCGCAGCCGAGAAGTGCTCGGCGAGCGGAAGAGCTATGGCGCCATACGTGTTTCGAGGCGTTTGTCTCGGCGAACGACAGCGGGCCGTATTATGAGTTCAACTTCTCTCCTTCCGGCGAGTGGGCGGTCTACAGCTTTCGCGGTTACCGAGATCGCGCGCCGCTGCTGGATGTCGAGGCGCCGGAAATCGGTTTTCGCCATAATGCGACCCTCTTCGAGCTCGATGCGCGGGTCGCCGTTCAGACGCTTGCGGCGCTTCGCGCCCCGCAACTCAAAATCGGACTAGCCGCGGTTATCGAAGAAAAAGAAGGCGTCCGGCATTATTGGGCGCTAAGACATCCGCCCGGCAAACCGGACTTCCATCACGCCGACAACTTCATGCTCGAGCTTTCAAGCGCGAACGGAACGGAAAGATGAAATTCGGCATCGATCGCCTGCTCGAAGACCGCGATCTTAGAAAACCCCTCGAGGGAAGACGCATCGCGCTGCTCGCACATCCCGCTTCGGTCACGCGCGATCTCGTTCATTCCATCGACGCGCTCGCGGCCTTGGACGATATCCATCTTGCCGCCGCGTTCGGACCGCAGCACGGCCTCCGCGGGGACAAGCAGGACAACATGATCGAGTCGCCCGATTACGAGGATCCCATACACCGGATTTCCGTCTTCAGCCTTTACGGCAAGGTTCGCCGGCCCACCGCCTCGATGATGGACAGTTTCGATGTGCTGCTCGTCGATTTGCAGGATGTCGGCTGCCGCGTCTACACGTTCTTGACGACGCTGCGCTACGTTCTCGAAGCGGGCGCGGAACACGGGAAGACGATCTGGGTGCTCGACCGGCCGAATCCCGCCGGCCGTCCGGCCGAAGGTTTGGCGCTGCGCGAAGGAGCAGAGAGCTTTGTCGGCGCGGGAACGCTGCCGATGCGGCACGGCCTAACGCTCGGCGAGCTCGGTACATGGTTCGTAAGCGTTCTCAGACTGGAAGTCGATTACGACGTGATCACGATGGAGGGATGGAAGCCGGACAGCGCGCCGGGCTACGGCTGGCCTGTAGGCGAGCGGTCGTGGGTGAACCCGAGCCCGAACGCCGCGAATCTCTCGATGGCGCGCTGTTATCCCGGAACGGTCATGCTCGAAGGGACGACGTTGTCGGAAGGCCGCGGCACCACAAGACCGCTGGAAATGTTCGGCGCGCCGGACATCGACGCGCGCACTTTGCTCGGCAAGATGGTATCCCTGGCGCCGGAATGGCTGCGCGGCTGCCGTCTTCGGGAATCCTGGTTCGAGCCGACCTTTCATAAACACGCCGGAAAGCTCTGCAGCGGAATCCAGATCCATGTAGACGATCAAGCCTATCGTCACGCGGATTTCCGGCCGTGGCGTCTCGTGGCGCTCGCGCTAAAATCGCTGCGCATGCTGCAACCCGATTACGATATATGGCGCGATTTTCCGTACGAGTACGAGACGGACCGTCTCGCCATCGACGTGATCAACGGCAGCGATCTGCTGCGCAAATGGGTCGACGACCATGAAGCCATGCCCGGCGACCTGGACGCCCTCGCCGTAAAAGACGAAGAGGAATGGCTTCTCGGCGAGCGTGTAGGAGTGCTCCTTTACCGCTAAGGCATTCGACTTGACCGCGAAATCGTTTTGAATCGCTATCCATCCCGCGTGCCGCTCGCGGTTCCGTACTGGAACGGCGAAACCTATCGCGCGGCGCTGCGCTCGATCTTACGTGGACAAATTCTCGCCGGGCCGGAGCTCGGCCGGCTTAAATCTCTCCTTCTTTCTCGCATCGACGCCGCCGCCGCGCTGCTCTGCGGCTCCGGCAGCCTCGCGCTTGAGGTCGTCCTCGCGTCGTGCGGCGTCGGTCACGGCGACGAAGTCGTCATTCCCAGCTTCTGCTGCTCGGCCATCGTCCCGCCGATCATGAATGTCGGTGCTGCTCCCGTCTTTGCCGACGTGGGAGAGGATCTCAATATCACCGCGGGGACGGTTGAGGATGCATGTACGCAAAAAACCAAAGCCGTCATCGTGCCGCACCTTTTCGGCAATCCAGCGGACATTCAAGCGATCGAAAAAATCGCGCGGTCGAGAAACATCGCCGTCATAGACGACGCGGCTCAGGCGCTCGGCGCCACAATCGACGGACGGGCGGCCGGCGGTTTCGGCGATGCCGGCATCTTGAGCTTCGGCGCCGAAAAAGTCTGCTTCGGCATCGGCGGCGGCGTAGCCCTGTCGCGGCGCGAAGGGCTCTTCGCCGGAGCATGCCTGCCCGCACCCGGGAGTGCATCGCCGCTGCTCAAGCTTGGGTCGGCATTAATTCGCCGCCGCTGGCGCCGCTGGACTTTCCCGTTGGATTCCTTGCTCCCGGCTAAGGCGGAGCCGGGCGAACCGCCCGTTTCGTACCGCCGCGAAGGAATGGCGAACATTTCCGCGGCCGTCGCCTTGACGCTGACACGCACACTCGACGAGAACATCGCCGCCCGCCAAGCGCGCGTCCGCAGGTATCGCGAATTGCTCGGCGATGAGGGCCGGCTACAACTCGTTCCCCACCGTCCCGGCTCGGCGTGCTTGACGCAGGTTGTTCGCGTTTTGCCGCGGCGGTCGCGCGACGATTCCGCCGTCCGCGTCATCGACGCGTTGCGCGCCGAGGGCTACGAAGTACAGGGCAGCTATGTGCCCATCCATCTCCTCCCCGCATACGAGCGCTGGAGCCGCGGCCCGCTGCCCAACGCCGAAAGCGCTTGGGGCGATCTCGTCGAATTGCCCTGTGAGCCGGACATCAGCCCGGATCATATTGAACGGATCGCGGTGATCGTCCGGCGCGCCATCGCATGATTTTTTACGCCTGTTGCCTAGCCGACCTCGGTCGGATACTTTTTAGCCGCCCATGAACTTGAAAACTTGTCTTCTTATATCCCTGCTGCTGGTCCTTGCATTCAGTGTCCGTGCCTTATGGGCCGCGGAGTCGAAAGGTTCGTGGCAGGTCGAGTGGGAGAAAGCGCTCAAGTCGGCGGAGAGCGAGGGTGAGGTCTCGGTGTACGTCGTCGATTACCCGAGGTTCACGGTCGAGCACTTTCGCAAAATATATCCGAAGATCAAACTCACTGTCGTCGACGGGCCGAGCGGCCCCGAGCTTTCGTCGCGCCTGATGGCGGAGCGACGCGCCGGAAAATACCAGGCCGACCTCTACATCGCCGGACAAGGCACGCACGTTTCCATTCTGTATCCTGCCAAGGCGCTCGCGCCGATGCCGAGCGCCTTGATATTGCCGGAGGTGAAAGACGAATCGAAATGGTTCAGGGGCAAGCACCGCTACATCGATCCCGAGGCGAACCGCTCCTTTGTCTTCCAGGGGCACCGCGGCCTTTATATCTCTTACAATACGCGCAGGACCAAAGCGGACGAGATCAGATCGTGGTGGGATTTGACGCAGCCTAAGTGGAAGGGACAGATCGTCGGCTACGATCCGTCGATCGCCGGCGTCGCGCGCAACGCGCTGTGGTTCATGTATAAAAATCCATCTCTCGGCCCGGAGTTCATGAACAAGGTTTTCGGCGAGATGGACATGACGATAAGCCGCAATCCCCAACAGGTGGTCGACTGGCTGGCCGGCAAGGCCTCGCTCTGCATCGCCTGCAACGACGCCGAGAGCGGCAAAGAGCAGGGTCTGCCGGTGGACGTGATCACGCAGCCGTTAAAAGAAGGCGATTACATCGCCGGCGGACAGGGCGTCGTCAGCTTGATGACTCCGGCGCCGCATCCCAACGCCGCGCGCGTCTTTCTCAACTGGTTCCTCTCGCGCGAGGGGCAGACGCTGTATCAGGAATATTCCGTCAAGTCCGGGCAGCTGAACGCCAACTCGCGCAGAATGGATATCACCAAAGACGTCATCAGGCCCGAATACCGCTTGCGCGAGGACGGAGTGTATTGGGAGAATGGTCCGACCGTGGACCAGGAAACTGCCGAAGCAACGAAGCTGCTGAAGGAGATTCTCGCGCGGCGGTCGCGCTAAGGAGAAGAAAAGATGCTCTCGAGGGAAGAAAACGAACTCCTCACGCAAGTTCATCCGGGAAGCCGGATGGGAAATCTTTTTCGCCGCTATTGGATTCCGGCGCTGCTGGCCGAGGAGATTCCGGAGCCGGACGGCGCGCCGGTGCGCGTGCGCCTTCTCGGCGAGGATCTGGTCGCGTTCCGCGATACGCGCGGAAGAATCGGATTGCTGGAGGAGCACTGCTCGCACCGCGGCACGTCGCTATTTTACGGACGCAACGAAGAATGCGGGCTGCGCTGTATTTACCACGGCTGGAAATACGATCTCGACGGCAACGTGCTCGATACGCCCGCCGAGCCGCCCGACAGCCAGCTCAAACACAAGGTCCATCACACCGCCTACCCGTGCGTCGAGGCCGGCGGAATGGTGTTCGCGTACATGGGGCCGAAAGACAAAATGCCGGTCTTCCCGGCGTACGCCTGGCTCGGCGTGCCGCAGAATCAGATCTACATCGCTAAGAGCTTGCTCGAATGCAACTATCTCCAGGCGCTCGACGGCGACTGCGATTCCTCTCATCTCAATTTTCTCCACCGCATGTTCAAGCCCGACGAGCGCAGGAGCTTTCTCGTCCACGACCAGGCGCCGGAATTCGAGATCGACGAGATGGAGTTCGGCTTCCGCGTCGCCGCCATCCGCAAGACCGAGCCGGACAGGAATTACGTCCGGATTTCGCATTTCGTGATGCCGTTCATCGGCTGCGTGCCGGTCGGCCGCGAGATCGACGGGAAGCTCGACGGCTTCAAGGCAGTCTACCAGGTCCCCGCCGACGACGGGACGACCTGGCGCTACGATTTCTTTTTCAAATGGTCTCGGCCAATGACGAAGGAGGATTCGTCCAAGCGCGACTTCGTCGGCCCCGGCTACCGCAAGATCCGCAACCTCGGCAACAATTATCTTCAGGATCGGAAAATACAGAGGCAGGTCAATTTCACCGGCATCGAGGAGTTCTTGAACCAGGACGCCTGCGCGACCGAGAGCATGGGCCCGATTGTCGACCGCACGAAGGAGCGCCTCGGCGTGAGCGATTCCTACATCATCCAGGTGCGCCGCTTTCTGCTGAAGGCTCTTCAAGATGTCGAAGCGGGCAAGGCGCCGCCGGGAGTTATTTACGACGCAGCGAAGGCCGATTTTTCCGGCATCCGCTGCGACGTCGCCCACCTGCCCGCCGGCACGTCGTGGCGGACGCTGTTCGATGAGAAGTCGAACGGCTGAACTCAGGAGCGGACGATAGGAGCGATACTTTGGCGAACGATGGCGAAGCGTATCTTAGCGTCGGGGGCGTTAAAACCTTCTATATAAAAGCCGGCCATGGTCCCGCCGTGCTGCTCGTACACGGCGGCTCGCCCGGCGCCTCGGCGCCGATCAATTGGAAGTTCAACATCGACGCGCTCGCCGCGGCGGGATTCACGGTCTACGCGTACGATCAGCCTGGGTTCGGCCGCACGGAGAATCCAACCGACTTTTCGATGGAGTACCGCGTCGCGCACGCCAAGGCGTTCGTGCGCGCGGTCGGGTTGGACGTTTTCCACTTGATCGGAAATTCCCAAGGCAGCTACATCGCCGCCCGCCTGGCGCTCGAAGAAAGCGGCGCCAGGGCGTTCGTTACCACGCCGAGTGGGTCGCTGGCGCCCGCCGGCTCGGCGGAATCCCAGGCGCTCGCGAAGCGGCACAATGCCGAGCTCCGAGACTACACGCCGTCCATCGAGAACATGCGCAAGCTGACGCTAGGAACGCTGTTCAATCGTGAACTGGTTACGGAAGAGGTCGTGCGGGAGCGCTACGACATGAGCACGGGAAAAAATTTCGCAGCGCAAAAAATGAGAGAAGCAGCGCCGCGGCCAAAGCCGATCCGCGACGAGCTGCGGCGATTAAAAAGCGCGCTCATCGTCTGGGGGAAAGACGATCGCGGCGTCAGTGTCGAGCGGGGCGTTTTACTGTTCCAGTCCATTCCCGGCGCGGAGTTCCACCTGTTCGACAACTGCGCTCACTGGGCGCAGTGGGATCAGGCGGAGAGGTTCAACCGGATTGTGGCGGATTTCCTTCAGTTCAAGTAGCCGCTGCCGCCGCCCTCCGCTTCCGCCAGAGCGAGGTTATGGCGCGCGCCGGCAAGATACGGATGAATCTCCAGCGCGCGGCGAAAGCAGACCGCCGCCTCGCGAAATTCGCTCAGCGACACGTGGCAGCGGCGCCGAAATGGCTCCGATTGCGCGCCAGCGTCTGGCGGCAATCGGCAATAGCGCCCTGGAAATCCTTTCGCAGGAAGCGGACGGTAGCGCGCTTGTTCCAGCCTTCGGCGAAGTCCGGGTCGCGCTCGATTACGCGGCTGAACAGCGCCTCCGCCTCCGCGAGCTGTCGCCGCTGCATCGCTTCGACGCCGTCGCGAAAAATCCGCCCGGCCTCCGCATCTGCCGAGCGGCACCAGATGCGCCAGAGAAACGCTTCGGCGGTCGCGGCCAATGTCGGATCGTCGCCTTTAAGCGCGGCAAGCGCTTCCTCTTCGCTTTCCGGGTACATTGTGCGGTGCTGACCGATCTCCGGTCGATTTATCATGTCATCCGGACCAGGAAAAGACGACTTTTTTTCAGGCTTTCCCCCTATTCTCCTGCCCCTTGTCATCTGCTAGGTTTAATTCGACCCGCCGAATGGCGGAAACCGGTTTCAACCTAACAGGAGGGTGTTGGTATGAGGACAATCTTTGGTGTGGCGATTGCGGCGCTTCTGGTAAGCGCCTGCTCGACATCGTCCCCACGAGAGACGATGCAGAGGGACGTCGATCAGGCGGCCGCGATCATAGAGCGTTTTCAGGAGATTCCGGAGAAAGGCATCCCCCCGGCGGTGATTAAAGCCTCGCGCGGTCTGGCGATCCTCACGGTAACGAAAGCAGGATTCATCGGCAGCGGTCGCGGCGGCAGCGGCGTGGTCATCGCCCGCGCGCCGGGCGGCGGCTGGAGCGGGCCTTCGGCGATCGGCACGGGCGGCCTGGGCGTCGGTTTTCAGGCCGGCGTCGAGGTCACCGAGTTCGTCATCGTCCTCAACACACCGGCGGCAGTCGACGCTTTCTCGAAGGGCGGCAACGTTACGCTCGGCGGCAACTTGAGTGTGGCGGCGGGCCCGATCGGGCGGAGCGCCGAAGGGAGCGTCGCCCTGCAAGCGGCGATGTACAGCTACAGCCGCACGCAGGGACTGTTCGCCGGCATCTCGCTGGAGGGCACGGTCATCAGCACGCGCGACGAGCTCAACCACGATTATTACAACAACCCGCGAGTGACGGCGACGGACATTTTAACGGGCCGGGTCCGCGCGCCCGGCGGCGCTGGGCGACTGTCGTCGATTCTTTCCCGGTATTAATTCCGGGAAAAGGACGCGGCCCGGCTCAATCGGCCGGTTACCGCGTCCGATTGTAGAGATAATCTTCGCGCTCGGTTCCGCCGGCGCGGAGCTCGGGGCGCACGGGCGGCCGATCATTCTGAAGCCGCGCGTGCGCCTCGAGCGATCCCGCATCTTTCCAGCGCTCGAGGATCGCTAGCTTGTCGGGATTGACGACGCTCTGAAAGAGCTCGAACTGCTCGCACCCCGCCTCTTGCATCACTTCGGCGCAGCGCGCCTTGTAGGCCTGCCCCAGCTCCGAGCCTTTTCCGGGAGCAGCCGTGATCGTCACAATAAGGCGTATCGCCATGAGCGCTCCTTTTTCAGATCAGGTTGAAATACCAAGCGGCGGCTATCACAGGCGGCGCGAACGCGTAGAGCTTCATCAGCATGCCGCGCGCTCCGGAAACGCGGAAGCAGTAAAACAGCGCGAAGGGCCAGAAGAGAACGGCGGCGATGAGCGCCGCATCGAGCCGCGAGAGCGTCCCGCTCGAAACGCCCAACCCCAATAAGATAATCGCGATTCCCCAGATTGCGCCGTTGACGAAGTATTCGTTGTATTGCATCTAGCTTCGCGGCTGCTACTGCAAGAAGATTTTTTTATACTCCTGCATTTTTTCCGCGAAAGCTTTTTCGTCCATCGGCACCATCTCGACGACCTTGATCTTATCCGCGTCCGGAAGCGGCGGATAAATGCCCTTTCGGTTCACGAACTCGCCGATGTTGGCCATGATGCGCAGCGATTCCTCGCCCAGGAAGTAGTCGATGAAAGCTTTGCCGGCGTTCGGGTGCGGCGCCTTGGCGCCGAGCGCGATGTACTGGCCATCGCCCATGAAGCTCGGCAGCCGCACGTAATCCAGTTTTACGCCGCGTCCCGCGTAAAACACCACGTTTTTTATAAAGCTGATGCCGATAGGCGTCTCGCCGGTCGTGATGCGCTCGCCCGCCGGGGTGAGCGATTCCACCAGCAGTGGCTTGGTGGCGGCTAAATCGCGAATGAATTTTTCCGACTTCTCCTTGCCCATGATTTTCTGCAGGCTCACAAGCCACTGCGCCGTCGTCGTGTGCTGGCTGGCGTCCGGAATCACCACCTTGCCGCGGTATTGCGGCTTCAGCAGGTCCTCCAGCGACTTCGGAGCGTCCGCCGGTTTGATGATCGCCGTGTTGTAAACAATGCCGATCAGCACGTTGCGATAGCGCGGGCCGAGGTTCGGATCGATCGTGTCGGCGGCAAACGCCTTGGCCGACGGTGAATCATACTTCGCGAAGATGCCGGCCTTCTGGAGAAACTGCATCGGGGCGTCGTTCATCAGCACGGTATCGAAAAGCGGCTTGCCGGTGCGGAACTCGCCCTGCGCACGGTCCATCACTTTCGTGCTCGCCGCGCGAAAAAATTCGACGTCGAGCCCGGTCTTTTTTTTGAACCCGGCGGCAACCAAGTCCATCGTCTCGTTTTCGAGCGAACCGTAGACAACGACCTTGCCGCCTTCCGCCTTGGCGGCGTCGACGAGCTTCGCGTCCTGCGCCGAGGCGCCGGCGCTGAACGCCAGCAGCGCCGCAAGAATCGTCAGATTACCTATGATGCGTTTCGTCATTCGTCTCCCTTCCATTCACATTTCCATCGCCGCCTGAAAGGCGGTGTACCCTTCGGGGATGAGTTTAACCACGTCGTCGTTTTTCGGATCCATGTTGAGGCCGATCGGATCGGCGCCGCTCTCGACCGCGCGGATCTGATCGCGCAGCAGCTTGCGGAACATGAGAATGCCGCGGTCCGATTCGCCCAAGTGTTCGGCGGGACGGTCGGCGAGCGGTCCCTGCGTCTCCCACGCCATGTGATCCTGGCTCGTGAAATCGTTCATGTGGAATTCGCCGCGTTCATCCTTCGTGGGCACGACAGTCATCGGCGGATCGCCGTTCTCGGCCGCCGGTTTTCCGTCGTCGGTCGGGCGGAACCTGAATTGATAGACCTGCGTATGCGCGTCGTCGATCGGCGTGCGGAAATGCATCGCGTAGCCGGCGCGCACGGGGACGAAGAGTATGTTGGGAAAAATCAGCGGATGCGGCGCCTCGACCTTCGCTTCTTCGCCGGCGAAGAAGCGCTGCTTCTGGATTCCTGCCCAGCCGGGATGAACGACGATCTCGAATTCGATCTTATTCAGCCGCTGATAATGGAACGGAACATGGTCCGGATCGCCCTTCAGCTTGAGAGTGTGCGAATGGAGATAGTAGGTGTGGACCGGGTCGACGGAGTTCTCCATCGCCTGCAGCCAGTTGCAGTCAAGCACCTGGGGAACCTCGATCCGCTTGACGCCGTCGTCACGCGTGAGGATGTCCCAGCGCGGCAGCACCGGCTTTTTCTCCGGCGGGCCCAGATACGCGAACAAGAGTCCCGCCGATTTCACGACGGGATAGGCGCGGTGCTTGATCTCCTCTTTATAGCGAACCTCGGGGCTCTCGAACGGCTGGTCGAGGCAATTTCCGCACGCGTCGTACTTCCATCCGTGATACGCGCAGCGGATGCCGTCGTCTTCGACAAAGCCGTAAAAAAGCGACGCGCCGCGATGCGAGCAGTGCTCGCCGACGAGACCGTAGCCGCCGCGGCCGTCGCGATAGAGGACGAGGTCTTCGCCTAAAATCTTCACGCGCTTTTTCGGCTTGTCTTTGCCGAGCTCGGCGGCAACGCCGACGACGTGCCAGTACCGTCGGAGAAGGCGTCCGGCCGGCGTGCCCGGACCGATGCGCGACAACAGCTCGTTCTCTTCTCGGCTCAACATGAAAAATGATTCCTTTCTCCGTTTCTGCAGGATGCTAGTAGATGCGTTCCGGTGTGTCAACTTACAGCGTCGAAGCGCCAGGCGTCGAGGTCACATTGACACGGCCCGCAATCGTCGGGTAGCTTCTAGGCGCCGAAAGGAGCCGGTTATGAAGCGAAAACTCACATGGTTTTGGACGGCGGCAGCTGTCGTCGCCGCTATCATCGCCGCATGCGCCACCGAAAGGAGCGACCAAGGCGGGCCGCAGCGCGCGGCGTCGGTACAAATCGACGCCGACGACATCGGCGGCGTCGTTTCCGGGCCGAACGGTCCCGAGGCCGGCGTCTGGGTCATCGCCGAGACGCGCGACCTCGGCACACGCTTCGCCAAGAGCGTCGTGACCGATGAGCGCGGACGCTATGTAATACCCGACCTACCGAAAGCGAAGTACCGGGTGTGGGTGCGTGGCTATGGCCTTGTAGACTCGCCAAAGGTCGATGCCGAGCCAGGCCAGCATCTCGATCTGACCGGGGTCGTCGCCCCAGATCTCGCCGCCGCCGCGCAGTACTACCCGGCCGCTTACTGGTATTCGATGTTGAAGATCCCGGATAAAAGTCGCTTCCCCGGCACCGGCGACAAGGGGAACGGCATCCCCGAGAATTTCAAGACCCAGGACCAATGGCTCAACTTCATCAAGACGAATGGCTGCGGCAACTGCCACCAGATGGGCAATTACGCGACGCGGACGATCTCGGAGAAGCTCGGGAAATTCGAATCCAGCCAAGACGCTTGGTCCCATCGCCTGTCGGTCGGCCCCGCGGGGCATGACATGGTACGCTTCATCACGCAGCTGATGACGCCGGATGGCGGACAGCTTGCGGCGCTGGCCGACTGGACCGATCGAATTAAGGCGGGCGAACTGCCGAAC
>DATDFN010000186.1:0-2478 GCA_036522615.1 Binatia bacterium | reverse complement strand
TCTTCCTTTGACCTGCGCGCGGTAGTTGCCGACGTTGCGGATGCCGGTCTCCAGATCCTTGGTGATCCACTGCGCGCAGGTGAAATAAGGCGCGTTGTCGAAGCCGGGCGTGGAGATCGGCACCGCGATCGCGTCGAGGCCTCCGCCTTCGCGGTCGAGCTCGTCTCCCATGTGAACCACTTCTTGCGCGGGACCGCTCTCGACCAGCGCCGGTTCGATCGGCTGCGCGAGCGCCTTCTGCCATTTTTCGACGATCTCGCCGGGCTCGCAGCCCATGCCGAGCGCGTATACCCAACGCGAGGCGGCGAGCCCACCGACTAGGACCGAGCCGTCGTATTTGCGGCGGTCGTCGATCACGTTCTCGAAGAGGAAAGCCTTGCGGTCCTCCTCGCGCACACCGCCGCGAAACTGCCAGCGTACGATCGGATGGATCTCCGTATCCTTATTGGAAGGCCGGGACACGCGGACCAACAGGCCGCGTTCTTCCAAATTCTTGATGTGCTCGCGAACGTCCTTCGGCGCTTTCATATTTTTCATCCGGCGGCGGCGACAACGCCCGCCGCTCGCTCAGAAGACAGCGTCAGCTCGCAATCGCCGAACTCGTTGACCGCGAGGCGACATCCCGGCGGAACCACGATCGTCGTGGTCGGCTCCTCGACGATCGCCGGCCCTTCGATGGTCGCTCCGGAATTCAACTCGCCGCCGCGATATACCGGCGTCGCCATTTTACGGCCGTCGAACACGACCTCGCGGGCGGTTCGCTCGGACTTGCGCGGGGCTGAAACCGCCCTGCCGAACCGCGGCCGGTCGGTACGGCCGACCGCGGTCAATCGCCAGTGGAGCGCCTCGACGGCCTGTCCTGGAAGGTTGTAGCCGTAGAGTTTGAGATGGCGTGCGGCGAAATCGGACTTTAGCTGTTCGATGTCCGTCGCGCGCGACGCGAACGGGATCGTCACCTCGTGAAACTGTCCGACGTATTTGAGATCGACGCCGTAGGAGAGCTGCGCTTCTTTCTCACCAATTCCCTCCTCGGCGAGCGTGCGCAGCGCCTCGGCTGACATATCGACATAAAGGGCGCTGATTTTTTCGTGCGGGATGCGCCCGAGCTCGCCCGAGAGCGTCCGCACGTAATCGTGCTTCAAATCGGACAACAGCATGCCCGCGGCGCAGAAGACGGAGGCCTCGCGCGGAATCAACAGCTTCGCGATGTCGAGCTCGCGCGCGATCGCCGCCGCGTGGACGGCGCCGGCGCCGCCCGCGACAACCAGGGTGCATTGCCGTGGATCGTAGCCCTGCGCGATCGAGACGAGCCGGATCGCGTCGGCCATCGTGCCGTTGACGATTTTATGGATGCCTTCGGCCGCCGCAATGACGTCGAGACCGAGCGGCGCGGCGATGCGCTCTTCGATGCCTTTGCGCGCGCCCTCGATATCGAGCCTGAACTCTCCTCCCAAAAATTCATCCGCCCCGAGATAGCCGAGCACGAGATCGGCGTCGGTCACCGTCGGCGCCTTGCCGCTGCGGCCGTAGCAGATCGGACCCGGATCGGCGCCGGCGCTGGCCGGACCGACATGCAGCACGCCGCCGTCGTCGAGCCAGGCGATGCTGCCGCCGCCCGCCCCGACCGTGCGAATATCCAGCACGGGAAATGCCATCGCATGTCCGCCGACCTCACCGGCGGTGGTAAAGCTCGCCTCGCCCGCCTTGATGAGCGAAACGTCGAAGCTCGTGCCGCCCATGTCCATCGCGATCACATCGCGCCGTCCGGCGCGGCCGCCGTAGAAAATCGCCGCGACCGGCCCGCCGGCGGGTCCGGAAAGCAGCGTGCGGCAGGCGAACCGCGCCGCCGTCTCCGGCGCCATCACGCCGCCGTTCGATTGCATGATAAGAAGCCGGCCGGCGAAGCCGGCGGATTCGAGCCGTTCGGTCAACCGGCGCAGATAGCGCTCGAGCAGCGGCCCGACGTAAGCGTTCAGCGCTGTGGTACTGTGCCGCTCATACGCGCGCAGCTGCGGCAGCACCTGCGTCGACAGCGACACGTAAACTTCAGGGAATTCATCTTTGATAATCTCGGCCAACTCGGCTTCGTGTTTCGGATTGAGAAAGGAGAACAGAAAGCTCACGGCGAGGGACTCAACGCCTTGCTCCTTGAGCTCACGGATCGCCCGCCGCGCGCTCTCGCGGTCGAGCGGAACGGTCTCTGCCCCAACGCAATCGACACGCTCGGGAACAGACACCGTGAGACTCCGCGGGACGAGCGGCGGCGGCGGATCGACTTTGGAGTTGAATTGATTCTCGCGCACGCCGCGGCGCATAAGGAGTACGTCGCGAAAACCATGTGTGGTAATGAAGCCCGTCTTGACGCCGTTGCCGGTGAGCACGGCGTTAGTCGTGATCGTCGTGCCGTGGACGATGCGCCGGACGCGGCGGAGAAAATCACCGAGCGGCGCGTTCGCCTTGGCCGCGAGTTTTTCCAGG
>DATDFN010000185.1:0-2529 GCA_036522615.1 Binatia bacterium | reverse complement strand
CGCACGATCCGGGCGATGCTCAAGGCGAACCGCTTCATCGAAGAGCACCGCGACGAAACGATCCGCATCATGAT
This sequence comes from Binatia bacterium, assembly GCA_036522615.1. Classification (GTDB taxonomy): domain Bacteria; phylum Desulfobacterota; class Binatia; order UBA9968; family UBA9968; genus JAJPJQ01. The sequence goes on along the minus strand of DATDFN010000185.1, from coordinate 2,455 downwards.
CGGCGCGGTCGCGCAGACGCAGGAGGCGGCCGCGCGCTCCTATGACATCGAGCTCAAGGCGCTCGCGCGCGACGGCCAGATGACCGACGCCGAGATGGAATTTCAGATGGAAAGACTGAGCGACAAAAAACGGCCGCTGGACGAAGTCCGCGATTTTTCTTTTGCGCGCGCGGCGCTGAAGGAGATGGGATTTTGATTTACGGCGTTGGCGATTCGCTGCGCAATCATTCCGGTCTCGCTCCTTTCTCCCGCTGCCTCGGAGTTTTCCAGATATGGAGGACGGCGTAGCTGCGCCAGGGGCGCCAGGCCTGAGACATGGCTTCGGCTTGTTTGGATGTGACTCCGCCGAGATTGTTGCGCACGGCGATGTCCTCCTTGGGAAACGCGTCCGGCCAGCGCAGGGCGCGCATGGCGATATAATGCGCCGTCCACCGGCCGATGCCGGGCAGCTCGGCCAGGCGCTCGATCGTGGTCTCGGGATTGTGATGGTTGCCGCTGTCGAGCGACAGCCTGCCGGAAGTCTGCGCCTCGGCGAGGCCGAGGATGGTTTTGCAGCGCGCTCTCGTAATCCCGAGACCTACAAATTGATCGACGCCCGCCGCGGCGATCCTCCCCGGCGCCGGCGTCAGGCGGTTCAATTCGGGAAACGGCGTGACGATCGGATCGCCGAACGCCGCCGCGAGGCGGCCGGCGACCGTGGTCGCGGATTTCACCGTGACCTGTTGACCGAGAATGGCGCGCAGGCCCATCTCGAAGCCGCTGAATGCGCCCGGCACCCTCATGCCAGGATTGGCTTTGACCAGGGGGCGCAGAACCCCGTCGCTGGCGAGATGTTTGGAAATGATTTCGGGCCGGGCGTTCAGATCGAAGAGGTTACGCACGCGATTCAGGAGCGCGGGCAGAACGGGCGCGAGGCCGTGGCTGAATTCGAGCAGGAGCGCATCTTTCTTTTCCGCCCGGGTGATTCTGATCCAGCCTCTGGAATCCCCCAGCTGCACGGTGCGGGCGTAAAAATTCCCGGTCACCCATTCGACGCCTTTCAGCGCGCGAGCCTCGAGGAAAGCCAGCATGCCGGGCCAGTCGTAAGGCGGACGATAGGAAAGCTGCAGGGTCGACGTGCCCGAGCCGTCGACGGTGCCCACGTCTTCGACGGCCTTTTTGCGCAGCCGTGTCGGCGGCATTCCGTAGCGTGTGGTAAATGCGTCGTTGAAGCGGCGGAGACTCGAAAAGCCGCTGGCGAAGGCGATCTCGATGACCGGCAATTTAGTCTCCGTGAGGAGCTGCTTCGCCAGCAGCAAGCGGCGCGTTAGAATCAGCTGGATCGGCGGCACGCCCAGCTCTTTCCGAATAATGCGGCGGATCTGACGCGAGCTCAACTCGAACTCGCCGGCGATAGCTTCCAGGGCGCTCTCCTCGTCCGCGGTGCTTTCCTCGATCCGCTGGACGACGAGGTGCGCGATGCGCTGTGAGCTGTCCACGGGCGCGCTGCCGGGCGCCAACTCGGGGCGGCACCGCAGGCACGGGCGGAAGCCCGCCTGCTCCGCCTCTTGGGCGCTGTTGTAAAAGCGGCAATTGATCTCTTTCGGAGTCTTCGCCGGACAAATGGGGCGGCAATAGATGCCGGTCGACGCCACCCCGACAAAAAAGAGGCCGTCGAAGCGGCGGTCGCGGGAAACGAGCGCCTTGTAAAGTGATTTCGCGTCCTGTTTCATGCGTTCAACATACACCGCGAGTCCCGGCGCGTCTGGCCGCTTTCGGACAGCGAAATTATTCTAATATAGATGTCCGAAAATGGCGAGCAATCCGCCCGATCCCGGCTATATTTGGATGATGAAAGGAATCGATATGAAACTAACAGAGACGGCGAAAGGAAAAGCTATGAACTATTATTCCATCATCCGAAGCCCGGTCGGCGACCTCATGCTGGCCGCCGACGCCTCCGCCCTGACCGGCCTTTATTTTGTCGGCTGCGATCACATCCCCGGCGCGAGCAAGCGCTGGACGCGCGACGCCCGGCACCCCGTTCTGCGAGAGGCGGCGAAGCAGCTCCGGGAATATTTCGCGGGAAGAAGAAAAAGCTTCTCGCTCCCGCTGCGACTGGCCGGCACCGATTTCCAGCGCAGGGTCTGGGAGGAAATCGCGCGCATCCCCTACGGCGAAACCGTCAGCTATAGCGCCTTGGCCCAACGGGCGGGCGCGCCGCTGGCCGTCCGCGCCGCCGGGACCAGCACCGGCAGAAATCCCGCGGCCATCGTCGTTCCCTGCCACCGGGTGATGGGGAAAAACGGGGACCTGTGCGGCTTCGCCGGCGGCCTGGAAAGAAAACGCTATCTCCTGAAGCTCGAGAACCCGGATACGAGTCTCGGCAATAAGCCGAAGAAACAAGCGGCACGGACTAAAAACGCGCCAAGACCGTCGGCTTGATACCCCCGCAACATTGGATGTAATGAAACGC
>DATDFN010000184.1:0-46388 GCA_036522615.1 Binatia bacterium | reverse complement strand
GAAAGTGCGGTCGTGGCTCACGAGCAGGAGGGTTCCTTTATAATCGGCGAGCAGGTCTTCGAGCAGCTCGAGCGTGTCGACGTCGAGGTCGTTCGTCGGCTCGTCGAGCACCATCATATTGACCGAGCGCGTGAAGATCTTTGCGAGCAGCAGGCGGTTGCGCTCGCCTCCCGAGAGCGCCTTGACCGGAGAATCGATGCGCGCGGGAGGAAATAAAAAGTCCTTGAGATAGCCGATGACGTGGCGCGAGCGGCCGCGGACCGTGACGTAGTCGGAGCCGTCGGTCATGTTTTCGCGCACGCTCTTCTCGACATCGAGGCGCCGCCGGTGCTGATCGAAATAGGCGATCTGCAGACGCGTGCCGCGCACCACCTCGCCTGAAGTGGGCGCGAGCTCGCCGAGAATAAGTTTCAGCAGCGTGCTTTTGCCGGAGCCGTTCGGTCCGATGATGCCGACGCGGTCGCCGCGAAGAATCGCGGTCGACAGGTCGCGCACGATCGGCTCGCCGCCGTAAGAGAAGCTTACGCGGCGCAGATCGACGACGAGTTTGCCGGAAATATCCCCGGAGTCGATGCCGAAGCGGGCCTGGCCGAGCGCCTCGAGCCGCCGCGCGCGCTCGCGGCGCATTGCCTGGAGGGCGCGCACCCGTCCCTCGTTGCGGGTCCGACGCGCTTTGATGCCCCGGCGGATCCACGCTTCCTCCTCGGCGAGCTTCTTGTCGAACTTCGCGGCGGCGCGCGCCTCGATCTCGAGAAATTCTTCTTTCTTCCGCAGGTAATTTTCAAAATTACCGGGAAAAGAGACGAGCCGGCCGCGGTCGAGATCGACGATACGCGTCGCGAGCCGGCGCACGAGCGTGCGGTCATGCGTAATAAAAATCAGCGCGCCGCGGTACGTAGCGAGATATTTTTCGAGCCAGCTGATTGCGGAGATATCGAGATGATTCGTCGGCTCGTCGAGCAGCAGCAGGTCGGGCTCGCTCACGAGCGCGCGCGCAAGCATCGTCTGGCGCCGGATGCCTCCGGATGCGTCGGTCAAGCGCAAATCGGCGGGAAGACCGAGACGGGTGAGTATCGTTTCGACTTTTTGGTTAATGTTCCAGCCGCCGAGCGCCTCGATGCGCGGGTGCAGTTCGGACATGCGTTTTAGTGAATCGGGTCGCGCCGCGCCCGCCGCCTGCGCGGCCTCATGGTATTCGGTCAGGAGCAAACCGAGTTCGCCGAGCCCGCCCGCGACAACGTGGAATACCGTATCGTCGCTGTCGGGCGGCACCTCCTGATCGAGATGGCCGACGCGCAGCCCCTCACGGCGCCAGATTTCCCCCTCGTCGGGGATCGCTGCACCGGTTATGACCCGGAGCAGCGTCGATTTTCCGGTCCCGTTTCGGCCGACGAGACAAACACGCTCGCCGGCCTCGATTTGAAAGTCGGCATGCGCGAGAAGCGGCAAATGGCCATAAGCGAGCGAAACGTTATCGAGACGAAGAAGGATCATGAAACCAGGAAGGGAAAACTTCTACGCGTGCGCGTCGGCCCAGTTCGTGCCGGTGTGAATATCGACGGTGAGCCCGCAGCGAAGCTCTGCGGCGTCGACCATCGCTTTTTCGATCATCGCGCGCGCCCGGCCGAGCTTCTCTTCGGGGATCTCGAAAACGAGCTCGTCGTGGACGGTGAGCAGCATTTTGGCAACCGGCTCTTTGCGCAGCGCCGCATCGACGTCGATCATCGCGCGCTTGATGATGTCGGCGGCCGTGCCCTGAATCGGCGTGTTGAGCGCCATGCGCTCGCCGAGCGCGCGCAGCCGGAAATTCGCCGACTGCAGTTCCGGCAAATACCGCCGGCGGCCGAACATCGTTGTCGTAAACCCGTCGATCTTCGCGCGCTCCACCTGCGCGGCGAGGTACTCGCGAACCTTGGGGAACCGAGCGTAGTAGCTCTCGATGAAGCTCGCCGCCTCTTCCATCTCGATGCCGAGCCGCTGGGAGACGCCGTACGCCGACATGCCGTAGGCGATGCCGTAGGAGAATTGCTTGACCCGGCTCCGCATGTCGGGTGTCACCGCTTCGCGAGGCACGCCGTGCACCTGCGCGGCGATGGTCGCGTGGAAATCGTGGCCTTCCTCGAACGCGCGGCAAAACGTCGCGTCTTCCGACAGGTGCGCGAGCACGCGCAGCTCGATTTGAGAGTAGTCCGCCGAAAGGAGAACGTGGCCGGGCGGCGCGACGAACGCGCGCCGGATGCGGCGGCCCATCTCGCCGCGAATCGGAATGTTCTGAAGATTGGGCGCGTTCGAGGCGAGCCTCCCGGTCGCCGCTTTCGTCTGATCATACGTCGTATGAATGCGGCTCGTGCTCGGGTCGACGAGCGCGAGCAGCATCTCGGTAAAGCCGTTCTTGAGCTTCGAGACCTCGCGGTATTCGAGCAAGGCGTCGACGATCGCATGCGCGCCGGCGAGCTTCTCCAGCTCGGCGGCGTCGGTCGAATAGCCGGTCTTGATCCGCTTGGTCTTCGGCAGCGCAAGCTTCTCGAAGAGAATCCGCTGGAGCTGCGGCTGGGAGTTGACGTTGAACTCCTCCCCCGCGTGCTCCTGGACGGCGCGCTCCAGCGCCGTCATCTTGGCGCCGAAGTCGGCATCGAGCTGCTCCAGGTACTTGCGGTCGATGAGAACGCCTTCGTGCTCCATGCGCGCGAGCACACCGATGAGCGGAAATTCCAGATCGGAAGCGAGCTGCCACACGCCCTGCGCGCGCAGCTTTTCCTCCAGCATCGGCGCAAGCGCGCGCACGGCCACCGCCTCGCGCGCAACGGGGCTTCTATCGTCGGCGCCGAAGGCGAGCGCCGCCTGCTCGCCGGCGGCCAGCGCCGGTTGCTCTTCCAGAGAGACGCCCAGATAACGCGCTGCGACCTCTGCGAGCGGATAGCCCGCCGCCGCGCCCGGCTCGATGAGATACGCCGCGATCTTGGTGTCGAGATAAAGACCCCGCAGATCGACGCCCGCGGCGATAGCCGCGCGAAACAACGGCTTCGCGTCATGGGCGATTTTCCGCTGCGACGCATTGCCGAGGCAGTTCGCCAAACGCGCGGGCGCCTCGCCAAGCGGGAGAAGACGCGCCGCGCCCGGCGCGTCGGAGAGCGCGAGCCATTTTTCGTTCCACGCGAAGGCTACGGCGTCGGCGCCGATGTCGGATTCGGCGCGGAGATCTCTGAGATCGGCCACTTCGAGCGCGGCCGCCGGAGCGGCGGCTGCGTGCAGCTTCAATTCTTTCAGGCGCTCGTGCAACGTACGAAACTCGAGCGCGGTAAATAATTTCCGCACTTCCTCTTCGTCCCACGGCTCTAACGTAATCTTCGCGGGGTCGACATCGAGCGGCACGTCGTCCAGGAGGCGCCCGAGCTCTTTGTTGATCCTCACCTGCTCGGCGTGCGCCTTGACGGCCGCGCCGAGCTTCGGCGTAAGCTCGTCGGCGTGGGCGATCACCTGCTCGACATCGCCGTACTTTTGGATGAGCTGGGCCGCCGTCTTGTCGCCGACGCCGGGAACTCCGGGAAGATTGTCCGAGCTCTCGCCTTTGAGCGCGACGAAATCGATCCACTTCTCGGGTCCGACGCCATAGCGCTCGACCACCGTCGGCGGGTCGTAGCGGATTACGTCGGAGATGCCGCGGCGCGTCATGATCACGGAGACGCCTTCGCGGACGAGCTGAAGGATGTCCCGATCGCCGGTGACGATCACGATCTCACACCCCGTAGCGCCGCACTGCTTGACGAGCGTGGCCAGCAGGTCGTCCGCTTCATAGCCTGCGAGCTCGAACATGGGAATTTTGAGCGCGCTCAATACTTCGCGGATGAGCGGAAGCTGCTGGCGAAACTTGTCGGGAGTCTCGGCGCGACCGGCTTTGTAATCGGCGTAGCGATCGAGACGGAATTGCGGCGCGCCTTTGTCGAAAGTCACAACCACGGCGTCGGGCCGCTCGTCGCCGAAGAGCTTGATCAACATCGCGGTAAAGCCGTAGACGGCGTTGGTGACCTGACCCGACGACGTGACGAGCGTGTCGGGCAGCGCGAAAAATGCGCGATACGCGAGCGAGTGGCCGTCGAGCAGAAGAATCTTGCGCTTGTGGCTGCGCGCGGCAACCTGCTCGGTTTTCGCGCGCGCTTTGGCTGATTTAGCGGCCATGGTCTTGACTGTATCGGTTGCCTCGGCGGACGGCAAACCGGCCGGCGAGGGAAGTCGGAGATTTAGTGATTATGAGTCGCGCCCGGCGATCGCGGCGGCCAAGGCCTCGTCGAACCCGGACGGATCGGTGTAAATGCGCATGATGTCTCCGAGCCCGGCGAAGCGGCGGACAAAATCGGCGGTGATCTGAATGAATCGCGAGCTCGTGAGCATGCTAACCTGGCGGAGCGCAGCGCGATGCCGCCCGAGCCATTGTGCCCAATCGCTGCTCACATCGAGCGAAGCGCCTTGAACCCGACGCGCGTCCACGAACAGCTCGATCGGCGCGCCGGGCGCGAAATCTTTCTCGATATCCAGCATCGGCTGGTCGCGGAACTCGCCGACATCGCGCCCGGCAATGCGTAAAACCACCAGACCGCGCCGGGGCCTCTCGATGACGATGCTGCAGTGGGCGCCGTCGAAGCGGACAGGGGCCGCAACCTCGGGTTTTATGGTCATCGATTCTGACGCGACCCGCGCAGCAGTCCCTTTTCTTCGAGCGCCTTCAAAACGATCTGGACATAATTCTTGATCGCGACGTTGACGTTATCCGGATCGTAATTCCGGACGGTGCCGGTCCAGACGATTTCACCTTTGGCGACATCGTAGAGCGTGCTCTCCGAGCTATAGACGTTGTATTGATAGACACTAGGCCCGTAGGGCCCATACCAACTCGCACCGAAGTGCGGGCCGAAAAAACCGAACGAGGTGTACGGATAATAATAACCGGGACGGTATTCGACTTTCGGTTCGACACCCAAAGCGCGCACGAAGATCGCGGCGTCGGCGCCGGCCTGTTTCGCCGCTTGCTTGAGCGCGTCGTCGGTGATGTTTTGCTCGTCTGGAATATACCGGTAGCTCGGCACCGCCTCCAACCCGGCGGCCTGCAGTTGAGCGACGAACTCGTCCTCGAGGTTGCGGCGGATCGCGCTCTCGCCGCCACCGCTTCCGCCGACGAGAATTCTCCGGAACGCCGGGGCGGCATATCCGGGGTCACTCCACTCGCTCACCAGCCGGGTGCTCGTCGAGCAGCCGGCGAGGCATATCGGCAAGCCGAAAAGGATGGCGACGAAAAATCCCCGCGCTCGTGATTTCATAAAAGCTCCACCGCTCTGAATAGGGTTTTCACAACATACCATTGTAGTCTGTTTTTTCGAACAGGACCATTCGACGGGGCCAAGCCTGCATGGTAAAGAATCGCGATGGCAGCGCCTAACAAAAGCCTGCGACCGGCGCACTTTTCGATGCTGCGAAGCTACCGCGCCGCCGATCTCTTGACGCTCGGCAACGCCGCGTCGGGCACCGCGGCGATCTTCGCGGTCATAAGTTATATGGAAACGCCGGATCGCTGGCGCGTCTATCTCGCCCTCGGCCTGCTGCCGCTGGCACTCGCGCTTGACATCGCCGATGGGCGGGTCGCGCGCCGGCAGAAGAAACATTCGCTGTTCGGCGGCGAGCTCGACTCGCTGGCCGATATCGTGAGCTTCGGCGTCGCCCCGGCCGCTATCGCCTACGCGCTCGGCATGCGCGGCGGGTGGGACGTGGCGATCCTGCTCTTCTTCGTCGCGTGCGGCGTCAGCCGTCTGGCGCGCTATAACGTCACGGCGGCGGAAATCGCGGCGGCGGGCGAGAAAGTAAAATACTTCGAGGGCACACCCATACCTTCGAGCCTCCTCTTAGTCCTCATTCTGGGCGCCCTTTTTCACTGGGATCGATTCGGTGCGGGATTGCCTTTCGGCGCGGTGCGAGTCGCCGGGCTCGAGTGGCATCCCGTGTCGCTGATTTATTTTTTAAGCGGCGCGGCGATGATCAGCAAGACTTTGCGCATTCGGAAGCTCTGAATTACCGGTTCCTCCGCAGCTCCAGCCGCCGCTCTTGCTCGATATCTTCTTCGGACTCATCGTGTTGATCGGCTTCGGTATCCTCGTCCATTTCCTCGTCCTCGTCGTCGTCGTCGGCTTTTGATTTGACTTTAGGACGCTTCTCCGCCGCTTCCGAAGGCGCCGGTGAGACGGCCGCCGGCGCCTTCGGGGGTGCGGGCTTTTCGGTCTCGCTCGAAGAGAAAAGATAGAAGGCGAGCAGAACGAGAATCGCTAACGCGACAATTCCGGCGATAAAACGCGGCAAGCGGGCATCCTTCGCTCGTGGCTGTTGCGGACACCGATCTTACCACGTGCGGTCGCGCGCCGCCAATCGATACCGTGGGCCGTTAGCTGAGAGGTGCCGCCGAAGTCACTTTAAGGCCGAAAAAACTCCGCCTCTCTTTGGCCGTCGATGGAAACGAGGCGAGATGGCGGACGATGGCCGATCTTTCCTCTTCGCCGAGCTCGGCAACGTTATAGTGGACGATGAACGAAGCGAGCTCTTCCGCGCGCATGGCGGGCACCGCCGGCTCCTGGACCCCGATAGTTACTTCCGGATGGCTGAACGCGAGTATCGCGGAAACGGCGGGAATCTTCCGCTCGCCGTCGTAGGTCATCGTGACGAGCGTCTGCCGCAGCGCCGCGGCCTTTCGCTGCGCGGGCCGCCCCGGGCTCGGAATTCTCTTGCGATCGACAAACCAGTCGTGCCCCTTGCACTTGACTTCGCCGCCCCACTCCTTCGTTTCGATCGCGAAGAGGCCGTTGGGACCGGCCACGATGTGGTCGATATTGACTCCGCCCTCCGGAAGGACAATGTCGCTCACGACCACATAAGCTTCCGGCAAGCGGCTTAGCGCCTCGATAACGGACCCGCCGGTCCGCGTAAAACTCCACGGCTGCCACATAATTCTACTCTCCTTTTTGTATCGTCGATGCCGCGAAAGGTAAAAAGCAAGAGCAATGCCAGCGTTCAAAAACAAGAAAACGTAACTCGCGACAAAAGATTGCATGCCCGAAAAGCGGCAGGCGAAGAACGGAATGGAGCGCGCGCGAGCGGCATGGCTGAGACCGTGCCGAAGGTCGGAATCGCCGCAAGAAAAACCGAAAAATGCCTCGAAACGGGAATTTCCTCTAATATGACGGAAAGCGGCTATCCTTTCAGTCGTTGGCCGCTTCTATCGCCTCGAGATACGCGAGGTATGCCTCGGGCAGCCCCCAATGCTTGGCGCCTTCGAGCATCAGGCGCTTATACAGCGCGTTCGGAAGCGGCGGGCACGCTTCCTTTTCCGCGATGTAGATCCAGGCATCGACGGACCGCTCGTCGGCGGCAAGCCTTACGGCGAATTTTTCCCGACGATAGCCGTCCTCGAAGTCGTCCAAGAGCGTCAAATCGCCATCGTCGATATCGTAAAGTATGCCCCAAACTTCCGATCCAGTCTCGGGCACGACGTCGGCCGTTCCGCACAGACGTCGTCGCGATTTCCGTGTAATCGCAAGCCGATGCTCCGGTAGACGCGCGATCGCGATAAACCGTGCCGACGCGCAGCGCTGCTGCATCTGGGCCCAGTGCATATTGGATCCGTAAGCGAAGTAAAGCATTTTCGGGCACTACTATACCCTTTTCGACCGACGCTCGTCTAATTCCAGTGAGTGGAGTGGTAGCTGGCTAAACACCCGAGTGTGATTACAAAACCAGGAAAGAATACGAATGAACAGAAGTAAAAAATTCTTGACGATTACCCTTACAGCCGCCTTTCTCTTCGCCCCGCCCGCCGCCATGCTCGGCCGCCTGGGTGGTGCTCCGGCGGATGCTCAGGACTACGGACCGCCCGACAGCTCTCCCGATTATCCTCCACCCGGTGACGCTTATCCCGATTACCGTGGCGGCGCAGCCGAGCCTTACCCTGACTATCGCGGTCCGGGCGCGCCTTATGGCGATGACCGCGGACCGGCCGGCGGCTACGCCGATTACCGCATGTCGCCGGACCAGCTCGAGAACCTGCTGGCGCCCGTCGCGCTATACCCCGACCCGCTGCTCGCGCAAATTCTCGTCGCGGCGACCTTCGCCGATCAGATCGACGCCGCGGCGCGCTGGATGCGCTCCTACAACGATCCGTACGGCGTCGACGCGCAGCCCTGGGACGTAAGCGTCAAGGCGATCGCGCATTATCCCAAAGTGCTTTTCATGATGGCCGACCGCATCGACTGGACGACGGCGCTGGGACAAGCTTATGTCGAGCAGCCGGCCGATGTGTCGGCGGCCGTGCAGCATTTGCGCTTCATGGCGCGCAACGCCGGCAACCTCGCCACGAACGAATACTGGGAGGTGGTTCCGACCGGCGGCTTTATTCAGATCGAGCCGATTCAGCCCCAGTTCATTTTCGTTCCCGACTATGCGCCGGACGTCGTCTTCTTCCGTCATGCGACGTTCGCCTTCGGTCCGGCGTTTCCGATCGGACCGTGGCTCAACTGCGACTGGGACTGGCGCGGTCATCGCATTTACTACCACGGCTGGCACGGCCCGCGCTGGGTCGAGCGCAGCCGCCCGTTCGTGCGCATAACGAACGTTTACGTCAACGACAGGTTCCGGACCGTTCGCTTCAACCGCGACATCGTGCGCCGCAACGTCCGGGTGGAGAATCTGAATCGCTTCAACACCGTCCATCGCGACGCGAATTTCAACAACTTCGCGCGCCGGAACGATCGCATCACGGCGGACCGAAACTTCCGGCGCGACGACAACCGCCGTTTCGATAACAACCGAGGTTTCGACAACAATCGGCGCGGCGACCGGAGTCTCGATAATAACCGGGCATTCGATAATCGGCGCAGCGACCGGAATTTTAACGCGCCGCGCGACGGGCGGTTCCGGCCCGACGATCGCGCCGCGCGTCTGCGCGACCGCACGCCGCCGGCATTTCAAAACAATGCGCCGCGCGACGATCGGCTCCGCCAAGGCCGGGACGAGCGCGCGGCTCGGCTGCAGGAGCAGCGCCAGCGTGATTTCGACAACCGCTCTCGCGGGGTCCAGGACAATCGCGGCCGCGGCATCGAAAACCGCTCGCAGTTCCGCGACCCGCGCCCTCAGGGCGCTGAGAATAGAGCGCCGCTGCTCCGCGAAAATAATCCCCGTCAATCCGATGATAACCGGCGGCAGCCTTTCGAGAATCGATCGAGCCAGCGGCTCGAAAACCAGAGCCGGCAACACGGAGCCGAGAACCGGGCCTTCCGCGGCCGGGATGCGGACCGCGAACGCCCGGTTAACAACCGTCCGCAGCAGGAGTTTCGGCAGAACCAACGAAACGAACGCCGCGCGGCGGCTCAGTCCGCGCCGGAGCGCGGCGCGACGGCCGCTACGCGCGCCGCCGAGGCCCGTCGGGGCAGCGAGGCGCGTAGCGCGCAGAGGAACGCGCGCGAAGAGCGCAAAAACACGGCGAGCTAAGCATCGCTCGGCTAAAAGCTCGACCAGTTGCGATAGGATTTCTCCGCGTAGATTTTCTCCACGTCGACTGCCTTGGCGACGCCGCGGCGCGTGAGATAACGCGCGATCGGCCGCAGCGGCAATCCCACGGCGGCCAGATAATCGCCTTCCATCGACTCGATCAGCTCGCGGCCGCGCCCCTGGATAGAATAGGCGCCCGCCTTGTCGTGCGACTCGCCGCAGGCGAGATACTCCTCAATCTGTTTTTCCGAATAGGCGCGCATCTTCACTTCTACTTCCTCGACACACCGGAGTCCCGGCCCGCCCGGATCGACGATGGCGAGACTCGTATAGATCCGGTGCGTCGCGTCGGCAAAAGCGGCCAGCATCCGCTTCGCATCGTCGGCATCGGCCGGCTTGCCGATTTTCGTATGGCCGAGAAGAATCATCGTATCGCTGCCGATAACGACAGCGTCGGGATGATTCACCGCGACGGACGCGGCTTTGCCGACCGCGAAATCGAGAACCTCTTCGCCGATGGGCCGAGACGGTGAAATGATTTCTTCAAATGGCGGGGCGACGACTTCGAACGGAATGCCGAGAAGAGAAAATATCTCGCTGCGGCGCGGCGAGGTGGACGCGAGGATCAACCGCATCGAAGAGCTGCCGCCGGCGGCGAAGCCCAAGAGGCGCGGAGCGGAAAGGACCCGGAAGCCAGCGCGGCGGCATAGTCGTCGACGCAGCGCACGACGTCGTCGAGCACGTTCACGCGCACCATGCGGTAGCGCATATCCGCCGCGCGCGGCACCGCGCGGATATACCACGCGAGCTGCTTCCGCATCGCGACAAAAACATGCGGCTCGCGCCAGGCGGCGAAATGTCGGCTGTGCGCGAGCAGAACCTGGAAGCGCTCCGCGACGTCCACCGCCGGAGGCGGCGGGACGGCGTGCGGACGGCGCGACCGGACGGCCTCTTTCAGTTCGAGCTTGCCGTTAAAAATCCAGGGGTTCCCCTGCGTCGCACGTCCGAGCAGGACGCCGTCGACACCGGTCTCGGTGACGCGCCGGTAAACGTCGGCGAGGCTCCGCAGATCGCCGTTTCCGAGGATCAGCGTCCCCGAGCCGCGCGCGACCTCGACCGCCCGCGCGATCGCGCTCCAGTCGGCGCGGCCGCTGTACTGCTGCATAAGCGTCCGGCCGTGAATCGAGATCGCCGCCGGCCGCTCTTCGAGCAAATTTTTAATCCAATCTTCGACCACGATCGCCTCGTAGCCGATGCGCGTCTTGACCGACACCGGAATCTCCCGGCGCTGCGCCGGCGCCTCGGCGCCGCAGCGCATGCGGTTCGCGGTTTTAATGCGCTCGATGAATTCCAGGTCGATGCCGATGTCCGACAACGTCTGTCCCGCCACCCAGTCGCGAATCCCCTGCCGCGCGGCGCGGACGATCGCGCGCGCAAGCGCCGGCGTCTGAATCAGTCCGGCGCCGCTTCCCTTCGCCGCGACCTTCTTCGCCGGGCAGCCCATGTTAATGTCGAGCCCGTCGAAGCCCATCTCGCACGCGATGTGGGCGACTCTATAGAACGCCTCGGGCGTGTGGCCGTAGATCTGCGCGGCGATCGGCCGCTCAATCTCCGAATACGTAAAATCCCGCAGCAGCGACTCCGGCGCGAACGCGGCAGTGTCGACGCTGACGAATTCCGTGAGCATGACGTCCGGCCGGCCGACCGTCGCCGCGATGTAGCGAAACGACGCGTCGGTGACGCCGTCCATCGGCGAGAGGCCGACGATCGGCTTGGGGATTTGGTTCCAAAACGACATCTCGACCATTCTACCTGCTTCTCAGTAACGTTTCACCTTCTCGACGAAGCCGCTCTTCTTGATCTCGTCGAGCACGCTCGCGTCCAGGAGCTTCAGCGACTCGGGCGTCTGCCCTTTCGCCTTCGGGTTCGTCTTCGCCACGTCGGCGATCACCATCTCGAGCCCCCTACGGTCCGGCAGCACGAGAATGTCGTCGCCGTGCTGCACCAGATAGTACTCGTAGCCGATCGCCGCCATGTCGTCCTCGTCGATGCGTAGGTAGCGCTTGATCACCTGGATCGCCGCCGCCTTCTCGCGCTTGAGAACGTACAGCCCCTCGATCACCGCCTTCATGAAGTTGACCACCTTCGGCCGGTTCTCGGCGAGATAGCTCCGCCGCACCATGAAGCAGTTCTGCGGGAACGGAATGCCGCTGTCGGCGAGATCGTAAACCTCGCGCATGCCGAATTTCTTGACCGCCATGCTCGCGTACGGCTCGCTGAAGACGGTCGCGTAGACCGAGCCGCCGCTGAGCGCGGCGAGCCGGCTCGGGTTGCCGCCGAGCTGCAGCATCGTCACCTGCTTCGCGTTCACGCCCAATTTTTCGAGCGCAGCGGCCGCGGCGAAATCCGAAGCCGAGCCGAAGCGACTGATCGCAACGGATTTGCCTTTCAGGTCCGCCGGGGACTTGATCTCCGGCCGCACGATCAGCTTGAAGGGAAAAAAGTTGATGCCGCCGGCGATGATCGAGATGTCGCCGCCCTGCAGGTTGGAGGTCACCGGCAGCGCGCCGGTCGTGAACAAGACTTGTATCTCGTTCGCCAGCAGCGTCTGCATGCCGAGCGTACCGCTGTCGAGCGCGATGTACTCGACGTCGAGGCCGTACTTCTGAAAGACCTTCTGATGATACGCGCCGGGCACGAGCGCGTTGATCGCCGTGCCGAAGCCGCCCGAGGCGGCGCGGATCTTATCCGCGGCGAAGAGCGGATCGGCGGCGAGAAGAGCGAGGACTAAAATCGCCAGATGAACGCAGCACCGGCGCACGAAGCGGTTGGGTTTCATCGCCCACCTCCCTAATTTTTAGACGCATCCCGGGCTTGGCAGGTTCTTGATACAGGGCGCCGTGTCGCGAAGTCAACACGCCATCTTTACTTCGCTTCTCCCAACCCCTGCGCATCCATCGCCATGAAGAGATTATTCAAAGACTCGGCCAGCGTGGGATGGGCGAAGACGCCGTCGCGAATCACGGTGTAAGGCAGATTCCCCATCATGGCGACCTGCAACACCGTCATCACTTCCCCGCCTTCCATGCCGAGAATCGCGCAGCCTATAATCTGATTCGTGTCGGCATCGACGATCGCCTTCATGAAGCCGCGGGTTTCTCCGAACTCGATGGCGTGAGCCACATTGGCCATGGGCAGTTTGGCGACGCGGATCGAGCGGCCCTGCGCGCGCGCCTCTTTTTCCGTTAACCCGACACGGCCGAGCTGTGGATCCATAAAAATCGTGTACGGCACCGGCCGGCCGTCGATCCTTGCATTGCCGTTTTGTAAAAGATTGGCCTGGAGGATGCGAAAATCGTCGTACGAGATGTGCGTGAAGGCGGGACCGGGTTTGATATCGCCCATAGCATAAATCCCCGGCGCGTTCGTCTCGAGCCGCTCGTTGACTTTGACGTAGTCTTTCTCGTCCAGCTCGACACCGGCGGCTTCGAGATTGAGACGGTCCGTATTGGGCCGCCGGCCCGCGGCGATCAGCAGATGAGAACCCTCGACCGCGGCTTCGCCGCCATGGTCGCCGAGCGTCAGTCGAATCCCACCCCGCGCGTTCGTCTCGACGCGGGCCGCCGCTGTTTTAAGCTTCACATCGATCCCATCTTCCGTCAGAATTCTCAACACCTCTTCGGCCACGTCGCCGTCCTCGCGCGCTAAGAGCTGCTCACCGCGCTCGATCATCGTGACGCGGCTGCCGTAACGGCGAAACATCTGGCCGAACTCGATGGCGATATAGCCGCCGCCGATGATCAAGAGATGTTCCGGCACCGCGTCCAGCTCCATGATCGAAGTCGAATCCAACGACGGCACTCGGCTTAGTCCATCGATCGGAGGGACGACCGGCCTGGCGCCCATGTTGAGGAAGATTTTTTCGCCGCTTAGGCGCAGGGCCTCGGCGCCGGCGCCTTCGACTTTCACAGTCTTCACGTCGATGAAGCTCGCCTTTCCGTAGATGACATCCAGATTCGCGGTGGGTTCTAGAAGCTGCTCCACGCCGTTGCGAAAGCGCTCCACGACCTTCTGCTTGCGCTCCCTCACCCGGGCCAGATTCACCTCGACGCGACCCGTCTCGACGCCATAGTCGCTTGCCCGCCGGGCAAGATAGGCGACACGCGCGCTTGCCGCCATGGTTTTAGTCGGCGTTCAACCGTAATTGACGCAGGTTCCTCCAACATACCTCTCTTCGACCAGGGCGGTCTTCATCCCGGCCTTCGCCAAGACCATCGAGAGCGGTTTTGCTCCCTGGCCGGCGCCGATGATAATCGCGTCATAAGATCGTTCAGCCGCCACTTTTTCCTCCTTGAGATTTATTCTGAGGGTTATTCTGGCAGGCGATTCTGGGGGCGCAATACTGATTTTGTCGGAGTCATAAAAAATCTTGTAAAATCGGCTTTTGTCCGCCGGACCCCTGACAGCCTCTCTCGTCCAGGGTGACGATTTGCGCTATCCTCAAGGCGGAGGTGTATGAAAAATGAATAGAATAGAGACGTTGTTTCTTGCGCTCGTCGCGTGCTCGCTGCTGTTCCTCGCGGGCTGCTATGTCGCGGCGGAGCCGGGCTATGGGCCGGGTTACGCCGGCGGCGGCGCGACGTATTATTACTACCCCGATGCCGAGGTGTACTTCTATCCGAATGTCGGTCTGTACTACTGGTACGAGGGCGGACGGTGGCACAATGACCGGCGGCTCCCGGATCGTTTTAGACTAAGCGACCGGGACCGTGTGCGGCTCAACTGGGCGCGCGAGCCCCACTTGGACCACGACCGCGTCCGCAGGGATTATCCCGCGCATCGCGACTCTCGCGATAGCGATAGGGATAGAGATCGCAACCGGGATCGCGAGCGGTCGCCCTACTAGAACGATAAACGACCGAGGCGGTCTCGCCTGACGAGACCGCCTCGGTCGTATTTCACGGTCGATCTTTTCAGCTCTTGCCGTAAAGCTCTTTGACGAAGCCCGAGCTTTCCAGCTCTTTCAAAAAGCGGTTGTCGAAGAAGTCCTTGGGATCTGCCGTCGCGGCCTTGGGATGGTCGGTGAAGGAGATCGCGGCGCGGATCGCCTCCTCGGTCACGTACGGCACGCGCGGGAAGAGCGGCGCGAAGCCTTTGTAGGCTTCGTCGATGATCTCCGGATCTTTGGTCACGAGATAGCGCGCGAGCACGCGCCGCGACGTCTCGGGCTGCTCGACGGCAACCTTGATGCCGGCGACGTAGCACTTGAGGAACGACTTGATCAGCTCGGGGTTCTGCTTGACCAGCGCGCGGCGGACGGCGAGGCCGGTGAACGGGTAAGGAATTTTGAGCGCGCCGATATTGACGATCTCTTTGAATCCCAGGCGCCGCGCCATCAGCGTGGTCGGAGCCGAATGAACCGCCGCCGAGACGATGCCTTGGTTCAGCGCGGCGAGCGCGTCCTCCTGCCGCGAGAAGTAAAGCACCTTCACGTCCTTTCCCTGGCTCATGTTGTGACGCCGTAAGAGTGCAATGGACGCATGGTCCGACGACGCGCCCTTGGTGATGACGCCGAGCACCTTGCCGCGCAAATCTTCTACGGATTTAATCTCGGGCCGCGCGTAGAGAGAAAAAGCGAACGTCGGGACCGGCATGCCGATATAGATGATGTCGGCGCCGGAGAGCATCGCGTTCACCGCCGCGCCGCCCGTGAGCGCCACGTCGACGTCGCCCGAGACGACCGTCTGCGTCAAGCGCGCGCCGCCGGGAATGAGAACGGGCTTAACCTCGACGCCGTAGCGCCGGTCGATGCCGGTGTCGGCGATGAGCCAGAGCGGCGTCTGCCCGCCGTTGAGCTGCGGATAAGCGGCGCTGATGGAAACCGTCGCCGCCAGCGCCGCGCCCGCGGCGAAAAAAACGGCGAGCGCCGCCGCAGCGAACGTTATCGCGCGCGCTGTCATTTTCTCCCGCAGTCTTATAGCAGGCTCTTGCCGCCGAAGCGGCTCTGCCACTGCGCGATGACTTCTTTGTTGTAGACGTTGTCCGGCACTTCGCCCTTGAGCGCCGTGACCACCGAACGCGTCGCCCACGCAACTCCCGGCTTGAGTCCGCTGCCGATATTTGACGACACCATGTGCGGCGAGATCAGCACTTTATCGCCCACTTTTCGGAGCGGGCTGTCAGGCGCGAGCGGCTCGTTCTCGAAGACGTCGAGCGCGGCGCCGGCGATCTTGTTCTGCTGCAGCGCCGCGATCAGCGCCTTCTCGTCGACGCAGTAGCCGCGCGACGTGTTGATCAGCAGCGCGGTCGGCTTCATGAGCCCGAGCTCGCGCGTGCTGATCATGTGGCGCGTCTCCTTGGTCAGCACCACGTGCAGCGTCACGATGTCCGCGCGCTTCAGCAGCGTCGGCAGATCGACGCGCTCAACGCCGAGCTCATGAAACTTGGATTCCGGCACGTAGGGATCGCAGGCGATGATCTTCATCTCCCACGGGCGCATGAGCTTCGCGATGCGCCCGCCGATGCGGCCGAGGCCGATGATGCCGAGCGTGATGCCGGGATAGCCGTCACTCGCGCGCGAGCCGAAGTAGAGGCCCTGGTAGTCCAGGTTGCGCCACTTGGTGGGGTTCTCCTTCAAGTAGCGGTCGCGCTCGCGCAGTTTTTTCGCGAGCGCCAGCATGTTGGTGATCGCGCCTTCGGCGACGCCGCCCCAGTTGGACTCGGTCGGCGAGTGCGTGACGAGGATGCCCAATTCCGTCGCCGCGTCGACATCCACATCGTCGACGCCGATCGTGTACTTGGCGACGATGCGAAGGCTCTTCGAGCTCTGCATGATCTTCTGCGTAATCGGCGTGCTGCGAATCGACGTGCCGACGAGCGCGTCGGCGCCTTCGGACATCTGCGCCATCTCGAGCTCGCTGTCGCCCTGCGGCGTGTCCCAGTTCGCCTTGCCTTGCTTCAGCTCGCAGCCCGCGGCCTCGAGTATCCTGTCGCTCTCGCCCGTCGGGTCGGCGGGCGCGAAAATGAAGACCTTCGCCTTTGCCATGCTGAGCTCCTTTCTTCGGAGGACGCTATCGATTCACTGCGAACATATAAGCCGCCGTTGCGGCAAGTCAATAGACTTCCCCTTTGCGCCCCGAGAGCCTCGACTAATAAAAATTCGGGGGTACTGCTATATGAAATCGATGCCAAAACCGGTCTAGCCAAATTTCTTCATCGTCGGCGCGCCGCGCGCGAGCACGACTTCTCTCTACCAGATCTCAAGCCGGCTCCAGGCATCTATGTGTCGCCGGTTAAAGAGCCTCGTTTTTTCAGAACCAACAAGCGCCGTAGCGAAAAGCAATATCTCGCGCTGTTTCGCGGCGCGAAGAAAGCGGCGGCAATGGAGGAGCACTCCGATGCTTTTTACTACGAGCATGTCCGACGTTACTTTGACGTTTTCGGGACCGATCGCGTGAAAGTTATCGTGTTCGAGGAATTGGTCCAAAATCCGCGCCAGACCGTGGCAGGGTGAAGGCATTTCTGGAAGTCGAGGGCGCGCCGCCGGATTTCGACACGTCGCGCCAAGCCGCGGATCGTTTCATCCAGACCGACTCTAGCTCGCCGGCCAGCTGCCAACCATAAAAAGCGTTACACGAACCTTTCCGCAACATTACAATTTTGAAAGCCCCCGTTGCGGCTGAACGAGCGGGTTTGTTCTTGACGCTTTTCGTGGCCGCGCTATGATGTAGGTCATCCGGAAACGAATTTCACCGCCACAATGCGAGTATTAGTCGTAGAGGACGACGCGAAGATCGCCGCTTTCGTGGCCAAAGGCCTGAAGCAGGCGGGCTTCGCGGTCGATCAGGCCGCCGACGGCGAGGAAGGCTTGCAACTCGCTCTCATGAGTTGTTACGACGCGCTCGTGATCGATGTCATGCTGCCCAAGCTCGACGGTCTCACCCTCATCAACCGGGTCCGTCAGAAAGGGGTCGACGCGCCCGTCATCATCCTGAGCGCGAAGCGGTCGGTGGACGATCGCGTAAAAGGTCTGCAGACGGGCTCGGATGATTACCTCACCAAGCCGTTCTCGTTTTCCGAACTGCTCGCGCGCCTGCAGGCGCTGATTCGCAGGTCCACGCATGCAACCGAACCCAGCCGGCTCACCGTCGGCGATCTCTCGCTCGATTTATTCACGCGCGAGGCGGCGCGCGCGGACAGAAAAATCGAGCTGCAGCCGCGGGAGTTCGCCCTGCTGGAATATCTCATGCGCAATCCCGGCAGAGTGCTTTCCAAGAACATGATCATGGAGCATGTCTGGGGATACGACTTCGATCCGCAAACGAACGTCGTCGACGTGCTCGTTTGCCGGCTGCGCAATAAAGTGGACCGCGACTTCGCCACAAAGCTGATTCACACGCAGAGAGGCGTCGGCTATGCCGTCAAAACTTCTTAGCGGGCTGCGCAAAACGCTCATTTTCCGTCTGACGCTCTCGTACTCCCTCATCTTTGTCGCGAGCACGATGATGCTCTTCGGTCTTTCCTATTTCTTTTTGACCGCGTCGGTCCGCGACAACCAGAAGATTATCCAGTCGCGATTGAAAAGATTCGTGACCCTAGCGCAAAACGGGGGGATTCCCGCCGTGCTCCAGGCGGCGGGCGACCGGCATAATAAATTTTTCGTCCGCGTCGCCGGACCGGATAACCAGACCGTTTTCATGAGCCCGCCGCAAAGCTGGAGCAAATTCGATCTTCAAACGGTCGAGGAGCGCCCGGTGGAAACGGATTGGCAATATTTCCATGCCAGAACGGACGCGGACGTCCTGGAAGTCACCGCCGCTCATTTAGCGAACGGTTATACGCTCCAGGTCGGCAACGACATCGAGGACCGCAAAGAAATTCTGGAAGATTTTCGCGAAGCGACGTTAGCGGTCATGCTGCCGATTCTTGTGATTGGCCTCGCCGGCGGCGCGTTCTTCGCGTTTCGGGTGACGCGGCCGATTCGAAACCTCGTACAAATCACGCGGTCGATCGTCGAAACGGGCAACATGGACGCCCGTGTTCCCGTCGTCGGCGACGACGAGCTGAACGAGCTCGGCAAACTGTTCAACCGGATGCTCGAAAAAATCGAAACTTTGGTGCAGGGCATGCGCGGCGCTCTCGACAATGTCGCGCACGATCTCCGCACGCCGATGGCCCGGCTGCGCGCGATCGCCGAGACGGCCTTGCAGTCGGATTCCGGCCGGCAGGGGCGCAAAGAAGCGCTGATCGCCTGCCTCGAAGAATCCGAGCGCGTTCTCACGCTTCTAGATACGCTCATGGACATCTCCGAGGCCGAGACAGGAACGATGAAATTGGATCTCGCCCCCGTCAATGTCTCGGCCCTCATGGGAGAGATCGTCGAGTTATACGAATATGTGGCCGAGGCTGAGGAGGTCGCGGTATCGTTCAATGCTCCCAAGGATATCTGCATGCGCGCGGACCGGAATCGCATGCGCCAGGTGCTGGCGAATTTAGTCGACAACGCGGTCAAGTATACCGGCCCCGGCGGAAGCATCGTACTCTCCGCGTGTGAGCGAGATAATCAGATTTTAATTCGCGTTCAGGATACCGGCCCGGGGATTTCACCCGCGGAGATTCCCAAGATTTGGGACCGTCTCCATCGCGGCGATGCGAGCCGCTCCCGGCCCGGACTGGGGCTCGGCCTGAGCCTGGTCGCGGCGGTCGTGAAAGCTCACGACGGACTCATCGCCGTCGAAAGCGCGCTCGGCAGCGGCTCCGTTTTCACACTCTACATGCCGGTCGCTCCACAGCCGCAGCTCTCGGTCGCCGTCTGAGACACGCCGCATTTTTTCACGCCGCCCGTCGGTCGCTAGTCCTCCGGCGAATCTTTCATAACTGTAATTTTCGCGAAAGCCGCCCGCAATTCCCCTGTGTTGATGTAGGTGATGCGGCCGACCGCATCCGCACCGCGGTTGGTCGTCTTCGGTTAGGCTTATGTCTCGCTCGCAGATTTCTGTTTGATCCACTCCTCCATGTGCGCCATTTACGGCTATACCTCGGTGAAAGATCGCGCGCGGCCGGAAATCCTCCGCCGCATGGGCCGGACATTGACCCACCGCGGGCCGGACGACGCGGGTGAAACGATACAAAACTCGTCAGACATCTGCGTAGCGCTCGGACATAAAAGACTCAGCATTATCGACCTCTCTCCCGTCGGCCGACAGCCGATGAGCAATGAAGACGGGACAATCTGGATCACGTTCAACGGCGAAATCTATAATTTTCAGGAGCTGAGAAAAGATCTCAAGCGGAAAGGCCACCGCTTCGCGTCCCGCTCCGACAGCGAGGTCGTCGTCCATTTATACGAGGAAGAAGGAATCGCGTGCCTCGAGAAGCTCGAAGGAATGTTCGCGTTCGCCTTATGGGACGCGAAGAGAAAAAGCCTTCTGCTGGCGCGCGACCGTTTCGGCAAGAAGCCGCTCCACTACGCTCTATCGAACACCGGCATCGTCTTCGCGTCGGAAATCAAGGCGCTGCTACAACACCCGGAAGTGTCGCGAGCCATCGACTTCCAGTCGATGCACAAGTATCTCAGCTACGAGTACGTCCCCGCGCCCGCGAGCATCTTCCGCGCGATCAGGAAAGTCGAGCCCGGCCACTCTGTCTTGTACCGGCACGGGCAAATCCATTTTCACCGCTACTGGGATATCCCGCTGGCGGATTATCCGGTCTCGGACAAAACCGAAATCGAATGCGAGGACGAACTCGTCGCGACGCTTGACCAGGCGGTGAGGACGAGACTCGTCGCCGACGTCCCCGTCGGAATCTTTCTCAGCGGCGGCGTCGACTCGGGCCTCGTCGCCGCATTGGCGGCGCGGGCGGCCCCGCAGCTCGAGTGCTTTACGATCGGCTTCGACGAGCCCTCTTTCGACGAGAGCAGCCAGGCCGCGCAGATCGCGCGCCATCTCGGCATTAGACAGCACATTCAGGTTTTTCAAGCGCGGGACATGCTCCGGCTCATTCCGAGCCTCCCGTCGATCTTCGACGAGCCGGTGGCCGACCCTTCGGTCGTGCCTTTGTATCTCTTATCCCGGTTCGCTTCCGAAAAAGTTAAGGTCGTGCTGAGCGGAGACGGCGGGGACGAGCTGTTCGCCGGCTACCAAACCTATCAAGCGCACAAGCTGGTGACGTACTACGACCTCTTGCCGGAGTTCGTAAAAGCCGCTTTGCGCTTCAGCGCATCTCGCCTGGCCGTGTCGCACAACTATTTGAGTCTCGACTTCAAGATCAAGCAGTTCCTCAAAGGCGCCGGCATCTCTTCCGAGATCCGCTTTTTCCTGTGGCGCGGCGCGTTCAGCAACATGGAAATGAAGGAACTCCTGACTCCCGAAGTCCAGGCCGAGCTCGGTCATCACAACGCCTACGAGGACATCTTCCGCTACATCGCCGACAGCCGGCTGACCAAGGAGCTGGAGCGGATCCTCTATCTCGCCATGAAGCTGTACCTGCAGGACAGCAACCTGGTGACCGTCGACCGCGCCAGCATGGCCAACGGCCTCGAAGTGCGCAGTCCGCTGCTCGACTTCAAGTTCGCCGAGTTCGCCTGCCGGCTGCCGACAGACTACAAGCTGCGGGGGATGCGAACGAAATATCTTTTAAAGAAAGCTGCGGAAAGATACCTGCCGAAAGCGATCGTCCACCGGCAAAAAAGAGGCTTCGGCATTCCTCTGGCGAAATGGCTCACGGGGAAGCTGAGGCCGCTGATGCTCGACTACTTCAGCGAGGAGAAAATACGCGCGCAGAAAATCTTCAATTATACCTACATCGAGCGCCTCGTGGAGGAGCAGCTCACCAAAAGAAAGGACAACCGGGAGTTCCTCTGGACGCTCCTCGTCTTCCAGCTCTGGTATGAAAGATACATCGATGGCAGCGCCGGGCGCTGTGCTGACTGACGCCGGCCTGCCGGCTGGAGTCAAAGTGCGATCGGTCATGCTGCTCGCCGGCGCCTGTTTCGCGCTCTTTTTCTGGCACCTGGGGGAGGCTCCGTTCTACGTTAGAGGAGAGCCGCGCGAGGGGCTCGTGGTTCAGGCGATGGAGGCGAGCGCCGACTGGACACTGCCGGTGGTGAACGGCAGCTATATTCCTTTCAAGCCGCCGCTTTTTCACTGGGCGGCGCTATTCATCGCCAAAACGCTCGGCCGCATCGACGAGCTCACGCTGCGGCTTCCTTCGGCGATCTTCGCCACGCTCGGGGTATTCTTGACCTACTTCGCCGCCGCGCGCCTTTGGGAAGAGAAAGCCGGCTTCGCTTCGGCCGCGGTGTTGGCGACGAACCACGAATGGTGGACCGCCGCGTCGCTGGCTCAGGTGGACATGGCGCTGGCTTTTTTTATGACGGCGGCTCTTATGCTTTTCCTTCTTGCTTACCGCAATCGCGGCGAGGAGATCGGGGTTGCGGCTCCCTCAGCTATTGCGCTGCTGCTCGGCTGCGCGACGCTCGCCAAAGGACCTGTCGGCTTGGCGATTCCGCTCCTTATATTTTTCTGCTTCCTCTCCTTACGCCGCGAGCTCGCGCTGCTAAGAAAATCCCACCTGCTTGCGAGCGCGGCGCTGTTTTGCATCGTCGCGGGATCGTGGTACCTGCTGGCCCTGCGACAAGGAGGCCAGGCGTTCTTTCTCCGTCAAATTGTGAACGAGAATTTCCGCACGGCGGTCGGGGCATACGGCCATTATCAATCGCCCTTTTACTTCGTCCCGGCCTGGCTGTCGAATATGCTGCCGTGGAGTCTTTTTTTTCCGGCTATGGCGCTCTTCGCCTACCGCAAGCGCGAATGGCTGCGCGACGAACGAGTCGTCTACCTGCTCGTTTGGTTCGCCGCCGTCTTCCTTTTCTTTTCCCTCGCGCGCGGCAAGCGGTCGATTTATATCCTGCCTCTTTATCCCGCCGCGGCGCTGCTGTTCGGCGCGTGGTGGGCGGAGTTTTCCAAAAACCCCGGCGACGGCGTCGGGGCCGCGAAGGTCGCTACGTGTCTCGCGGCGGCCATCTGTCTGGCCGTTCCCGCCGTCTTGCTGTTGAAGCTCTTGGGTTGGAATGCACTCGGCGCGATGCGCTCGCGCGCGGTGGGGCACGCGGACTTATCTCTCGTGCTCAACTCCCTGCAGTCGCCGTCGCTGTTGGTTTGGAGTTTTATGGCGGTTACCGCGGCAGCGGGTTTGCTGCTGGCTTACGGGGCGATCAAGAACCGCTGGAATATGGTGTTTGTTTCTCTTGCCGTCGCCACGGTCGCATCCATTCTTTCGGTAAAGCAGGTGTATTTACCCGCGCTCGCCGCCGAAAAGACTTTGAAGCCGTTTATGACGCGCGTTCGAGGCGCCGTGGATAAAGAAACGGCCGCGCTTTATGCGTACCGCTTTTTCGACTACGGCGCCGTTTTTTACGCGGCGCGGTACGTTCTGCAATATCCCTCCGACGCGCCTTTCCCGAAGCCGCCCTTCTTTCTCCTCATGTGGGAGAGCGAATGGGAAGGGCTGCCGAAATCGGCCGGCGTAGAGATCGTCGACAGCAGCGAGGCGCTCGGCGCCAACAAGCGGCAGCACATGGCGCTCGTTCGTGTCGGCGAATCGATACCGGCGCTGGAGGGCGCCGCCGTGAATGCCGACGACGAGGAATAGATCGTCCGCGAGCCGAAGGCATCCATTCTCGCGTCTCAACGCAATTAGTTTTCGTCGACGGCAACCGCGTACTTTGTTCCGCGCTTCCCCTTCCCTTGCAGACCCACCCCGCGGGCGGCTAGACTCTCTTTCATGCGGCTTTTCCGCTGCCTGCGCCTCGCCGGTGTCCTGGTCTCGATCGCCGGCGTTTTGCCGCCCGCCGCCCGGGCCGACGAGCTGCCGGGCTCCGTCGTCGACGGCGCGAAAAAAGAGCGCGAGGTCGTGATTTACGGCGGCATTCCGGGCCAGGCGCTGAGGCCGCTTCGCGAGCTCTTCGAGAAGCGCTACGACGTGCGCATCACGACCTGGCACGGCGACTCCGAGGAGTTACTCAAGCGAACAACCGCCGAGTCGAAAAACGCCCGGCCGAAGTTCGACATCGCCGTCGGCGGCGACGCCCTACTGACCGCGCTCGACGGCAAGGGGCTCTTCGAGCGGTTCGACCCGCCATCGGCGCGCAATTATCCCAAACAGCTCCTGGTCCCGAGCCGCAGGATGACGCCGTGGCGCGTTTTCGCCTTCGCCATCAATTACAATACCCAGCGCCTGAGCGCCGAGCAGGCGCCGAAGACCTGGGAGGATTTGCTGGATGCCAAATGGAAGCGAAAGTTTTTGATGCCCAATCCGGCGCTCCACACGGCGACATTGCAGTTCGTACTCAATCTGGAAAAGATTTTAGGCTCTAAATGGCGCTCGGTGGTCGAGGGCCTGGCGAAGCAGCGGCCGCGGCTCACGCGCGACCCGGCGGAGGCGATCCCGACGCTCGCGTCGGGCGAGATTCCGCTGTCGATCGGTTACACGAAAGACAAATATCAGTTCGGCGGGCCGATCGATTACGTCAAGATGGACAAGTATCTCGTCTCGCCGAGTTATGTCGCGCTGGCGCGCGGCGCGCCGCATCCGAACGCCGCGCGCTTGTTCATGGATTTTTTCCTTGGACCCGAGTCGCAGCAGATGATCGCGAATCTGGGCGATTACGTGCTCCATCCCGACGTTCCGGACCGCTTCGAGAACGACATCAACGACGATCAGCTCGTGCCGATGCGCCTGCCGTCCGCTTCGGAGCGCGAAGCCTGGACGAAGAAATTCAAAGAAATGTTCAGATAAAGAGGCGTGAGGCGTTAGTTGAGGCGCGAGTAAGACAAAACTATTTGCCTCACCCTCCCGGCTCCCGCCTTCCCTCAGGGCATCGTCGCCAGCGCGCCGCCGTCGACCAGGATGTCGGCAGCGGTGATGAAATCCGATTCGTCGGCCGAGAGGAAGAGCACTGCCGCCGCGATGTCCGCGGGGACGCCTCGGCGCCCGACGAGATTTTTCACATAGCGGTTTTCCGGCACGACATCTTCGCCGACGGGCGAGCCGATGCGGTTCGGCGTGACGGAGTTGACGCGGATGCCGTGCGGCGCGAGCTGCGCCGCGAGCGAGCGTGTGAGGTTGAGCACGCCGGCTTTCGCCGCCGTGTAGGCGGTCGCGTCGGTTCGGCCGACGTAGCCGGAGGTGGAGGCGAGATTGACGATGCGCCCCTTGCGCTTGCCGTCGATCATCGCGCGCGCCGCATGCTTGGAGCAGAGAAACACGCTCTTCAGCGACACGTCCATCACCTTGTCCCACTCTGCTTCGGTCAAATCCAAAATATTCTTGCGGTCCGTCCAGGCGGCGTTGTTGACGAGAATGTCGACGCCGCCCCATTTATCGACGACGGTCCGGACCATTTTCTCCACGTCGGCCGACGACGACACGTCGCAGACAACGGCGATCGCGCGGTCCTTATGCTGCGCGTTGATCGCGGACGCGACCTTCTCTCCCCTGCCGCGATCGAGATCGACGACGGCGATGCGCGCGCCTTCGCGCGCGAACCACACCGAGACCTCCTCGCCGATATTGCGCCCCGCGCCGGTCACGATCGCGACCTTGTTTTCCAATTTCATAAACGATTTCCTCCTCCCGTGTCATCGCGCAAATCGAATGCCATTGCAACGGCCCGCCGCTTCAATGCACCTTGACCCCGCGCGTGAATTTTTCCTCGCGGCGCATCCGCAAGGCCCAGAGCGCGCCGAGCGTTATCGACTTCCATCATTTCGCGCTTTTGTAGTGGCTTCGCCGCACAAAGACAAGCTTCGAGCGCGCCGCCGCGAAGGCGCCGCCGGCGACGGTTTTTGGGCGCCGACATTTGTTATTTGCGCCGATTTCAGGTAGTAAAGGCTATTGCTTCAGCTTTGAGCTCCGCAGGCAAATCCCGTTACGAGAGACCAATCGATTCGATGAAAATTCCTCTACTCGATCTCACCCGGAAATACCGTCAGATCGAGCCCGAGCTGCGCGCGTGCTGGGACGAGACGCTCGCGTCGATGCGGCTCCTGAACGGCCCGCACCTCGGAGCTTTCGAGCGCGAGTTCGCGGAGTTTTGCGGCGTGCAGCACGCGATCGGCGTCGCTTCGGGCACGGACGCGATCTTTCTCTCGCTGCGCGCGCTCGGCGTCGGGGAGGGCGACGGGGACGAGGTGATCCTCGCGGCCCACGCGCCCGCGCCGGTCATCGAGCCGATCTTCAGCGTCGGCGCGAAGCCGGTGCTGGTGGACAAAGCCGCCGGCGACTATGGCCCCGATCTCGATTCGGTCAGGGCGGCGATCGGCCCGAGGACGCGCGCGATCCTTCCCGTCCACATGCTCGGGCTTCCCTGCGACATGGACCCGCTGCTCCGACTCGCGGCGGAAAAAAATATTCCGGTCGTCGAGGACGCCTCGCAGGCGCAGGGCGCGGTCTATAAGGGCGAGCGCGCGGCGGGCCTCGGCCGCATCACGCCGATGAGCCTGGGTCCGGTAAAAAACCTCGCCTGCTACGGCGACGGCGGGATCGTGCTCACGAACGACGACCGCCTCGCAGAAGCCGTGCGACTGCTCCGCGTCCACGGCCAGGCGGAGAAGTACAATCACAAAATCTACGGCTGGAACAGCCGTCTCGATGAGTTGCAGGCGGGGATGCTCAGGCTCAAACTTCCGACGCTGGACCGCGACAACGCCCGCCGCGGCGAGATCGCCGCGCGCTACGACGAGGCCTTCCGCCATCTTCCGCTGCGCACGCCGCCGGTTTTTTCCGACCGCACGAGCGTCTATCATCAATACGCGATCGAGACACCCGACCGCGAACCGCTGAAGAAGTTTCTCGACGCCAAGGGCATCGGCAACGGCATCTACTATCCGCTCTGCCTGCATCACCACGAGTCGTGGACCGCGAAAAAATTGCCGAAATATTCGCTGCCGGAGGCCGAGCGCTACGCGCGCGAAAATCTCGCGCTGCCGGTCTTCGCCGAGCTCCGCGACGAAGAAGTCGACTACATCATCGCGGCGGTGCGGGAATATTTCTCGCGCGACTGAACCCTCTCCGTGCAGAAACTCCGACTTTCGGTCGTCGCGCCCATGCACAATGAGGAGGGGAACGCGCGGGCGCTCTACGAGGCGATACGCGACGCGCTCACGCCGCTGGGCGACTTCGAGATCATCTTCGTGAACGACTGCAGCACCGACGGCACGCTTTCGATCATGAAAGGCATCGCCGACCAGGATCCGCGCTTTCACTACGCCGACCTCGAAACCAACGTCGGCGAGAACTGGGCGCTGCTCGCGGGCATCTCGCGCGCCTCCGGCGAAGTCATCGTGACGATCGACGGCGACTATCAGAACGACCCGGCGTATATTCCGGCGATGCTCGATCGCCTGGCGCAGGGCCACCGCGTCGTCTCCGGGTGGCGCCGGCATAGGGTCGGCAGCTTCTGGGACCGGCGCCTGCCGTCGCTGGTCGCGAACGCGCTGATCCGCTTGGTCAGCGGAGTGCCGGTGCACGACTGCGGCTGCGGCTTGAAGGCATACCGCCGCGAGGTGATCGCCGACCGTTACGTCCCAAAGGGATTCTTGAACCGCTTCTCGCCCGTCGTATTCGGCGTGAAAGCGAAAGAATTTTCCGAAGTCGAGATCATCGATCGCGAGCGCAAGGCGGGCACGTCGCATTACGGCCTCGGCCGCGTCTTCGAGGTCGCGCGCGACATCTGCGTGCTGCCGTTCGCCGTGGCGGGCGCCGAGCGCTGGGTCGGTGCGTTTCGCAAACTGCAATGGCTCACGGTGACTTTCGGCGCTTTTTTTTTAATTGCCGGATGGAAGGTCCCCGCCCTCATCGTTTTGCTAGTCGCGCTTCTCGCGTACGCCAACGGGCGAAGCTTGGAGCGCTTCGTGGAGGCGCAGGAGCGGCCGCCGTTCCGCATCAAGGAGTTTCGCTAGCTCATGAACATTAACGTCGCGCTTGTCGGCGCCGGTTACTGGGGACGAAAGCTGCTGCCGAAATTTCGCGGCGCCAAAGACTGCTCCGTCGCCGCGGTTTGCGATCTCGACGCCGGCCTTCGGGCGGAATGCCAGAAGGCGTTTCCGGATATTCCCACCACGGCGTCATACGACGATGTGCTGAAGGATCCAAAGATCGACGCCGTCATCCTCGTGACGCCGCCCGCGACGCATTTTGCCCTCGGCAAAAAGGCGCTCGAAGCCGGAAAACATATTTGGATCGAGAAGCCGCTCGCGCTCCGCTACGAAGAGGGAAAAGCGCTCGTTGCCGCGGCGAAGGCGAAAAGCGCGGTGCTTTTCGTCGATCACACGTTCCTCTACGACCGCGCGATCCGCATGACGCAGGAGCTCGCCGCCGGCGGCGAGATGGGCGACGTCTATCATGTCTTTCTCCAGCGGCTGAATCTCGGCCGCATCAAGCGCGATTCCAACGTCTGGTGGAACTCCGCGCCGCACGACGTGTCGATCCTGTTGTTCGTTTTGAAAGGACGCCCGGCGAGCGTAACGCTGCAGGGCTACCGTTATCTCCAGCCGGACGTCGAAGACCTCAACATGGCGACGGTCGAGATGTCCGACGGCGCATCCGCGTTCATCTACCACAACTGGCTATTTCCCGAGAACACGGCGAAGCTCACCGTCGTCGGCAGTAAGAAGATGCTCGTCTACGAGGGGAAATTCGACAAGCGCGCGGCCACGCTCTACGAATACGCGACGGGCGCCGGCGCAGGCGGCGCGGCGCCGGACGCGAATACGATACCGTCGAAGATTCTCGCCGAGCGCAATCTCGAGGGGATCGCCGCCGAGGAGCCGCTGGCTTCCGCGGTCGCGGACTTCCTGGGCAGCATCCGCGAGCGGCGTGCGCCGCTTTCGGACGGAGAGTTTTCGCTCAAAGTCCTCGCGGTGCTCGAAGCCGGGGAGCGCTCGCTCCGCGCGGGCGGAAAGAAAATCGCCGTCGAATTCTGACCTCGGCCAGCCGCGGTCCGCCATGAGCGCCGATTCCGCCACGAAACAAGAAAACCGGAACGGCAGTCCCGAAGCCGTCCCTTCGGTCGCGGCCGGAGCCGTCCTCGTCTCCGCCTTCTGCTTTATTCTCTTTCTCTGGGCGCTCTGGATCTCGCCGTTTTACGAAAAGGGCGAGCCGCGCGAAGGCCTCGTCGTGTGGGAAATCTGGCACAACGGCAGTTGGATCCTGCCCCTCCGCGCCGGGGTCGATATTCCTTCGAAGCCGCCGATGTTTCACTGGATCGCCGCGGCGACCTCGCTCGTGTCGGGAGCGTTCAACGAGTTCACCGTGCGCTTCCCTTCCGCCCTGCTCGCCTCTCTCGGCGTGCTCGCCGTCTATTTCGCCGCCGCGCGCCTGTGGGGCGCCACCGCCGGGATCGTCGCCGCCGTCGTCCTCGCCACGAGCCCCGAGTGGTGGCGCGCCGCGATCAGCGCCCGCGTCGACATGACGCTCACGTTTTTCATGCTCTGCGCTTTTTTGTATTTTTATTTCCTCTACAAAGCCGGCGGCGGAATCGGGCGGAGCCTGCTGCTCGCCTGCTTCGCCGGGCTCGCCACGCTCGCCAAGGGACCCGTCGGCGCCGCGCTTCCGGGAATCGCCGCGCTGCTGTTTCTCTGTCTCAAACGCGACCTCGCGTTCGTCAAGCGCCTTTATCTCTGGCTCTCGATTCCTTTCGGCCTCGTAGTCGCGGGAAGCTGGTATTTTCTCGCGTGGCTTCAGGGCGGCGAGCGATTCTTTCTGCGACAAGTGATCCACGAGATCATCGGCACGCCGCTCGGCGGCGCCGGGCACAACCATAATGTTTTCTATTATGTGCCGGCGCTGTTCGCCGGGATGGCGCCGTGGAGCCTCTTCCTTCCGGCGCTTGGGATTTATTTGTTCCGCCGGCGCGGCCGCCTGGCGGAAAAAGAGCTGCTCTACCCGCTCGTCTGGTTCGCCGCGGTTTTCATTGTGTTGTCGCTCGCGCTCGGCAAGCGCTCGGTCTACATCCTGCCGCTTTACCCGGCCGTGGCGCTGCTCTTCGGCGCCTGGTGGAAGGAATTGTCGCTCGACTTCTCGGCGGAAACGGCCTGGGCCAAGACGGCGGCATACGCGATCGCGGCCGCCTTCGCCCTCGCCGGTATCACGCTCGCCGCCCAGGCGCTCGGGTTGGATGTCGTCGCGGCGGCCGAGCGCTTTGTCCGGCCGAAGAGCCGCGACAGCCTCGCGCTCGTCGCCGGACTTTTGAACGATTTTCGCACGACGCTGCTTTTCTGCGCCGCAGTCTCGCTGCTGGGCGGCATCTTCATCATCCGCGAGGCGCGTCGCAACGCCTGGAACGCGGTGGCGCTGAGCCTGGCGACCGTGCTCATGATCTCGCTCAGCGCGATTCAAAGCACGTTTCACCCCGCTTTGGCGGCGAACTACAGCTTCCGTTCTTTCATGGCGCGCGTACGCGCCGAGACGCCCGCCGGCATGCCAGTCGTATTTTACAGCGGCGCCAGCAAGCCGGCGGCGTTCTATGCCCGCGCCTATCTTCCCTCGTTCCTCCCGCTTGAGCGGCCCGCGCACCCGCCCTACTACCTCCTTATCCGAGAAGACGAGTGGCAGGCGCTCAAGGGAAAGCGCGGGTTGACCCAGATCGACGCGAGTGAGACGACCGGCTGGGACGGAAGCGAGAGGCTCTTGCTCGTCGCCGCCGCCCCCGGCGCCGATATCCGCCTGCCCGAGCTCGTCGAACCGCCAGACGAAGGAGCCGAGCCGTGAAAACGAGCGCGGCCGACCGCCCGCGCTCGCCACCCGCGCTGCTAGACGATAGCCGTCTGGCGGCCGCGCTTCTCGCACTGGCTGCGGTTTTTCTTTTGTTTCACGATCTCGGCGGCGCCGCACTCTTCAATCCGGACGAAGGACGCAACGCCGAAATCGCCCGCGAGGTGCTGGAGACCGGCGACTGGATTACGCCGTACTATAACTTCCTGCCGCGCATTGAAAAACCGATGTTCTTCTACGCGGCGGCGGCCGCGAGCTTTAAGCTCTTCGGGGTCTCCGAGGCGGCGGCGCGGCTTCCGTCCGCGCTGGCGGCGCTCGGCATTCTCCTCATGACCTATTTCTTCGTCCGGCGGCTATGCGACGCGCGGGCGGCGCTCTGGAGCGCGCTCGTGCTCGTCACCGCCGTCCAGTTCAATGTCTTCGCGCGCATCGTGATCGTCGATATGGTGCTCGCTTTCTTCATCACCGCCGCGCTCATGTCTTATTACCTGGCAAGCGGTGCCGAGCACCGGACCGTCAAACGGCGCTATTACTTCATCATGTACGCCGCGGCGGCCGGCGCGACGCTCGTCAAAGGGCCGATCGGCTTCATCTTTCCCGGCATGATCGTGGTTGTGTATATCGCCGCGCGGCGGCAATGGTCGGCGCTTAAAGAAATGGAACTCGGCTGGGGCGTGTTGATCTTTCTGCTGATCGTCTCTCCGTGGTACGCCGCCGCGGAGGTCCGCCGCCCCGGATATCTAGCCTACTTTCTCGGCCAGGAGCATTTCGCCCGCTTTCTCACGCCGAATTTCAACCGCGGCAAGTCCTGGTATTACTTTTTCGGCGTCGTCGCCGTCGGCTTTTTTCCGTGGACAATCCTTCTGCCGCGAATGACGACGAGGTTCTGGCGGAACCGCGATGATTTCGCGCTGTTTACGCTGCTGTGGACCGCCGTGCCGTTCGTCTTTTTCAGCTTTTCGAGCTCGAAGATGTCGGAATACCTTCTGCCGATCTATCCCGCGCTCGCGGCGCTCGCCGGGAGAACGCTGGCGGGCGGGCTCAAGCGAATCGATCTGCGTTTCCTCGCGGCAGGCTGGGTGCTGCTCGGCCTGGCGTGTCTCTACATGTCTATCGGTCTGCTCACGCCCGCCGCCGTCCCGGCGGCCGGGCGCGAATTCGTCGCCCGACTACCGCGGGCGGAAGTCGCGCCGGTCGCCCTGATTGCCGCGCTCGTTTTCGCCGCCGCTGCGTGGACGACCCTGGCCAGGCCGCTCGAGCGGCTGCTGCCGCTCTGCTGCATATCTTTCGCGGCGCTCTTCTTCCTCGCGGACCGCATCATGGCGCCGGTTTCACTCGAGCGCTCGGATAAAAACCTCGCCCGCGAGGCCGCGACCGTACTCCGGTCGGCTGACGCGATGGCGCCGGTGGTGATCTACGACACGTATCTTCCGAGCCTACCGTTTTACCTCGGCATTCACCGCCCCATGCTCGTAGTCGCGAACCCGGGCGACGGCGAAATCCTGGGAAGCTTTTATCTGTCGAAAAAATGGCCGCCGCCCGCTGCCGGTTACGAGCCGGCGCTGTTGACTTATGAAGAATTTGAACGACAATGGGGCCGTCGAAAGCTTCTCGTATTCGTTAAGGAGAAGCGCCTCTTCGAGCTCTACGGCGCGAAAGTCTTGCTTCAGACCGATGGCGTCGCCCTGGTGACGAACCGATAGAGTGAAATTTTCATGAACGCGCTGAATACCGCATCCACTCTCGCGTACGATACGCCGATCGCGACCGCCGAGCGCAGCACGCGCTGGGATGTTCTTTTTCTCGCCGCGATTTTTATCGCGCTGGCCGCCTGGACCTATCTGCTGCCGCCCATCTGGAATCACGGCGAGGCGCGCGAGGGACTGGTCGTGCAGGATATCGTGCACGATCACGAATGGGTTCTGCCGGACCCCAACGAGGGCATACCTTCCAAGCCGCCGCTATTTCACTGGATCGCGGCCGTCCTCGCGCTGGCGCTCGGCCTTTCGGACTGGACCGTGCGGCTGCCGTCCGCGCTCGCGGCGGGCGCTATTGCCACGATGACCTTCATGCTGGGCAAAGCGATTGGCGGGCGGCGCACGGGCTGGTTTGCCGTGGGCGCGCTGCTCGGCATGTACGAATTCTGGGTTTCGGGAACCGAAGCGCGCGTCGACATGGTGTTCGCCGCGTGCGTGACGGCGTCCCTCAGCGGATTTTTCTTTTGGCAGCGAGACGGGCGTGAATGGGGCCGCGCCGCCTGCTATCTCGGCGCGGCATGCGCCGTACTGGCGAAGGGCCCCGCGGGCGCAGCTTTTCCCGCGCTCGCTGTTATCGCTTTTCTCATCGCCGATAAGCGGCTCAAAGAGCTTTGGCAGCTATGGTCCTGGCCTTGGGTCGCGCTCACGCTCGCCATCGTGATCGGCTGGTATGCGGGCGCCTACCATGTCGGCGGCGAGCGCTTTCTCGACGTGCAGATTTTTCGCGAGAACTTCGATCAGGTTCTCGGCACGCACGGCTTTTCGACGCGCCATGGAAAATTCGCCGCGTTCGGCTGGCTCGCGACACGATTGTTCCCCTGGAATCTCGCATTGCTGGCGGCATTCGTCCATCGGCTCCGTGGCGGGCGCGAGGACTCGACCGGACGCTTCCTGCATTCGTGGTGGATGGTGATCTTCGCCATCGTATTTCTCTCCACCATCAAGCGCGGCGTTTATCTGCTCCCCGCCTATCCGGCGGTCGCGCTGATCACGGCGCGCACACTCGCAGGTTTAGCCGACGGCGGCGCATTGAAGGCGCGTTTCGCCGCACTGAAGATAAGCCGGCTGCAGAGCCTCGGCCTGCTCGTCGCGCTCGTCGATCTCGCGTTGATTCTTCCGAATCCTTCCGTATGGAAGCGCGAAGTGGCGTTTCGCGGAATGCTCGATTTCGTGCGCCAGGTCGAAGCGGCCGTCCCCGCAAACGGGCGGTTCTTCGCGAGCCCGGAGCTCGCGAATCCGACGCTGCAGGTCGTCGCCTATCGGCTCGATCGCCACATCCTCCGAATGCCGATCGCTTGCGGCGCGCATGACGACTTTTTTTTGGCGCCGGCGCGCGCCGCCGCTGGGGGTCTGGAAGTACTCGCGATATCGGCCGACGGAAAAACGATCGTGATGAAGGGCGCGACGCCCGATCCTCGGGCTTGTGAAATCGAGAAGGCGCAGCTGCCGCCGCCGATCGATCAAGACGGAGTCGACTGACGGCGCCCGCGATAAAGCACGAAGACGAGACCGCCGACGAGACCGCTCGCCACGACGATTGTGAGCCACACGATACTGGTGGCGATCGCCCGCTCGGGACCGACGCCGAGCCGCCCGAGAAAAAATAAATAGCCGCCCTCCCGCAGCCCGATGCCGCTGATGCTCACCGGAAGCATCGCGACGACGTCGACCAGCGGGAAAAACACCAGCGCGTAGCTCCACGGCAGCTCGAAAGCGAGCGCGTCGGCGATGAGAACCTGGATCGCCACCTGAAGAAGATGGAATGCGAGCGACAGCAGGACGGCTCCGGCAAGGACATCGGGCCGGCTCCAGTAGGCATTGCCCAGCTCGTAGAGCTTTTTCGCGAGCGAATGGCGAATCTTCGCGAGCCCGCGGCGCGCGATCGGAAAGGCCGCGTAGGCGACGATCGGAAGGACGGCGACCATGTAAGTCACATAGCGGACCGCCGGCGGAAAAAGGTCCGCGTAGCCCGGGAAGGCGGCGAGCGCGACGGCGGCGATCCAGAAGAGCACCGCCATGCCGATCGCGCGGTCGGCAAGAATCGAAATCACCGCACGCGTCGCGGTTTCGGTGCGGCCGGCGTCGGCGGTCTCGCGCGCGAGATAGTAGACTTTGCCGGCGTCGCCGCCGAGCGTGCTCGGCGCGAAGAGATTGAAGAACATCCCGATGTAATAGAACGCCACAAAATCTTTTAGAGAATTCTTGAATCCCAGGGGACGCGCAAGCATCGCCCAGCGAATGGCGGTCAGCACCTTCCCGGCGATGTACGCGACGAGCGCGGCAGCGACAAAGTCAAATTTCGCGGTGGAGAGTGTCTGGAAGAACTGTCGCCAGTCGAGACTCCAGAAAAGGATCCCCAGCAGGCCGAGGCCGACGGCCGCTTTGATCCAGACTATCCACGACGCCTTCTTTTTCGCCATGTCGAGACCGGCTTCTATCTTCGCGCCGCTCGCTTGTCAATCAAGCGCGCCGTTGTGCGGCAGCGCCACGCGGTATAAGAATGACTGAACGGAGGGCGCCATGAAAATCCTGCACACGATGATCCGGGTGACCGATTTGGACGAATCTGTCCGCTTCTACTGCGATCTGCTCGGCATGAAGCTGCTGAGGAAAAAAGAATATCCGTCAGGACGCTTCACGCTCGCTTTCGTCGGCTACGGCGACGAATCCGCCAACGCCGTCGTCGAGCTCACCTACAATTGGGACACGCATCAATACGACGTGGGGAACGGCTTCGGCCACATCGCCGTCGGCGTCGACGATATCTACGCGACCTGCGCCGCGCTCCGCGGCAAGGGCGGCAAAATCGTGCGCGAGCCCGGCCCTATGAAGCACGGCACGACCGAGATCGCCTTCGTCGAAGACCCGAACGGCTACAAGATAGAATTGATCCAGACAAAATCGCGAACAGCGTAGCGCAGTTCCCAGCGGCGACTACATATTTCTTTGTGTAGTCCCCTGCAGCTCCGGGAATGCATCTCTCAACTCTCTCGGCAATTCCGGTACGTCAAGACCCAGCGCGCGCTTGAGCATGAGGCCGTCGGCGACTGCGCGGCCGCGCGCGTGGTTGTTAAGATAGACGCGAATTTTACGCGTCTCCGTCCTGCCGGCGATCTCTTTCACTTTCTTCGCGAGCGCCTGCATCTTCTCCGCTCCGTAGAGATAATCGTAGCGCTCCCACGATTCCCCGTGTTCCCACCACTGCGCGCTGTTCCGGCCGTGGAGCCTGAGGTAAAAGACGCCGCGGTTCGGCGCGAACGGCTGGTGCACGGACGACGCGAACTTCGGCTCGTCGATCACCGCCCACGCGGCGCCGCCGTCGGCGAGAAGCTTCTCCGTCGCCGGCCGCCGGTCGCTCCAGCTCCGATGCCGCAGCTCGACAACTTTCTCGAAATCCCGGAACGCCTCCAGCGTCCACGCGACGCGCTGTGCGTTGCCCGGTGTGAAATAAAATCCCGCCGGGTATTGAAACAGGAGGGCGCCGAGCTTACCTGCCTCGGCGAGCGGCGCGAGGCCCTGCTTGAACTGCTCGACGTCGTCGGCCGTCGGCTCCTCCCAGCGCTCGCGCGCTGCGCCGGGCTCGCCGAGCCGCGTGGCGTGCGTGAATTTCTGCCAGGCTTTAACGGAGAATTCGAAGCCGTCGGGCGTTTTCGCCGCCCACGCGCGTGCCATCGCGGGCGCCGGCGGCCGGTAGAAGCTGCTGTTGATCTCGACCGTGTCGAAAAAGTCGGCGTAGTAAGAAAGCTCGTCAAAGCTGCGCCGCCGTTCGGCGGGATAAAAAACGCCGTCCCAGCCCTTCGGCGGGGCGCCGGGGTAGGAGTAGCCGCACGTGCCGATCCGGATGTCACTCATCGCGACGCTTAATTTGCATCGAGCTTCGTTTTCCACTAGGATGAATCGCGCTCCCGTTCGAGACAGAAAATTCCTAAAAGAGGCATTGCTGCATGGCCACGATGATTACGAGCGAGTGTATCAACTGCGGCGCTTGCGAGCCCGAGTGCCCCAACAACGCGATCTCGCAGAGCGAAGAGCTCTACGTCATCGACCCGCTGCTCTGCACCGAATGCGTCGGCTTTCACGACTACGAGGCGTGCGCCGCGGTTTGCCCGGTCGACTGCTGCGTCACCGATCCCAACAACGTCGAGAGCGAAGAAGCGCTGATCGGCCGCGCCAAGGCGATTCATCAGGACGTCCAGTTCGGCGATACGTTCGAATCGCGCTTCCACAAAGGCGACAAGCCGGCACCCACGGCGGCAAAAAAGCCCGCCGCGCAGCCGCAGGCAGAGGCCGCTTCGGCGGCACCGGCGGAATCCGCCGCTCCGGCGGCCGTCGAGGCGCTGGAGGACGAGACGATCGAGCCGGCGCTTCCGCCAGCCGATTCCTGGTCGATACCGCTCCGCTGCTACAAATGCAACGAAAGCTTCGATTTCCCCGTCGGCCGATTCATGGTCGGCAATGTGCTCTGGTGCCCGCACTGCCATAAATCGATGGTCGTGCGCGATAACGTCAACTACCAGATCCGTACCCTGTTAAAAGATTTTTACGAAGGCTGGGAGGAAGACGAGACGGAGTTTCGCGCGCGCCGCGAGCGCGACCTGCAGGAATTTCGCGAGAAGCGCGCGAAGGAGCTGCGCGACTTCGAGAACCGCCGGCGAAAGAGCCTCGAACAGATCAAATCCCGCTTTGCCGACCTCGGCGAGAATTACGACGCGCCGGGCCGTCCCGCCAAAAAGGGCACATCGTTCGGCTGGGGATGATCGCCTCCACATTACATCTCGTCGCGCTCACCGCCTATCTCGGCGCCGTCGCAGGCCTTTGGGCCATCGTCTTCCCGAGCTACGCTGCTGTAGCGGGTCACGAATCGCGGCTCAAGCTCCTCGGCCGGAGCCTGAAAATTTATAATCCGGTGCAATGCGGCGCGCTCGGCGTGCTGGTTCTCACCGGCGCGATTCAGGTGACGGACCTCAAAGACGCCTACCGAGGATCGTTCGCGCAGGCGTTCGGCGCAACGCTCGGCTGGAAGCTCGTTCTCGCTTTCGTTTTGATCCTCCTCAGCACGTATCAGAGCATGGGCGTCGCGCTCCGCTTCGTCCGGCGCTACGACGGCGGCGACACCATCACTCCCGCCGAGCTCGACTCGATCGCGAAGCGGATTCGCGGCTCGACGCTGCCGCTGCTCGCCATTGCCGCGGCGACCGTTTGGCTCGGGCTCGAGCTGCGCCGCTGACGCTGCTATCCTCGATGATCCCCGCTCTCTTTCTCTGCTTTTTCCTCTCCGGCGCGGCCGCCCTGGTCTACGAGGTCGTCTGGATGCGGATGCTGACGCAGATTTTCGGCAGCACCGCCTACGCCGTCGCCACCGTGCTCGCCGCCTTCATGGCGGGTCTCGCGCTCGGGAGCTATGTCTTCGGTCGGCTCGCCGAGCGGCGCAAAAATCTTCTGCGCCTGTATGGCGTGCTGGAGCTCGGCGTCGGCGTGTACGGCTTCGCGGCGCCGTCGCTGTTTTACGGCGCGCGCGGGATTTACGCCCCGCTCTTCTGGCTCTACGAGCTCTCGCCGGGCGTCTTCAACGTGGTGCTATTCGTTCTCGCGTTTCTCCTGCTTGCGATACCGACGTTTCTCATGGGCGCAACGCTGCCGGTGCTCAGCCAGGTATTCGTCCGCAGCCGCAGCCATCTCGGCCAGCGCGTCGGCGATTTGTACGCGACGAATACGCTCGGCGCCGTCATCGGCTGCGCGCTCGCGGGCTACTATCTCATTCCCCAGCTAGGGCTCAGCAGCACGGTTTATAGCGCGGCGGTCGGCAACATCGTCATCGCGGTCATCGTCATTATTCTAAGTCTTGCGCCGTACGGCGAATCGAGGGAAGAGGCCGCCGCCGAAGAGGCCGAGGCAGCGCCCGAGCGCTGCAAGGCTACCGAGTGGCTGCTCCTCGTCTCGATCGCCCTATCCGGCGCTGCGGCGATGGTTTATGAAAATGCCTGGACGCACGCGCTGACGCTCGTGATCGGCGGCTCGGTGTATTCCTTCACCACGATGCTGCTGACTTTTCTCGTCGGTCTCGCGGCCGGCGGCTATCTCTACGCGCGCCTTTTCGGCCGCCAGCCGGTCAGCATCACGGCATTCGGTGTGATCGAGCTAAGCGTCGGCATCACCGCGATGGCCACGATTCCGATGTTCGAGAGGCTTCCACTGGTTTTCCTGAGGCTCTACGAGAGCTTCGGCGATACCTTCGCGCTCTTCCTCTGCATCCAGGTGGCGCTTGCGTTCGCCGTAATGTTCATCCCCGCCCTGCTTCTCGGCATGACCTTCCCGCTGGTTGTGAGCCTCTTTACGCAAAGTATCTATCGCATCGGCAGCAGCGTCGGCACTACCTACGCGAGCAATACGCTCGGCGCGATCGTCGGCGCGTTCATCGGCGGCTTCGTCCTGCTGCCGCTCACGGGTATCCAGCACAGCATCGTCATCGGCGCGCTGCTAAACCTGGCCGTCGGCGGCGCGCTGCTGATCGGCGACGTTCGGCCTGGCAGGAGCTTGCGCCTCGCGGTCGGCGGAGCGATCGCGGCGGCGGTCGTGGTTTTCGGCCTGCGCTTCACGTACTGGGATCCCGTCGTTATGACGAGCGGCGTCACCGTCTACGCCAAGCGTTACAAGGCGATCCCGGCCGATTCGCTGCGCCGCGAAGAGATGCACCGCGACCGCCTCCTCTATTACCGCGAAGGCCTGACCGCGACGATCAGCGTGCACGAGACGCGCTACAAGACCTATCGCTACTTCAAGACGAACGGAAAAGTCGACGGCTCCTACGGCGATGCGCTTACGATGCTGATGACGGGATACCTCCCGATGCTCCTCAAGCCCGACGCGCGCAACGCGGCCGTGATCGGCCTCGGGACCGGCATGACTGTAAAAGCGGTTGGGACTTTTCCGGTGAAGAATATCGAGGTGCTGGAGATCGAGCCGGCGATGGCCGAGGCCGCGGCTTATTTCGGCGAAAAGAATGGCAATATTCTGAACGACCCGCGCGTGCGCCTGGTTCCCTCCGACGGCCGCAATTATCTCATGGCTGTTCCGCGCAAGTACGACTTGATTATCTCGGAGCCTTCGAATCCGTGGATCGCCGGCATCGCGAGCCTGTTCACGCGCGATTTTTACTCGACCGCGCGGCAAAAGCTCACGCCCGACGGCGTCTTCGCGCAATGGCTGCAGAACTACTCCATGTCGCCGGACGATTTTCGCATGGTGCTGCGCACGTTCGCCGAGGCATTCCCACACGTTTCCGTCTGGAACCTTCAGGAGAGCGATTTTCTCCTGGTCGGCAGCCTGAAAGAACAGCGCTTCGACTACGCGCGGGCGCAACAAATTTTTTCTCGCAACGCCGTTCTGCGGGACGACTTCCACGAGCTCGGGCTTTCGGACGCCTATTCGGTGCTCGGCTTTTACCGCATGGGGCGCCCGGAGCTGGTGAAGCTCGCCGAAGGCGCGGAATTCAACACGGACGATAACGCGCGCCTGGAGTTTTCGGCGCCGCGGAGCCTCGGCGCCAGCACCTCGGAGCTCAACCGCAAGATCATGGAGCCGTTCGTGACTCCCGCTCCGTGGGGCGACGTTCCGGCCGTGTCCGCCGAGCGGCGCCACTACAACATTGCCGAAGCGCTGCACGCGAGCGGATGGGAAGACCGGGCGCTCGCCGAAGTGCAGAAGGCGCTCGCGATCGATCAGGCGAATGCCGATTATCATCTGCTCCGCGCGCAGATCCTCACAACGCAGGAGAAGACCGCCGAGGCCACGCGGGCGGCTCAGATCGTCATTGCGCTCGACGCCAGCAAAGTGAAAAAAGTGATGGCGCTGGCAGAGGACCTTTATACCGGTGAAGCGAGACAGGTTTACCTCAAGGCCATCGAGGCGAATCCGAAGGAGATCATCCCCTACATTGGGCTCGGCACCGTCGAGTTGCAGCGGAACCGGATCGACGAGGCCGAAAGCTGGCTGCGCAAAGCGGAAGCGCTCCAGCCGAAGCACGCCTCCGTTCTGCTCGCGCTCGGACGGCTGGAAGTCGTGCGGAAAAACTATCCGCACGCGGTCGCGCTGCTCGAGGCCGCGCGCGCGGCTCCGGAGCGCGAGGAGTCTTCGATTCTCTACGGCACGCTCGGGAATGCCTATTTGCAGCTCGAGCGCTGGGACGATGCCGTCAAGACCCTCCAGCAAGCGCTGTTCCGCCAGCGGCGCAACAGCGAATGGCGCATGCTCCAGGCGCAGGCGCTGACGCGCCTCGGCAGGACGCGCGAGGCCGAGCTTCGCTACCGCGAAGTGCTGGCGATGGAGCCGAGCAACGGCGAAGCATGGCAGGGACTTAAGTCGCTCGGCCATCGTTACTGACGTTTCTATTGACAAATCAGGAACCGTTTGCTCATTATGAAATCACAAGCCGGCGGTCTACGACTCGCCGGCTTTTAGATTTGAGGAGACAGCTGAATCATGGCACGGGTGAAGAAGAAAACATCGACCGCTAAACTGCGAAACGCGAACGCGCTCGACGATCACAATCAGGACGAGGCGGAAGAGCAAGGGCTGGCGAGCGACGAAGCCGGCCGGCTGAAGATCAAGAAAAACTACGAAGAGCTGCTCGGCATTCGCGTCGAGAAGCTCAAAGGCCGGGTGCTCAACCGCGAGAAGATCAACAAGAGCATCGACGGGATTTACTACATCTGCTTTTCCTGCAAGCGGATCGCGCACAACCTCGACGAGGGGTTGGTCGAAGATCCGGTGAACCAGGTGAACTACTGCGCCTCCTGCGCCAAAGACAAAGGCATCAAGGCGGCGGCGACCTGACCCGACCGCCGAAAATCACACCGGCATTCCGAGTTCCGCCGTCACGCGTATTAAGTCGCCCGGCAGCGGCGAGTCGACACTGACTTTGCGCCCATCGGCGGGGTGACGGAACTCCATCGACCGCGCGTGCAGGAACTGCCGGCGGAGACCGAATGGCTCGCGCCGCCCGGCGCCGTAAAGCGGGTCGCCGGCGATCGGATGGCCGGCGCTCTGCAAATGCGCGCGGATCTGGTGCGTCACGCCGCGCGCGATCTCGACCTCCAATAAGCTGAAGCCGCCCGCGCTCAAGCGGCGGCGAAACCGCGTCGATGCGGGCCAGACCCGCGTCCGTCGATTTCCCTCCGCTTTCGCCGCCGGTCTCATCTTGCGGCGATCCTTCGAATCGTGAGCGAGCGGCGCCGTGATCGTCCCGACTTCGGCGGTGACGCCCCACACCAGCGCCCAGTAAATTTTTTTTATCGCGCCGGCCTGCGATTGCGCGCGCAGGTCTTCGAACGCCGCCTGATCCTTCGCGGCGAGAACAAGTCCGGAGGTGCCGCGGTCGAGGCGGTTGATCAGCCCGGGCTCCCACGGGCTCCGGCCCACGCCGCCGAGATCGGGCCGCATCGCGGCAAGAAAGTTCGCGAGGCTCCGCGTCTCGCGGCCGGAAAAACCGTGCGTCGCGATGCCCGCCGGCTTATCGACGACGATGACGGAATCGTCTTCGTAGCGGACGAGAATCCCCAGATCCGGCTCCGGCGGCGGCGCCGTCGCGAGCCAGTGCGGATCGCCGCGGAAAAGCAATTCATCTCCGCCGGAGAGACGGTCTCCTTTCCGCCCGCGCCGGCCGGCGAGGCAGAAGGCGCCCTCCTCGATCGCCCTCTGCGCCTCGCGGACCGAAAGATGGGGCAGGCAGCGGCGCACGAAGGCGTCGAGGCGGATGCCTTGCGCATCGTCGGGAACAATCCAAGAACGATCGGCGTTCATCGCTTTCGAGCAGGTTTAATGGTATCTAACGCATCGAGGTCAAAGAGTGAAGTCCGAGATTTTCGCCGTCGTCATGGCCGGCGGCAAAGGAACCCGCTTCTGGCCGCTCAGCCGCCCGAGCCGGCCAAAACAGATGCTGCCGCTGCTCTCGTCGAAGAGCCTCGTGCGCGAAACGATCGACCGGCTCACGCCGACCTTCGGCCGGCGCAACGTCCTGATCGTCACCGTCGACGAGCATG
Source organism: Binatia bacterium (assembly GCA_036522615.1). Lineage (GTDB taxonomy): Bacteria > Desulfobacterota > Binatia > UBA9968 > UBA9968 > JAJPJQ01. The sequence goes on along the minus strand of DATDFN010000184.1, from coordinate 4,300 downwards.
CGCGCGCGATGCGCCGCGAACTGCGGATGCTGCCGAAGCGGAATTTTCTGATCGAGCCGCTGGGAAAAAACACCGCGCCCTGTATCGGTCTGGCCGCCGTCGAGCTGCTCGATCGCGACCCCGAGGCGATCGCGGCGATCCTCCCGGCCGATCACTGGATCTCCGACCCGCGCCGCTTTTCGAGAATTCTGAAGCAAGCGATCGATGTGGCCGCCGAAACCGACGCGCTCGTCACGCTGGGTATTCGTCCCGCCTACCCCGAGACGGGCTACGGTTATATCCTTAAGATGAAAGGCGGGAGCCGCGCGCGCGGCCATCGCGTCCGCGGCTTCGTCGAGAAGCCGCCGGCCGATAAGGCGCGCCGGCTGATCGCCTCCGGGGCGCTGTGGAACAGCGGCATCTTCGTCGCGCGCGTCGCGACGTTTCTCGCGGCGCTACGCCGCTACGCGCCGGCCGTCGCGCGCCAGCTCGACGCCATCGCCGCGATTGCGCACGGCAGGAGCCTCGGGAGCCTCTCGCCGGCCGCGCGCGCCGCGCTCAAGCGCCGGTACAAGAAGATGCCGAACGTATCGATAGACTATGCGGTGATGGAAAAGGCCGGATCGGCCGGCAAAGTCATGACCATCGAGGCGGACTTCGGCTGGAGCGACGTCGGCAACTGGGACGCGCTCCATCGCATGCTGCCGAAGAAAAAATCCTCCGGCAACGCCGGAGTCGGACCGCACTTCGCTTTCCGATCGAGCAATTGTCTGATTTATTCTTCCGACAGCCGCTTAGTCGCGCTAGTCGGCATGGAAAACACCGTAGTAGTGGACACGCCGGACGCAATCCTCGTCGCGGACATCCGTCGCTCGCAGGAGATCAAGGATTTGACCGACGAGCTCGGGCTGCGCGGCTTTAGCAAATACGTCGCTAAATGAATTTTTCCGCGGCCCAGCCGAGGACATAGCCGATCGCGCAGGCGGCCACGCCCAGCAGCATCGTCTCGAGGCCGGAACGAAGCGCGTTCGCCTTCGTGAGGCGCGTCTTCGCCACCCCCATGGCGAACAGAAACGCGACCGAGACGAGCACCGCCGCCCAGATCGCCGTCCGCGCCTCGCTAACGAAAAAATACGGGATGATCGGCGGCAGGGCGCCGGCGGCGAAAGAAAGCCCCATCGTCGCCGCGACCCTCATCGGCTCGTCGAGATGTTCGTCGAACAAGCCCAGCTCCTCGCGCTTCATGAAGCGCAGCAAGAGGTCCTTGTCGGATGTGACGCGGTTCACGATCATCTCCTGCTCCGGCCGCGTAAAGCCCATCCCGCCGTAGATCTCGCGGATTTCCTGCGCCTCCTTTTCCGGCATCTTATCAATCTCCCATTTCTCCCGCTCGATCTCCGAGTGGAAGAACTCGCGCTGCGATTTCGTCGCGAGATAGGCGCCGAGCGCCATCGAGATCGCGCCGGCAACGATCTCGGCCATGCCGGCGAGCAGGATGTAGCGGCCCTGCGCGATCGAGCCCGTAACGCCGGCCAAAAAGCCGATCGTCGTCACGAGGCCGTCGTTCATCCCGAAGATAACTTCGCGGATGGCGCGCCCCTTCGGCGTGTGCCAATCCTCGACGTGATGGTGCTGCCCGATCGCGGGTTCCGCCATGCGTGGAAGCTACCATCCGCTTTTTTAAAAGCCAACTGAAAATCGTCGCTCTCGCCGCGTCATTTAACGTCTCGGCATCCTTTACATTGACTTCATTCCACCGCTGCTTTACTTTTGCTCATTCTTCTCATGGAGAGCGTATGAACCGCGGAGGCCCGCTGCGCGACGGCGAGACGGTCGTTTTCATCGACCGCAAAGAGCGCGAATATCTCCGCCGGCTCGCCGGCGGTAAAGAAATCAAAATTCGCGACGGCAAGATCGCGGGCGACGATGTGATCGGCCGCGACGAAGGCACCCTCGTGCGCTCGTCGCTGAGCGACACGTTCCTTGTCTTTCGCCCGACGCTCGCGCAGCTGATCCCCAATCTGCCGCGCCAGGCGCAGGTCATTTATCCCAAAGACATCGGCTCAATTCTCGTCTGGGCCGACATTCAGCCGGGATTGACCGTAATCGAGTCCGGCGTCGGCGCCGGCGCGCTCACCGTCGCGCTGCTGCGCGCGCTCGGGCCTTCGGGGCGGCTCGTGTCGTACGAACTGCGCGATGACTTCGCGCGCATGGCGAAGGAGAACGTCGCGCGCTACTACGGCGCGGCGGAGAACTGGATGCTCAAGCTCGGCGACGTCGCCGAGGCGCTGGACGAAAGCGAGGTCGATCGCGTCATCCTCGATCTGCCGGAGCCGTGGCAGGTGACGGAAAAATCCTGGGCCGCGCTCCGCCCCGGCGGCATTCTACTCAGCTACCTGCCGACGGTGATCCAGGTGAAGACGCTCGTCGATTCTCTCCGCGCGCACGGAGGCTTCGCCGCGATCGAGACGTTCGAGACCCTCTTCCGCTACTGGCACATCAAAGAGATGAGCATGCGCCCGCAGCACCGCATGGTGGCGCACACGGGATTCATTACGGTCGCGCGGAGATTGGCGGGGAAGTGATAGATCACGACACGAGACCTATCTTTGAACGATAGACTTGTCGGAAAACAAAAAAGGTGAAACGGCTTGCGCCGCCTTCACCTTCTCCGCTTGCATCCTGCTGTTTGGCAGCCTGCCGGATTATTCGACGGAGTGCAGCTGAATATAATTCCCTTCCGTGTCGAAGAAGTAGAGGCCTCTGCCCGTAGGCCGGGCGACCGGCTTGTCGATCAATACTTTGACGCCGGCCTTTTTTAGTTCGTCGGCGGCCTTGTCGAAATCGTCCTTGCTCGTCTGCAGCGCGATGTGCGCCGTGCCGTCGTCGAAATCGCCGCGCTCGATCGGCTTCGGGCGCTGGAAGAGCACCAGGCACATGCCGTCCTCGCAGAACAGGCGCGAGATCGACGGATACATGCCGTAGACTTCCTTGTAAGGACCGCCGCTGTCCACGTCGAAGCCGACCTTGGTGCATTTCATGCCGAGGACTTCGCTGTAGAATTTCGTCGCGCGGTCGAGATCGTTGACCGGCAAGCCGATGTGATAGACTTTTTTGATTTTCATCGTCTTCTCCTCCTGCGCTGTCTGATTTTATACCGCGCCGCCGCGGCTGTTTTCAAGGGCGTTAAGCCGGCCTTTGTTCTTGTAGAGCGGCGGCGCTTTTGTATAGATTAGCGCGCGAGGACGCCATGCGGCCGTGCATCCAAGCGACAGACGTAAGCCTCACCTTCCGCCCGAAAAACAGAGAGCCCGTCACCGCCCTCAAAAACCTCTCGCTCGACGTCGGGAAAGGCGAATTCGTCAGCATCGTCGGCCCCTCGGGATGCGGCAAGAGCACCTTCTTGAATATTCTGCTCGGGCTCATCGCGCCGGACGCTGGAATCATGGAGCTGAACGGCCGGCGCATCGACGGACCGGGACAGGACCGCGCGATGGTCTTCCAGGAATTCGGCCTGCTGCCGTGGCGCACGGTGATCGGGAACGTCGAGCTGGGGTTGGAGCTGAAAGGCGTCGCCGCCGAGCAGCGCCGCCGGCGCGCGATGGAGTTGATCGACATGGCCGGCCTCGCGGGCTTCGCGAGCCACTATCCGCACGAGCTTTCCGGCGGTATGAAGCAAAGGGTGGGACTCGCGCGCGCTCTCGCGACCGATCCCGAGGTGCTGTTGATGGACGAACCGTTCGCCGCGCTCGACGCGCAGACGCGCGACCTCATGCAGACCGAGCTTTTGCAGGTGTGGGAAAAGACGCAAAAGACCGTGCTCTTCGTCACGCACAGTATCGAGGAGGCGGCTTATCTCAGCGACCGCGTCGTTGTGATGAGCGCGCGGCCGGGCAGGATCAAGCAGATTCTCAAAGTCGACCTGCCCCGCCCGCGCGATTACGAGATGCGTCTCACGGCGGAGTTCAACGGCTTGAAATCGCGCATCTGGGACATACTCAAAGAAGAGCTCGTGGGGAAAAAATAGATGCGCGCGGGAGACTTCTACGGCGAGCACCGGCGGCTGATTTTGGGCGCCTCGTCATTCATCGTTTTGGTCGCCGCCTGGGAGCTGCTGCTGACCTATCTCATTCCGCTGAACCCGTTTTTCTTTACCAAGCCGTCGCTCATCGCCGCCGCGTTCCGCGACCAGATCACGACCGGCAAGCTGTGGCACGACCTCGGCGTCAGCAGCCGCGCGTTCATCCTCGGCTTCTCGGCCGCGGTCGTTGTCGGCATACCGCTCGGCATCGTCATGGGCTGGAAGCGGCGCGTGGAATAC
>DATDFN010000183.1:0-2466 GCA_036522615.1 Binatia bacterium | reverse complement strand
CCCTCGGCGGCGGCGGCGAACAGCTCCGCCGGATTTGCGCCCTCGGCTTCGATGCCGAGGTCGGCCGTGTGCTCGATCTCGCGAAAGCCGCGTCGCGCCTCAGCCACGGCCGGGCTCGTCCTCGCGCTGCGTGATCAGCGGCACGATCGCGTCGCGGATCGCCTTTTCGCTGACCTCGCCGAACTTCTCCTTGAAGCGGGAGACCGGAATGACCGCCTTCGCCATCGCGCGGTGGCCGCCGGCGCTGCCGATGTCGTCGTAGAGGCGTTTCATGATGTCGCCGGCGCTTTTCACGTAGCCGACGTTGCGCGCCGAGATGACGACGCGGTTGTCGGAAACCCCGGAGACGATGCCCCACTCGACGCCTTCGATCTGCAGCGAGAACTCCGCCATCTGCGGGATCACATCTTCGCGCTTGACCTCGCCCATGTGAATTACCGCGACGCCGTCTTCGAGCTGCAGGCGGCTGAGCGCGCGGCCGAGCGCCTCCAGGTCCTCGCGCGGCAGCGCGGGGCGCTCCATCTTCGCGATGAGAGCGCGGTTGGCGAACGGATAAAGGAAGCTGAACGCCTCGACGTCGATCATATGGCTGCCGCGCTCGAGAAAGAGCGTGTCGGTCTTGATGCCGTAGAGCAGCGCGGTCGCGAGCCGCTGCGACGGCTCCATGCCGGCGGCGCGGAGATAATCGGTGAAGATCGTCGAGGTTGCGCCGTAGTCGGAGCGGAGATCGGCGAAGCGGGCGCTGAACGGCGCCCGCTTCGGATGATGGTCGACGACCAGATCGACGCGCCCGAGCGGTTGCTCGAAATAGGGCGGCTGCACATCGACTAGCGCGAGCTTAGCGCCGTCGGCGTGGAGATCGGCGGGGTTTATCCGCTCGATTTGGATTTCGAGCAAGCGGATCATCGCGAGATTCTCCGGGCGCGTCACTTCGCCGAACGTGACGATCGGCGTCGTCGCTCGATTCCGTCCCAGCAGCTCGCGCAGCGCGAGCGCGCTGCCGATCGCGTCGGGGTCGGGGTCGTGCTGCAGCAGGATGTTGATTTTATCCTTCTCGCGGAAGAGCGAGCGGATGATCTCGACGCGGCGGCGATTTACCGTATCGAGGAGCTGCGGCGCGCAGAATTCTTCGAAAATGTCCTCCAGCGGGAGCTGGCTCAGCAATTTGTCCTTATGGCCGCCGATCGACTTTTTCCCCGAGGCAAGCGACAGGATAGAGGTATCCGGGCGCAGGCTGCGGATTTGCGTATAGACCCGCTCCCAAAGCTCGGTGTCGCGGACAAAGAGGATGACCTGGTCGACGCGCTCCAGGTGGGCTTTCTGGTAGGTGGTTTCGCTGTCCAGGGGCCCGGATTGGCTACTGCCGCCGCGGCGCCGGATGCGCCTGGCCGCATCGGGGTCCTGAACCAGGAACAAGACCTCGCTGCGCTTGGTCGCGAGCTTGCGCATGAATTGAAAAAGGAGGTCGTCCTCACAAATCGCGAGATATTTCACGAGGTTATACCTATTCGGGAGGACCGGAAAAACACTGATGGGAAAGTCTGAGAAGGGCTCACCAAGGCGTTAACCTCTCCTTATCATTCCACCGCCGATTTTTCCACCGGCCTTGAACGCCGCCGCTGAGCAAGCTTATAAAGGAAATCGGAAGATTCAAGGGGGTAGATCCATGATCAACAGCGGCGAGAGGGGCTTTGGCCTACCGAAATTCAGCGTGGCGGAGCGCGAGCGCCGGTGGGGACGCGTTCGCGAGCTCATGCGCCTGGCCGAACTGGACGCGATCATCGGCTTTCCTAATCAGAGCCACTGGGACCAGTTTCAGGCCGATATTCGATATCTGACACATATCGGGGGCCACCAAACCGAGGTCGCCGTCGTTTTTCCGCTTTCCGGCGACGTGACGGCATTCGTCCGCGGCGGCAACGAGGTCGAATGGTGGGGAATCGCGCAGGACTGGGTCAAGGACATCCGCCAGACGCGCCGCACCTGGGCCGACCCGGTGATCGAGCGCATGAGGGAATTGAAACTGGACCGCGCGCGCGTCGGCGTGAGCGGCCTAGCCGGACTGTTACGTGCCCCGGAGGGCACAGTCGTTACCGGCATGCTCGAGAAAGCGAAGAAAGCCTTCCCCGCGGCGTCCTTCGAGAACGCGACCGAGCTCTTGCAGGACGCGCGCTCGGTCAAAGGCAAAGAGGAGGTCGCCTGGATCGAGCGCGCCGCCGGCATCCTCGACAGAGTCGTCGAGGCGATCCTCGGCAAGGCCCGCGTCGGTGTGATGGAGAACGAGGTCGTCGCGGAGATCTGGCGCACGATCATCGCCAACGGCGGCGATTATCCGTCGATGACGCACTGGGGCGCCGGCAAGGGAGTCCCGTGGGCCTGCCGCATTGCGCCGCACCGGAAGCTCGAGGCGGGCGACATGATCAACACCGAGCTGGAGGCGAAATACGGCGGCTACATCGCGCAGAC
>DATDFN010000182.1:0-7255 GCA_036522615.1 Binatia bacterium | reverse complement strand
CGCAAAATTATTCTTGACAAAAAAGTTTCCTGCATAGTAGTTATTGCCGAAATTAAATCGCCCCGGATGGTAAGGCGGTCTTTGGCATGAAACGAAGATATATCTTTGGTGTAATTGTCTTTATCGGTGTCCTCCTCGCCGCCGGCTGCGCTCCGCCGATCTACGTTCCATTCAAGGTTGAGAACACTCCTCAAACTCTCGATACCCGGGTATACGTGTCGATCTCGCAAGACGAGATCAATGCGTTTGTGGAACCGTCCAATCTATCCGTCGGCGCCGGAGGCGGTCTGTTGGTCGCGTTGATTGATGCAGGTGTCAACTCTTACCGGACCTCGCGAGCAAATCGACTCATTGAGCCGGTTCGAAAGGAGGTTAGCGACATCGATTTTCGCGCCGTATTTCTAGCGAGTCTGGAAAAAACCCTAAGAGCGCTGCCGACGATTCAAATGACGAAGATCGATTCAACGGCCAAGGCCGTCAGCGATAAAGATCGCGACAATTTACGTAAAGAACTCCCTGAAACGGGATTGCTATCGATCTCCACGAAATACGAGTTGGGTGCCGACTTCCAGTCGTTTTACATTACGACCGTCGTCTCACTGTGGTTGCGGGACGCAAAGGAAGCAACGTATCTCGCCAGATATCATTATTACACGCCGCCGATCCTCCCTTCGGAGGATCGGGAGGCTGCTGCGAAGGCATGGGCGGTTGATCACGGCGCTCCGGTCCGGGCTGCCGTGCAGGAAGGCATCGCGGAGACGATGAAGATGATGCAATTGGACTTTCGTCCCGCGCCACAATTTCTGCCTCCGCCCGATTCGATGCCCAAGTTCGCTGCAGGAGCGATTCTCACGAAAGCATCCCCATCGGATGTCACTTTTCTAGCGACGGACGGCAAACGTTTTATCGTGCGCTACCGTGACATCTTGTGGTCGGCTTCCATCGACGAGCGGTTTACAGCGACAGGCGTGCGGCAATAGCAGAGCGATGGCGCGTCCAGCATGCCGATCCCCGTCATTTAGGCTTCAGTTCCTTATTGCTGGCCTGGTACTTTCCTTGATCGGTTGCGTCAACACCGAGCCGATCGCTCTTCATTTACCTTACGGCTCTTTGACTACGAGCCGCTTCGATCAGACCGAGAAAAACGAATCCTGTCGTATCGTGATTACCGCTGTCAAAGATGAGCGGCCGAACCGTGAAACGTTGGGTTATTCGGGTACGCGACCTTTGGTCGCCGAGCATGTCACCGAGTGGATTCAGTCCAGACTCGGAACTCTGAACCGCGACGGCTACACGCTTCAAAGCGCTCCCGGCGACTTTATGCCCACGACGAGCTATTTGACGGGCGAGGTCGGCGTCAGGCGAATATACGCTAGGACGTTGACGATGACATTCGAAGCAGTAGTAACAATCGCCGGAAGATTTCGCGGCGGCGAAGACGGCGTGCCAGAACGGCAGTATCGCGGTAGCAGCACGAAAGTTAATTGGATGAATGGAAATTGGGAGATCATCGGTATCCTCAATGAGGCGTTAGACGATGCGCTGTCGCAGATGGGTGAAGATTTGAAGATGCTCTGCCGTCGCAACGGTTTGCAGATGCATCAGTGATTGAAAGGCTCGACCAAAACTGAGCGAGCTACTTGTACAGCTCTTTAAAAAATCCCTCTTTCTCCAGCTCGTTCAAAAACCGCATGTTGACGAAGTCTTCGGCCTTCTTGTCCTTGGCCGCCGGCACGCGGCGGGCGAGCTCGTCGACGGCGTAGCGGAACCCCTGCATGTTGGGGAACGCGCGGCGGTCGGTCGTCTGTGCGTAGCTCGCGTATGTCGCGTCGAGAATCTCGGGGTCGGTGATCCTGAGATACTTCGCCATGATCTTCTTCGCGCCTTCCTTGTTCGTCAGGGCGTAGTGGATGCCGCCGATGAAGCCCTTCAAATAACTTTTCACCGCCTGCGGATTTTCGCGGATGAAGCGGTCGGTGGTCTCGACCACCTGCTGCGGATAGGCGAGCGACTGTTCGGCGAGATTGACGAGCACGTTGTAGCCCTGCTTCTTCGCCGTGATGTCGAAGGGCGGCGCGATGATCGTCGCGTCGATCGTGCCCGCCACGAGCGCCTGGAAGCGCGTCGGCTGCGCGCCGACCTGAATGATCGTCACGTCCTTCGCCGGATTGAGGCCGACTTTTTCCAGCAGGAGCCGGACCGCCGTGTCGGTATTCGAGCCGAAGCGGCTGATCGCGATCTTCTTTCCCTTGAGCTGCTCGAGGCTGGTGATCGTTTTATTCGTCACCAGGTTGTAGGGCAGCGTGTTGATGTATCCGGCGACGGCGATCGTATCGGCGCCGGCCGAGCGCGAGGCGATCGTCACCGGCCCCGATGTGGTCGATATTTTTATTTCCCCGGCCATCGACGCCTGCGCGAGCAGCGAGCCGCCCTCGAAGAGGACGAGGCGCGCGTCGACGCCGTACTTTTGAAACATGCCGGAGTCTTTGGCGATGAAAGGATGAATCAGCGCGGCCGACATGCCGGCGACGCCCACCATGATGGGCTGCTCTTTTTGCGCCGACGCCGGCGCCGGCAGCGCGGCTATGGAGAAAAGCAGCGCCGACAGCGATACGAGCAATTTGTTCATCGCGCCTCCCGCAACCCGGCGGCTACGCCGCTTTGCCTTTTTTCTTTTCTTGAATCACCCAGAAGATCCGCTCCGGGCTGAGCGGCAGGTCGTGCACGCGCGCGCCGATCGCGTCGGCGACGGCGTTGCCGATGGCGGCGGGAGTCGGCGCGAGGCCGGGCTCGCCGAGGCCTTTCGCGCCGTAAGGCCCCTGGGGCTCGGGACATTCGACGATGATGGGAATCATTTCGGGAAGATCGAGCGCAGTCACGAGATGGTAGTCGAGAAACGACGGATTGCGCACTTTGCCGTTCTGATCGATGACGAGGTGCTCGTGCAGCGCCGAGCCGATGCCCATGGCGAGGCCGCCTTCGATCTGCGCGGCGCAGTTGAGCGGATTGATCGCCTTGCCCACGTCGTGCGCCGCCGACATTTTCAGCAGCCGCGCCCGGCCGGTCTCCTCGTCGACGGCGATCACGGCCGCCTGGGTGGCGTACATGTAAAAGGCCGAAGCGTTGTCGCTGTGGCCGGTCTCCAAGTCCAGATCCTTCGCCAGCTCATAGGTATACGAGGCGTCGCCGCGCACCGTCCCTTCGGCGCCGAGCTTTCGGCGGACGACCTCGGCGACGGTGAGCGCCATCTTCGGGTCATGCTTCAAAAATACTTTGCCGTCGGCGAACGAGAGTTCTTCCTTTTTGGCTTCCAGCATCGGCGCCGCAAGCTCGGCGAGCTTTTCGCGCGCGTCGATCGCGGCGCCTTTGACGGCGTTGCCCATGTGGTAGGTGCTGCGGCTGGAAGTCGTCGAGGCGTCGTACGGGATCACGTCGGTGTCGAGCGGCGCCGAGCGCACCTTATCGAGCGGCATCTTGAGCTCCTCGGCGGCGATCTGGCATAGAATCGTGTTGCAGCCCTGGCCGATCTCGACCGTGCCGGCGAGGACCGAGGCTTCGCCTTTGGCATTGACGATGACGCCCGCGCTCGACGTCGTCGGCGAGCGCGTCGGCTTCTGGATGCACGCGAGGCCTTTGCCGATCTTGAGTCCCTTCACGCGCGAGCCCGGCACGCCGTCGACCTTCTTGCCCCATTCGATCGCTTCGGCGGCTTTTTGCAGCGTCTCCTTTAGCCCGACGCTGTGAAGCTCTTCGCCCCAGTAGGAGGTGTCGCCGTCGGCGAAGACGTTCTGCATGCGGAACGCGAGCGGGTCCATACCGAGGCGCCGCGCCAATTCGTCCGTATGCTGCTCGACCGCCCAGGCGCCCTGCGGAATGCCGTAGCCGCGGAACGAGCCGGCGACCGGCAGATTCGTGTAGACCGCGTAGCCGTCCACTTTCACATTCGGGATGCGATACGGTCCCGGCGCGGGCAGGCTGCCCCGGATGCAGACCGTCGGACTTTTTTCCGCGTACGCGCCGCCGTTCCAGTAGATCGTCATCTCGCGCGCCGTGATCGCGCCGTTTTTCTTGACGCCGCTCTTCACGCGCACGATCGCGCCGTGGCGCGTGAGCGTCGAGATGAAAGTCTCTTCGCGATTGAATTTCACGCGCACGGGCCGGCCGTTCGTCTTATAGGCTAGCGCCACGGCGACCGGCTCGACCTTGAGACCGCCTTTCGAGCCGAAGCCGCCGCCCTGGAGCGGATTAATGAAGCGGACTTTTTCCTTGGGAACGTCGAGCGCCTCGGTGATCTCGTGCAGCGCGCGAAACGGCGCGTCGTTGGCGACCCAGATCGTCACGCGGCCGGTCGCGGGATCGACCTGCGCGTGCGCGGAGTGCGGCTCCATCGCCGCATGCTGGATGATCGGCACGGAGTAGCGCTCTTCGAGCACGATATCGGCTTCGCGGAAGCCCTGCTCGACGTCGCCGGTGCGGAGCTTGAAATGCTCGCAAACGTTGCCGATCCCGGGCGTGACGAAAGGCATCTTCCGATAGCTGGCGAAATTCTCGTGGATCGCGACGGCGTCGGGCCGCGCGGCGTCTTCCGGCGAGGTGTAGGCCGGCAGGTCTTCGTACTCGACTTCGATGAGCCGCACGGCGGCTTCGGCGGTGTCCTCGTCGACGGCCGCGACCGCCGCGACCGGCTCGCCGATGTAGCGGACCTTGTCCTGGGCGAGGAAGGGCTTGTCGCGGATCGACTCGCCGTGAATCCACGGCGCATCCTTGCCGGTGACGACCGCGACGACGCCGGGATGTTGCCGCGCCTTGTCCGTATTGATGCGCTTGATCTTGGCGTGCGCCTTCGGGCTGAAAAGAATCTTGCCGTAAACCATGTTCGGCAGGACGAGATCGTAGCCGTAGACGGCCTCTCCGGTGACTTTCTCGTCGGCGTCGACGCGCGTGACCGGTTTTCCTACGACGGTGAGATTATCCATGAACGATTCCTTTGTGCGGTGCTTTACCGGACGAAGCTATGAACGGCGCGCGCGCAGCTCGCGCGCGGCGTCCTGCACGGCCTTGACGATCTTCGCGTAGCCGGTGCAGCGGCAGAGATTGCCGGAGATCGCGAAGCGGATGTCGTCCTCGCTGGGATCGGAATTCTCGTCGAGCAGCGCCTTCGACATCATCAGCATGCCGGAGGTGCAGTAGCCGCACTGCACGCCGCCGTCTTGGACGAACGCGCGCTGCACGGGATGCAGCTCCGGGCCGATCTTCAAGCCTTCGATCGTGACGATGTCCGCGCCGTCGAGCTCGCCGGAGAAAATCAGGCACGAGTTGACGGGCTTGCCGTTCAAGAGAACGGTGCAGGCGCCGCAGTCGCCGGTGCCGCAGCCTTCCTTGGTTCCGGTGAGGCCGATCTCGTCGCGCAGAAGATCGAGCAGCAAACGATGCGATGGGACTTCGAGATCGGTTTTCTTGCCGTTGAGCGTGACCTGAATCTTCTTTTTCATTGCCTTAGTACCTTCGGTCGCGGCGCTCGACCCAGGAGGCGGGCTCGCCCGCGACGGCGTTGAGCAGCGCGCGCTTGGTGTTGACGCGAACCATTTCTCTGCGATAATCCGCCGACGAGCGCACGTCGCTGATCGGCTTCGACTCCGCGGCGGCCTCGGCGCCGGCCTTCTCGGCCAGTTCTTCGGTGACCGTTTGATTTTCCAGCAGCGCTTCCGCGCGCCGCGCGCGCATCGGCGTGGGCGAGACGGCGCCGAGGGCGATGCGCGCCTTCCGGCATTGCTTGCCGCCGTTCAACTCGAGGGCGACGGCGACGCCGACGTAGGCCAGGTCCATCATCTCGCGCGGGGAGAATTTTATGTAGTCGCCGCGCAGGCCGGAGCTTACCGGCGGAATCACGATGGCGGTCAAAATCTCCTCAGGCGCGAGATTCGTCTGGCCCGGGCCGCGGAAGAGCTCTTCGAGCGGGATCGTGCGCTCGCCGTCGAGGCCGGCGATCTTCGCCTTGGCCTCCAGCGCGATCAGCGCCGGCGCGACGTCCGCCGACGGCGTGGCGTTCGCCATGTTGCCGCCGATCGTGGCGCGGTGGCGGATTTGCACCGAGCCGACTTCCGCCGCACTCCGCGCGAGGAACGGGTATTTCTTCAGCACGACCGGCGAGGTCTCGACCTCGCGCATGGTCGTGAGCGCGCCGATCGTAACCGCGCCGTCCTTCTCTTCGCGGATGCCGGTGAGGCCGGGAATGCGCTTCAAGTCGACGACATATTTCGGCTTGAAGCCTTTTTCCTTGACGGCGATGACGAGATCGGTGCCGCCGGCGAGAAAGCGTCCGCCGGGACCCTGTTGTTTGACGAGCGTGCTCGCTTCTTTGAGAGACTTGGGTTGGAAAATTTCCAAAGGTTCGGGACGCTTCATTGCGTTGAGGCTCCGTGTGATCGAGAAAGACTTATGAATCCAGAATTTTTTATAACATACGGATATTCGGGATTCCACTCGCGGTGATTGACAGCAGACCGGCTTGGGCCTAAAAAAGGCGCTGGGCATACGAGGTCGCTGCGGCAACAAGCCGCTCACGCCGGCCGACATTTTCGATTACTCCATCGCGCGCGGGCTCCAACGATCCGCGGCGCGATCGACGGACACAGAAAGGGAGAACGCTTATATGGTGATGGCGCGTAAAGAGGATCATCTGCGCATGCGGATGGAGCACATCCGCTTCGGCAAAGAGGAGCTCGAGCGGCGGCGGAAATCGCCGGTGCACGTGAAGGCCGAAGAGATCGACGCGCAGCTCAAAGAACACAACCACGTCTACATCGTCGACCCGCGCCTCGGCTTCAACCAGCGGACGTTTCGCTTCTGGATCAATCTGCGCACGCCCGGCGAGGAGATGGAGTTCAGCGGCTGGCAGCTCGGCCACCGCCATACCGTCGAAGCGGTGATCTATATCCTCAAGGGCCACGGTTACAGCGTGATCGACGGCATCAAGTATCCTTGGGAGGCCGGCGACCTCATCTGCGTGCCCGTCTTCGCCTGGCACCGACATCGCAACGAGAGCGGCGACGAGCTGGTGTATCTCGCCGCGACGACCGGGCCGCTTTCGATGGCGATGGGCATCGCGATCTATGAAGAAGAAAAATATCCCGAGTACTGGATCTTCGCGCAGAAGGGCGAGGAGGCGATGAAGACGCTCGTGCCGGGCGGCGCGGAGATTCCGCCGGAGGCGCGCGTGAAATTCAATTCCGCCGAGTGGAAGCCGAAGCAGGCG
>DATDFN010000181.1:0-18622 GCA_036522615.1 Binatia bacterium | reverse complement strand
CGGCGGCCGCACCAGCACCGGTGTGGAATGGAAGATGTCGCCGAGCTTCCACTGCCTCTGCTCCGAGGTGTTGCCGTCGTCGTCTTCATCGTAGGTATCGAGGCCGCGGATATAGTTAATGATATTGTTTTTTTCCGTGGTGCTGGCCGCGTTCAGCATCGTGGTGGTGAGACTCGAGTTGGTCGTGCTGAAACTACTCAGCGCGCTACTGATCGAGGTGTAGACGGTCCGGCTGCTATCGAGCGTGTTGCTGACCTGTTGACCGGCTTCCCATGCGAGCGCGCTCGATAGGGGAATGCCGTTCGCGTCCACCGGTATTAGTCCGCTGGAATCCCGGTTGTATGCCTTGAGAAAGCCTTTCCAAAACGGATGCGAAGGACTCGACTGAAAGGACGCGAGATAGGCGCGCTGGGTGCTGCTTGTGCCCGTACTCGGAACAACCGGCGTGGCGAACGAGTACGTCGCGTTCAGCACCGCGCTGATTGTAGAGTTCAGCGCCTTTTCAAGTTCTGATGCCGTGAAGGCCTCGTAAAAGTTTCCTCCGCCGTTCTTCGCCGTGGTTTTTAGTATGTTGATTGTGTCGACCGCAAAGGGCTGCGACGGCGACTCGAACGCGACGACGTGCACGATGATGTTCTGCATCCCGGCGAATGTGCTGTTGTGATCCTGCGTGTAGAGTGCGGTCGCTTCGTCGCGCGGATCGGTGCTGCCGTCGTTGGCGCCGTCGGTCAGGACGATCAAAAAGTTCGGCTGGCAGGAATACTGAATCGGGCTCGAAAGTCCCGTCAGATGTCCTTCGTAATAGTCGCCTGCCGATTTCATCTGATCGCCGATCGGGTGACCCGAAGACTGCAGGTCCATGTTGTTAATGTCAGTGATGATCGTCGACTGGTTCGTCGAGGTCATGTCCTTGATCTCGTCCATAACCTTGCCGCCGCCGGCGGAGTATTTCATGACGCCAAAGCGGATGCCCGTCGTGTTGCTGATCAGGTTGGTAAGGACGGTCTTCATGATGCTGACCTTGGACTGGTCGGTCCCGCATGTCGTGCAAAGGAGGTAGTTGAGGTAATTGCCGTAGAACAGGCTGAGCGTTGTGCCGCTGATCGTGCCGTTCCAATACCCGACCGTAGAAAGCGAGGTCTGAGCGCCGGTATCCGTCACGGCACTGATGGTGTTGGCGTATACCAGATAGCACGGCTTGGGATTCGGCTTGCACGCCGGCGTGGAATTCACATACTTATAAACTTTCGTCGAAGTGTACGTTGCCGGCGTGCTGTAGGTCGTGTTGACTGAGTACGCCTCCGACTTGATGATTTGGTTCAGGTCGGTCGAGCTCGTGATCGCCAACATCACGTTGGGCTTCACATTCGCGCCGAAGATATCGCTGTCGTCCGCGCGGAGACGCGGGACATGGCCGCCCAAAACGAGAAAAAGAATCAGGATCGAAGCTAAGATTTTTTTCATGCACCACCTCATTGCGGTATCGGGCCGTATTGGATTTGGGCCTCCACCTCGCGCACAGAAGAAAGCTGCGGCTGCACGCCCGTGACGTTGATTTGGTACTGATAGAATTGATACCCCGTCGTGTTGTAGCCGGTTCCCTGCCCGAGCGAATATCCTGAGACGTTCACGGGCGAGGGAGACTGGAGCGGCTGCGGCGAGCTGCAATTCGTTCCGGTAGTCTGAATTTTTCCGCTGCAGTATTTAAGTCCGCCCGAGAGCGTTATCGGCCCGAACGCAACGATCGACGCCGAAGGATCCAGGCCGATCCGCGTGTACGCGTCGTTGACGCCGGTGTCCGCCGCGAAGAACGCCTGAGTTCCCGCACGGAAGTTGCCGCTCGCGCGTAGATCTATGCTGCTGAAGAGCATGCCGGCCCCGGCCATCGCGAGAATGATAACCATGAGCATGAGCACGACGACGAGCGAAACGCCGCGCTCGGATCGGAGCCGCCGGCGGCAATCGGACAGCGAAATCATCGGAAGCTTTTTTTCACCCATCTTCGTTTCCTCAGTTTACGCGGTTACGCAGATCCACGCTCGAATTCATCGCCACGTCGTTCTGGCCACCCACGCGAGTATCGGTGCGTTGTAATTTCACCGTGAGCGAGATGTAGACGCGCTGAACGCTGGCGAGGTTGGCCGAGAGCGTGCCGCTACAGCCGGACGGACTTCCGCCCGAGGAACAATAAGGCGCGGGTGCGGTGCCGCTGGTTTGCCGCGGATAATACCTAAGCTCAAACGCAGTGACGTTGCCGTTTGTGAGCGTCTGTGTCGAGCCGTCGGCGGTCCGCGAGATATTCTTTGTGGTCGAGTCGTACGTGTAAGTGACGCTCTCTCCGGTGCCCGTGCAGTTGCCGTTTCCGTCCGCGTCGTAAACGAAACTGATGCTGGCGGCGCTTGCCGAAACGATTCCTTTGGTGTTGGCGGGCGACGCGCAGGACGTTACCTTGGGAAAATAACCGAGGTTTCGGATCTCGCGCGCCATCATGTCGAGCGACACCCGGGCATATTCTTGCGCCTCCATTTGATATTCCTGCGACTTGATGGTGTGCGCTTGGATCGTGTACATCGTCCGCGCAGCGCCTAGAATGATGACGCTCATCGCCATCGCGATTAAGAGCTCGATCAGCGTGAAACCCTTTTGATCGGTAATCATCTCGTCGCCTACGTCGGCATCGCCGATATGACGCTTATGGTGTGGCTTGTATAATCGGTCCACTGAATCGTGACGGTGATTTGCTTAAGCCCCGGCTGCGGTTGATTCAGCACGACATCCCAGGTGCGCGCAAAAGTCACGCCGAGATAAGTCGGAGCGGTCTCACAGCTACTCGCGCAACTTGCGACGAAAGCGACGGAGGTTGATTTGAGCTGCTCTAATTTTTCCTGCACCAAAGTCGTCGCCATCGTATGAAACTGGGCAGTTTTGTTGGCGCGCATAATCGCGATCGCGCCGGCCGCCAAGCCCAACATGCCGAACGCGAAAATGCTGACCGCCACGAGCACTTCTATCAAAGTAAAACCGGCACGGGACGCGAGCACGCGCCGAGAAAACGACAGCCCGATTTTCTTGCTAAGCGTTTTGCTCATGGAATGCTGACCCGGCCGATCGCCGTGACAACAACCTGCTTCGTTTGGCCGTTGTTCGAAATCGTAATGGTTGTTGCGTTCCCGGTTCCCGTCGTCGTGAAAACGGGATTTCCACCCGACGGGGCAGTAAAGGTGGTGCCCGGATAGAGCTGGCTCAAGTTCCGTGTGTCCGCTCCAAATGTGTAAGTCGACGTCGCAGTATTAAATGCGACCGTCTGATTTGCATGTTGCGAAATCGCCCGCATCCTCGCGAGCTGCAAATCGGTCGCGATCTGGCGCGCCGCGGACGATAAACGAATTCCCGGCAACAGCTTGGTAAAATGTGGTATGGCAATGGCAGCGAGAATGCTCGCGACGGAAATCGCCGCTAACGTTTCCAGCAAACTAAACCCTGCCATGCCGCGATGTGCGGTCAGTCTAGATAGAATCATAGAATTGTTTGATGCAGAGCGGCTGCTAGAAGCGTGCCAACGGGTGGGCTTGCCTGTCGTCTGTAAATAGCGAGATTTGCTTACGGAAAGTCCGGCAGGAGGCGTCTTTAGCCGACGCAAAAAAGCGTCGCGGCTGACAAAAAGCGTCAAACTAACAAAATCCGTACGTAGTCAATCGAGAAGGAAGTACGTCTCTACGAGCCATCGACCAAAGAAGAGGTAGGCCAAAGCGCCGAGGCAAAGGAACGGGCCGAACGGAATCCTTAGCTTTATTCCCTTTCCCGTCGACACCATCAAAACGATGCCGATCAGCGCGCCGGCCAAAGAAGCAAAAAACAACGCCAGCGGCACCCCGGGCCAGCCCAGAAAAGCGCCGATCATGGCAAGCAGCTTTATATCCCCGCCTCCCATCCCTTCGGTCCCCGTCGCCAGTTCGTAGAGCCAGGCGACGAGATAGAGCACGCCGCCGCCGACCAATACCCCCAACAACGAATCCATGGGCGATGGAGGCAGCGAAAGATGATCGACGCGCGCGGCCGGCACAAACGACGCAAGAAGTCCAAGAACTATTCCGGGCAGGCTGATCACGTCGGGAATGATTTGAATATCGAGATCGACAAACGAGACTACTACGAGCGCGGCGGCGAAAATTGCGTAGACAAAAAAGGTCGGGCTCCAGCCAAAGCGCAAAAACAACGCTACGGCCAAGAGGCCCGTCAAAAACTCGACGATAAAATAGCGCGAAGATATGGGCGCCGCGCAGGCGCGGCAACGGCCGCGCAAGATCAGATAGCTCAGCAGCGGGATGTTATCGTAAAAGGCGATCCGCGCCTTGCACGCGGGACAGCGCGAAGGCGGATGCGTTATCGATTCGCCCGCCGGGAGCCGGACGATGCACACATTGAGAAAGCTCCCGACGACGGCGCCGAAGATGAAGACGATGATAATAAAGAAACTACCGTCGATCATTTTTCGTCCAGCGTGTTAAAGTTCTCGCTTCACTCCCGGTAAAATGGAATCTCGAACGGCTGCGCGAATCGACGCACCTGCTCCGACTGCTCATCGCTCAGCTCACTCCTCCATTTATCGGGTTCTTCTTCCGACACGCGGCGATTCGAGTAAGGCTCCGGGGTATTCGTCCCCGTCGAACTTTCCAGCCACTGATCTGTCCGGTTAGTCCAGCCAAGGTCCAACGATTCGAACAGTCGGCGAAAATTCGCCACGGCATCGCGGCATAATGCTTCATGTTCGACAATGATCCAGGCCGGATGCATTTTGCATTGTTGCAGGAGAACGTAGTAGGTCGCTCCCCACAACGCTCCCATCTTTTGCCAGAATCCTTCTGCCCGCGCGAGGGTATTCTCAAACGGTCCCAGAAAAGAATTTAACAGGCGCGGTTGATCGAGCACGACCTTCAGGTCTCGATCTACATTGTATTTTAGTCGGTGCCAACTAGCCGCTACGCCGCATGGATGACGAATGACGATGACAATTTTGGGCGCCACGATCCTATGGATCGATTCCAACGCCATGCAGGTGCAGACATCTTTGATAATCATTCGACCGGGCAGCCAGGGATGCCTCCGGTAAAGCCCCGCCAGCATTCCGCGAACGGATTCTCCCGATGTTCGGCCGGCAAAAGCATCCCGGCATCGTTGTTCGAATTCCAGGTCTCGATTTTCGGCAGTCAGATACTTCATGCAAAATTCCAATGCCTCGGGAACTTTCGTGCGATTAAACAACCCGTGGAAATTGAACGGTTCGTGAAAATATTTGACCGACTGCGCGGTATTGAGTACCGAGGCTACCCAGGTCGTTCCGCTGCGCGGCAGCCCGACGACGAAAATCGGCGGCTTGCGCGAAACCGCCAGGCCCTTCGCCACGGTGTTAATGTGGCCGCCGTACCGGCCCAGCGCTTGCCACGCGCACCGGAAAGGGTCGATTGCTGCTATCCCAATTCTCCCATTATCGACCGCGGAATCTCCTAAATGCCGTGTCGATAGCAACCAATGCCGACACGAGCGCAGAATCGTCTCAAAAAATTAAAGGTCCCCGCGTGTAGACTTCAACCTCATCCGCTCTGATAGCCCGCCGCGTCGCAGAGTTCGCGGTAAATTTGCCAGGCGCGCCGCGGCACGCGCAAGCCCTGGACGGGGGAAGAGCGTCCGAGCGACGCCTCCGGAAAACCGGCGTCGACCCGCGCGCCGACGAAACGCTCCAGGCGGCTCAGGCCGTCACCGTGGACGACTTGATCGTAATGCAGGAACAACCACTCGCCGCGCTGCCGATGATTTCGCAGGACATGCAGGTACATCTCGCTCCAAATTTTTATCGCTCGGGAAAAGCTCATCGAGAGCGTCTGGAGATATTTGGCCTCGCGGCATTCTTTGACAATGCTCGCTGCCGTCGTCGCCGGGTCGCGGAAGACGCAGACAAAGACCGCGCCGTTTAAAAACGGCCTCCAGGCCGAAAGGGTGTAGCAAAACCGTGGGTCCTTGAAACAATAGGGTTCGCGTCGCGTCACGGCTTCGATCCTGGACTCGATCCACCCCGGACGCTGGATTTGGGTCCCGAGCGGCAGATACGCGAGCCATCGCTGGCCTACCAGGGGCCACCACGAAAAAAACTCCCTGCCCAGTATTGTGATCCTGTCGGGTACCAGCGGCGCGAGCAAATCCTCATTGATCATATTGATCTCGAAATCCTCGAAAAAACCTTTGGGGTTGGCGTCGCGAGCCGGCATCAGCTTCTCGCCCATGAAATAGCCGGCCTGAGCCAGCGTGCCGGCAACCATACTGGTACCGCTGCGGCCCGAGCCCAAAATCAGGCAATTTTTCATGACGGTCCGCCTGGAATTTTAAACGAAGTGAGCGCTTCGACTTCTCCTTGGGGAAGAAGCTGATGCTCTCGGACCAGCTGATCGATGAGCTGGGCCACGCCCGGCGCGCAGCGGTCGTGAAAGGCGACGGTTCCTCCCGCGACGACGAACCGGGACCAGGCGTTATAATCCGTCGAAACCGCCTCGTAGCGATGATCGCCGTCGATCCACAATAAACCAATATTCTTATCCGTCCACGAACGGGCGGCGTCCCTGGATGGCCGGCTGACGACTGCGACCAGGTCGCCGATGCCAGTTCGAACAATATTCCGGTACAACGCGGCTTGATCTTCGGGGCCGAAGCGGCCCCCGAAGACTCCGGTAAACTCCTCGTGCGGATCGACCGCGAAGACGCGATTGCGCGCCCCCAGCATCGAGCCGAGCGCAAGCGCCGTCGTCGAGCGGCCTCGAAACGTGCCGATCTCGACGATCGCTGTCCCGGGCGCCGTATTCCTGGCCAGTTCGATCAATGTCCCGACCTCGGCCCGGGAAACCTGCCCTTCGACCGACATCGCGATGTCGACGCACTGCTCCAGACGTCCGCGGCGACCGGCGAGCGATCTTAAAAATCGCATCAGCGTTTTTGAACCCAAGACGGATGGACGGCGAACATCGGATCACCGACGATGTTGAAGACATTGCGGTCTCGGTACGGCACGTTGACGACGGCCACCTTAAGACATAGATCGACGACATGGACGTTCGTTTGCGGCCTGATATAGCAACCGATGGAAAAATAGTATTCGCCGGGAACGAACACGTTATCGGAAAATCTGCACAACACCTCGTGTCGCCCTGTCGAAGCGATCTCAACGCCGGTATCGATCGTATTGACGGCGAACAAAAACCGCTCCCGCGCGTCGTAGACGCGGACGGCGTACGCGGCGCCCGCGACTTCCGTAAAGTGTCGCCATACCATGCGCACGGTGAAAGGCTCGCCGAATTTGAGCGTCTGGCAAGGTTGCTCCCCTGCGTCGAGAATCTCGGCCTCGATCAGACGCGCTTTTTCCGCTTGACCAGGCTCCGCCTCGAGCTCTCTATAGTTGGATTGGACGTCGCGGTGGAACTGTCCGAGATAAGTCGCGGCGACGAGGTCCGCCTTATCGTCGAGAGAAAGACGGCCGCGCTCTAGCAGCAAACAACGGCGGCACAGCCTCTGGATCGCCTCCAGGTTATGGCTGACGAACAGCACTGTCCGTCCCTGGCGCGCGACCTCGCCCATTTTTCCGAGACATTTTTTCTGGAACGCGAGATCTCCCACCGCGAGTACCTCGTCGACCAGCAAGATCTCGGGATCGAGATGCGCGGCGACGGCGAAGGCGAGACGCATGTACATGCCGCTCGAATAGTGCTTCACGGGCGTGTCGATGAATTTTTCAACTTCGGCGAAGCTCACGATTTCGTCGAACTTGCGCTCGATCTCGGTCTTTTTCATCCCCAGGATCGCGCCGTTGAGATAGATGTTCTCCCGCCCCGTGAGCTCGGGGTGGAATCCCGTGCCGACCTCGAGCAGCGAGCCGACCCGCCCGTAGATGCGCGCTTCCCCTTCGGTCGGCTCGGTGATGCGCGAGATGATTTTCAGCAGCGTGCTTTTCCCCGCGCCGTTGCCGCCGATGATGCCGACCACCTCGCCGTATCGAATATCGAACGAAACGTGCTTCAGCGCCCAGAGGAATTGGGCCTCGTCGTGGACGGACCTGGGCTTCGTCCCGTTTGTCGTTCCGCCGAAGGGCGTGCTCAGCGCGCGGGAAATCGCGTCGCGGAGCGTGGAATAGCGCGGTCGATTCCCCAGGCGATAGCGCTTGCCCAAATCTTCGGCGCGAATGGCGATATCGCTCACGTGTTACACCACATCGGCGAAAGTGTTCTCCATGCGCCGGAAATAAAACAGCCCGCCGAGGAAAACCGCGCAGGTTGCGGCGACGGAGACCGCAAGCCACGGACCCGGCGCTGCGCCGCCGGAAAACAACGCCCAGCGGAACGTTTCGACCACGCCGACCATAGGGTTGAGTCCGTAGAGCCAGCGCCATTTTTCCGGCACCAGACTGCTCGGGTAAGCGACCGGAGTGAAAAAAAACCATAGCTGTGTCGCGAACGGGACGACGAAGCGGACGTCCCGATACTCCACGTTCAAAGCCGACAGCCAGAGACTCGCGCCGGCTGCCGCGGTCAAGGCCAGGAGCACAACCGCCGGCACCGCCCAAAGCGCGCCGGAGGGCGTGACGCCGTAATAAGCTGCCATTCCCAGCAGAACGGCCAGACCGAAGAAAAAATCGACCAGATTCGAAAGCGTTGCCGACAACGGCACGACCAGACGGGGAAAATAAACCTTGGTGATGAGCCTCTCGTTGGCCACCAGGCTGTTCGCCGCGTTCGCCATGCCGTTAGCGAAGAGCTGCCACACGAGCAGGCCGGAGAAGGCGAACAGCGGGTACGGAAGGCCGTCGGACGGCATGCCGACGAGGCGGCCGAAGAAAATACTGAAAGCCAAGGTGATGAAAGCCGGCTGGATCACGGCCCAGGCGACGCCCAGCGCAGTCTGTTTGTATCGAACCTTGAGGTCGCGCCAGACAAGAAAATAGATCAGCTCGCGGTACTCCCAAAGATCGCGCAGTTTTAAAGCAACCCACCCTTTGGATGGACGAATGACGATCGGAGCGGACTGTGACATCTCGGTGCGCGCGATTATAGCAATTTTTCGGTTGTCTCTGCCAGAAAGAAATTCGACTTCAAGTGGCAAGTCGGGGCGGTTGGTCTTATAATGCACGCCAGCGCATGAACCGACCGTCTTCGATCAGCGTCGTCATACCCTGCTACAACTACGGCCGGTATCTTTCCGAATGCCTCGCCAGCGTCCGCGCTCAAACGGTCGCGCCGTTCGAGACGCTGATCGTCGACGACGGCTCCACTGATCCGGCGACGCTCGAAATTCTCGATCGACTTTCGAGAGAAAACGTCAGAGTCGTGCGCCAGGAAAATCGCGGCTTGGCCGGCGCGCGCAATACCGGCATCCGATGCGCCCTCGGGGCATACGTGTATTTTCTCGACGCGGACGACCTGATTTTCCCGGATTGCCTCGAGCGATTGTCCGCTCTCCTCGACAGCAACCCCGACGCCGTAGCCGCCTGTTCTGGAATCCGTCACTTCGGTGGCGAGCAGGACGGTGTCGAATGGCGCGCCAGCTACCATCCGTATACGATTCTCGTAAGGAATCTCTGGTCCGCGGGCCTCATGCTTCGCCGCGACGCAGTCGTCGCACGCTCGCTCTGGTACGACGAGAAGATGCGTCACGGGTATGAGGACTGGGAGCTCAACATCCGACTCGTTCGAGCCGGCCTGCGCGTGGAGGTCTTTCCCGGCGCGCTCTACGATTATCGCATTCATTCCGCGTCGATGCTGCATTCCTCGCGCAACCGTCATGCGGAAATCGTCGGCTACATCCGCGCCAAACACCAAGACGCTTATCGGGCTGAGGCGCTCCTTGAGTTAAAACGGCGCCGCGCGCCGGCCGTGGCGATCCAGTCTCGCGGACCTGACGAGACGCGCCTGGCCGCTTGGGCGACGGCGCAGACGTTTCAAGACTGGACTTTGGGGAGAGAAGACAATCAAGCAGCCGCCGGGTATCGATTGCTCCACGACGGCGCGGCCGCACTCGAGCGGCTTCCCGCCGAGGCGCTGGAAACCGCCGTCATGGCGCTGGAGGCGGGCCGTCTCGCGGCGTGCGTCCTATCCGTCGCGCTCGACACTTCCACGCAGTCCGTTGGCCGCGCTTGGCGTCGCGGCCGATGCCAACCCGTCGCGCTTCTTCTGCGGCCTCGATCGTTTTCTAATCCGCCAGCGGCCGATGATCTCGTCGCCCGCGGTGAATGCCTCCTATGTTTCCCCGACTTGCGTCCCGACGCAGCCGGGGAATGGAAGCCCCTTGCGCTGAACGGCGATGAGCCGTCCTGGATACCTCGCGACCCGGTAGCGTTCAGAAAGCGGCTCAGTGCGCTTAGCGAAAAAATATTAGGCCGCAAGCTAAAAACCTACGGCGTTAGACTGTACGACCTCTTGTATTACCAAGTACTCTTTTCGGACGGGGCCGTCGGGTTTCGGGAAAAAGCGCGCCGGGTCCTCGGCGCCGGCGCCGAGCGGGCGGTCGCGAAGATAGCTTACGGTGTTTTTCTGGCGAAGCCGCCGGAACCGGGCGATCCCATACATACATTCGCCGGCGACGGCGAGGCGGCGCCGCTGTTTCTCCGCCCTGACGGACAAAAGAAGATCAAGCTTTTGATCGCCACGGCGTGGCTGAACCAGGGCGGCGTCGAGCAGGAGATACTGGATTTGCTGCGGCACCTCGACCGCTCGCGCTTCAGCGTGACGATCGCTACGACGAAGCGCTCGTCGCATCCGTGGGAGAGCTTGGCGCGGAACGCGGGGGCCGCCGTTTATCATCTGGCCAACGGCTTCGAGCCGCGCGCGATTTCCCGTGCTTTGGCGCATTTGATTTTGAATCATCGCATCGATGTCCTTCATATCGTGCACTCGCGGGAGACCTACGAGGCGCTCGGCTCGATCAAACGTTTTTGTCCTTATGTCGCGGTCTCGGATCGCAATGTCACGCTCGGCAGCGGCTTCGCCAAGCTCTCCGCGCAAATCGGCGGGGATCACATCGACCAGAGAACAGCGGGCCACCAGGCCCTCGCGCGCTCGATGGCGGAGAAGTACGGCCTCGACCTCGAAGCGATCAGCGTCGTCTACGCCGGCACAGATACCGCACGGTCCGGCGCGGCCGCGTCGCGCCCCCATCGGCTGCGTGCCCTATGCGGCATCGCGCCGGAAACGCCGGTCGTGCTTTTTCTCGGCCGGCTCGACACGGAAAAGCGACCGCAGGTTTTTATCCGTATGGCGGCGCAGATGCTGAAGCTCCGGCCGGACTGTGCCGCGCACTTCGTCATGGCCGGCGACGGCGAGTTGAGAGGGCGCGTCGAGGCTCTGGCGCGCCGGCTTGGACTGGCGGAGCGCGTCCACCTGCTGGGATTTCGCCTCGACGGATTGGAGTTGCTGTCGGACAGCACGCTGCTCGTAATTCCGTCGGCGTACGAAGGTGTGGCGTTGGTGTCGTTCGAGGCGATGGCGCTCGGCATCCCCCAGGTCTCGGCCGACGTGGGCGGCCAAAGCGAGCTCGTTACACCTGAGTCCGGCATTTTGGTCCGCAACGGTCTGGGAGAGACCGCGCGATACGCCCGCGCGACGCTCGAGCTGCTTGAGGATCCCGAGCGGCACGCGCGCATGGCGGCAGCGGCGAAACGACGCATAGAAGACGGCTTCACCGTCGAGCGGGCGGCCGATGCATACGCCGGCATTTTCGATTGTCTGGCTCGCCTCAGCCGCGACCGAGCTTCCCGCACTTTGTACCTCAAGCCGCCTCATGTCGATCCGCTGCGCGCATACGGATAAACGCGATGGGTCGGAATGGACGAACTGTCGATGTAGTCATTCCCACGCGCGGCGAAACGCCGTGGCTGGCGGAGAGTCTTGCGAGCGTCGCGGCTCAGACTCTCGCGCCCGCCGGCGTCATTCTGGTCGATGACGGTCTGGAAAAGCCAGCGGACGTCGCGGCGCTCGGCGAGCGTTTATTCGGCGGCCGCTTTCGTCTCCTGCCGAATCGCGGCCGCGGCATATCCGCGGCGCTCAATACGGCGATTCAAAACAGCTCCGCAATATGGATCGCGCGCATGGACGCCGACGATCTCGCCCACCCAGAGCGTTTACAGCGGCAGGTAGATTTTCTCGCCGCGAGCCCCGACGTCATGCTGGGCTGCGGCACGCAGGCGCGGTTCATCAACGCCGCGGGAAAGTTCCTGGCGCTGTCCAGCATGCCGGAATCGTGGGAAGACGTCGGCAGCCGGCTGCTCGCGCAAACTTGTTTCATCCATCCGTCTCTCATGATTCAAAGAGAAGCCCTCGTCGCGACGCCGTATCGTTCCGCGCTCGACGGCGCGGAGGACGTTGATCTGGTCCTCCGCCTCGCCGAGCGCGGCAGGATCGTGAACGACTCCGCCGTCCTTCTCGACTACCGCATTCACTTGACGCAGGAGAGTTTTCGGCAGCGCGCGCGCGCGACCGCGATTCAAGAGCTCGCTTTCCGGCTGGCGGCTTGCCGGCAAAAAACCGGACGCGATCCGCTCGACTGCAGCATGGATTTGGCCGAAGCCTTCATCGGCTGGAGGCTTGCCACCCCGGGATATATTAGAGCGCGAACGTCTTTGACGGCGCTTCGCTACGCCGGGCTCAACCTCTCCGGTCGCGATTTCGGCGGCCTCGCCGCCTGTCTCGGCGTCGCGCTCCGCAGCTTCCCCGCCACGCCCGCCGCGTGGCGCATCGCATGGCGCGTCTACCGGAAAGCCGGCGCAGCGCTCCTCGACACGGAGACCCCGTTCGAAGCGCTCAACATTCGCACTTGAAGGATGTCGTGCGCGTTCTCGTTCTGACTAAGCGCCAGTACATGGCGAAAGATCTGCTGGACGATCGCTTCGGCCGCTATAGAGAGCTGCCCCTCGAGCTCGCCAGGCGCGGACACGAGGTGCGCGGCATCTGCCTCAGCTACCGCGCGCGGACAGCGGGCCGTTTCGACGATGCCGCCGTCGACGGCAAAGCGGCGGTCGCGTGGCTCGCCGTAAATTTGAAGGATATCGGCGCTTATCTTAAGCATGCTGGTAAATGGATGAAGGACTTCCGGCCCGACGTGGTATGGGCCGGCTCGGACGCCTTTCATGTGATCTTCGGCGTCGGGCTCGCGCGCTGGCACGGCGCGTGCTCAGTCGCCGATCTCTACGATGACTATGCGGCTTTTCCGGCGACGCGGCTCGCCGGTGCTCTGCCGTTCTACCACCGCGCGCTCCGCCGCGCCGACGGCGTTTCCTGTTTTAGCCGGCGCATGGCCGATCTGGTCGCGACCGGCGGGCGCACCGGGCCGATCACGGTCGTCGAGAGCGGGGTCCGCACCGATCTTTTCCGAAAACTTGACAAAGAGAAGTGTAAAGAAGCGCTCGGACTCCCGAAAGACGCCAAGATCATTGGCACCGCCGGAGCGCTGTATAAAAGCCGCGGCATCGAGACGCTGCTAAAGGCGTTCGAGATGCTCGCCGCCGACAGTCCGATCCATCTCGCGGTCGCCGGCGACCGCGACGTCGATATTCCGCACCGCGCCGACGTGCACGACTTCGGCATGCTTCCGCCGGATCGCGTCCCGCTCCTGTTTGGCGCGCTCGACGTCGCCGTTAGCTGCTACCGCGATTCGGCGCAGGGTCGCGTGAGCTTCCCACAAAAAGCCTACGAGATCCTCGCCTGCGGCACGCCGCTCGTCGCCGCGGCGGTCGGCAGCATGAACGAGCTGCTTGCGGGACATCCGGAGTGCTTATTCGATCCCGAATACCCGGAGAGCTTGGCGCGCGCCGTCCGCCGGCAGCTGGAAAACCCGGCGGTGATCGGCGTCCGGGCTCCCGGCTGGGCGGAGCAGGCCGCACGCCTGGAAAGTTTTTTCCTCGACATCCCGCAATCGTAGTATGACCGAGACGCGTCTCAAAATTTTGATGGTGGCTTCGAGCTATCCGCGGGCGGCGGACGACACGGCGTCGATCTTCCTCCGCTATCTGGCCGAGAGCGTGGCGCGCCGCGGCCACGACGTCAGGGTGCTCGTCCCGGCCGAAAGCGCAGGCGGCGTCCGGCTTGAGGGAAGCGTCCGCGTGCACCGCTTTCGCTATTTGCCTGCGAAGTGGCAAAAGCTCGCCTATGGCTCCGGCATCATGCCGAATCTCCGGCGCGCGCCCTGGCTTTGGCTCGAAGTTCCGTTCTTCACCGCGGCGATGACCGCCGCGCTGCTGCGCCTTGTCCGAAGCGAGCGGCCCGACGTCATTCATGCGCATTGGCTGCTGCCGCAGGGGCTCGTGGCGTTGTCCGCGAAATATCTCTGCGGCGTTCCGGTTCTCGCGACGGCGCACGGCGCCGACGCCTTCGCCCTCCAGGGCGCGCGCGGGCTTAAGCGGATCGTCGTCAGCCGCAGCGACGCGTGGACCTCTAACACGCGCGCCACCGCAGGCGCTGCGGGCGCCGCGCTGCCCGCGCCGCACATTGTTCCCATGGGCGTCGATGTCGCCCGCTTCGCCGGCGGCGACCGCGCACGGCAGCGCCGCGAGTTCGCGGAGAACGATCTCGTTATCCTCTTCGTCGGCAGGCTAATCGAGAAAAAAGGCTGTCGCGATCTCGTCGAAGCCTACGCGCTGCTGCCGCCGGCGTTGCGCGCGCGCACCCATTTGTGGATCGTCGGCGACGGCGACGAGGGCGCCGCGCTCCGGCGCCGCGCAGAAGAGATCGATGGCGCCGGGATCCGTTTCTGGGGCGCGATAAACCACGCGCAGCTGCCGGATCTCTACGCGGCTGCGGATATAATGGTAGTCCCGTCGATCGCGGCGGAATCCGGCGACACCGAAGGGCTCGGCGTCGTGATCTTGGAAGCGTTTGCCGCCGGGTGCTGTGTCGTCGCGACCCGCATCGGCGGCATCGGCGAAGTGGTCGAAGACGGCCACACAGGCGTCCTGACGGCGCCCAGCGACGCCGGGCAGCTCACCCACGCGCTGGAAGCGCTTCTCCCGGACGAAAAGCGCCGCCGAAGCCTCGGCGCCGCCGCGGCCGCGCGGGCGCAGGACTATAGCTGGGACAAAATCGCTGCCGAGTTCGAAGCGCTTTACCGCCGGATCATCGGCCGCGGGTAGCGTCAGGCCGCGTCTTCTTCGCCGGCCTCGCCGCGCCCGGGCGAGCGCTGCTCCATCCGGAGCAGCGCGATCTGCTCCGATACCAGACCCATCATAAAGATGATCACCGAAGCGGTCAGGAGAAAAACCGCCATGTTCGTGAAGCGATGCTGCGTCAAATAGGTATAAAGGTAGTAGCCGACGCCGGTGAAAAAGAAGAACGCGCTCACCGGCAGGAAGACGCGGAAGGGCGAGAAGAGCGTGGCGATTTTGGTGATGATCAGGAGAAAGCGCACGCCGTCGGCGGCGAGGCTGATCTTGCTCTCGCCGCTCCGGTAAAGCGTCTGGATCGGGACGTATTTCACCGTCAAGCCCGAGCGCAAAAACGCGAGCGTCAGTGTCGAAGGATAAGAGAAGGTGTTGGGCAGAAGATCGATGAAGCGGAGCGCGTCGCGCCGCGTGAGCGCGCGGAAGCCCGACGTCAGGTCCTCGATCCTGAATTTGCTGACGTAAGACGCGAACAGGTTGTACACGTGGTTGGCGAAATAACGGTGTAGCCTTAGCTTGGAGCCTTTGGCGCGCGCGCCGACGACCATGTGATGGCGATCGGTCTCGGCGAGCAGCTTGGGGATATCCTCCGGCCGGTGCTGGCCGTCGCCGTCCATCAGCACGATGAGCCGGCCGCGCGCCGCGCGGATGCCGCTCTTCACCGCAGCGCCATTCCCGATGTTGTATGGATGGCGCACCACGTGCGCCCCGCCCCGGAGCGCCGCTTCGGCGGTGTCGTCGGTCGAGCCGTCGTCGACGACTACGATTTCCGCCCGCGGCAGCGCCAGCGCTGCGATGCGCTCGAGCACCGGCCCGAGGCTCTGCGCCTCGTTGAAGGCCGGAATGACGATAGAGATATCGGGGCGCTCAGCCATGAAGCCGGTAGACGGCGTAACGGCCGTCCTGGTAGAGCCGCTCCAGATGATCGCGCGCGAAGGCGTTCCAAACCCCAGCCGCTTCGGGCGTCAGATTGTTTTCCAAGAACGGCTTCAGCAGGTCCTCGCGCGCGACCAGATGCGTGATCCCCCGCGGGCCGAAATCATGCGCAACGTCGGCGCCGCTTCTAGCCTTTTGAATCGCCTGCAGCAACAGCGCCGGGTTGTCGCCTAAATCGTGATAATAATCGCGCTCGCAATAATACGCTCTTCGGCCCATAAAGAGAAGATAAATTCTCGCGCTCTCCGGCAGCGAGCGGTTGACGAACTCGAATACCGGATAGTCCGGCAGCCTCCGCTCCAGGTACTCCGTACGGCTCTCGCGTCCAAGAATGTAAGCGATCGGCGCAACGTCCTGGAAATAATTCCAGAGATAGACGCCGTGAAGCAGAGCGAAGAATGCGACCGCCGCGTATAAAAACCCCGGACGAACGATCCGAAGATAAATGTTGTGGATGCCGTAGACGGCGAGGACGACGAGAGGCGGCACGATCGGCAGCACGTAGCGGATGCGCAGCCCCCCCAAGAAGATCGCGTAGAGCAGGTAGAAAACCGCGAAAACGAAAAAGAGCCGCTTCTCGCGCCCCCACTTTCCTTCGAACGCCCACGGAAGAAAGACGATCAAGAACGGCGTCAATACGCCGTCGAAGTAGCGCGGGTCGTCGTCGCGGCCGGTGAAAAAGATGCGCAGCGGCAGCAGCGCGATCTCGAGCCAACTCTCGCCGTAGAGCAGGCGACGCATCTCGATAATGGAAAGCCCGGGCAGGTCGCTGTCGGCGCCGCCCGTGGCGCCGCCAAGCAACCCGCCGAAAAACGGAAACAGCGGATTGCCGGTCGCGAAGGCGTTTTTGATCGCCCATGGACTGTACGCCGCCAGCGCCAGCGCGCCAAAGAGCAGCAGGCGCGACGGCATCCACGACCAGCCGCGGCCACTCTCCCGCGCCAGCGCGAAGGCGAACACCATTCCGAGCAGGAGAACCGCGAGCAGGCCGTTCGGTTTGGTCGCCATCGCGAAGCCGGCCGAGAGCCCGGCGAGAACGATCCACCGTAGGGCTTCGGGCTCTTCGATATACAGAGCGAGGCAGAGCACCGCGGCGGTCGTATAGAAAACGAGCCCGAGGTCGACGTAGGCGACGCTCCCGAGGCGCAGCACGGCCGGCGTCGAGAGATAAAAGAAAAATCCCAAGAGCCCGTAGACCGCATTCAGCCGGCGCGCTAGATAGGCGTAGAGAAGCAGAGCGGTGAGAAAACCGAAGAGCCCGTGCACGATCTTCGGCGCCAGGTCCCAGCCCCAGCGCATCCACGGAGTGTAGAGCATGTCGAGCAGCATCGGATAATAAGAATACACCGCGAATGGCAGGTGAAAGATGCGCCCCGCGACGACGTAGAGCCGCGGCATGAGCAGATGGTGCGTCAGCTCGTCGCGTCCGGTCGGCGGTGTGAGGGCGAGAACGATGTCGGCGAGAACCCACGCCGCGATGAGCAGCCAGAGGAATCGGCCAAGCCGGCCGGTACCGCCGCGCAAGGTCCACCAGCTATAAATGAAGAACGCCGCGGCGGCGAGTGTCGCCGCGAGCGCGGTCGCGTTCGGCGCGAACCGGTTGACGCGGCCGGCGAGCCCGCCGAAGAGGTAGATCGTCGCCGCGGCTCCCAGCAGGCAGCCGATCACCGCTGTGCGGTGCAGCAGCTCGCTATGATGTCTCTGCTGCAAAGCGTTTACAGAAGAAGGCCGCGCCGCGGCCGCGCGCGGCCGAAATCGTCCAGCATCGCTGCGGACAGCCCCGGCGCCGCCGTTTGGCTAATCTTCACTTTCGATGATTCCCACGACGGCGTTGAAGCGCGCCTCGCTGCCGGCCTGAGCGCGGATCTCGACGAGCCGGCCGGCGGCCGGCGCCTCGATCTCGACGTTGACTTTGTCGGTCTCGACTTCGAGCAGGGGCTCGCCTTCTCGCACGCGCTCACCCGGCTGTTTGATCCAGCGCAGAACCTTCACCAGGTCGCTTTCGTCGCTTGAGCCAAGGCGGGGAATAACCACTTCTTTTCGCATCGCCAACAACATGCGCGCCGGCGTGAAACACGCGAGCGCGGTGCCGATTGTAAATATCCCCGGGCGCGCTTGCAAGGAGAATCGCCGTGCGCCGACGTTTATTCTGGAAATTTGCCGCGCGGCGCGGTATAAGGGAGCCATCCGGAGGCGTTCCTTTCCATGGCGAAGTATCTTCAATGCAGCGAGTGCGGCAAGCTGGCGTTCTATTACGATGATTATGTGGGCACGGAGAAGCCGTTCTACCTGAAATACATGCGCTATCCGAACGACACCAAACCGCAAAGCCCCCGGTGCTTCAGCTGCGGCGCCGTGCCGCGGCTCATTCACGAATTCATCAAGGAAGAAAAAGCCGGCGCCAAGCACGAATAATATCTCCGCTAGAACGATCATCGTGAGACGGAGCGACTCTTTTTTTCCCAGCCTGCTTTTCCCGGACAACGGGCCGTCGAGCGGCGTTGC
>DATDFN010000180.1:0-12395 GCA_036522615.1 Binatia bacterium | reverse complement strand
AAAGTCGAATTCCAACTGGCCGTCGTTGCCGTAAAAGACCAGATCGATTCCGGGATAAACTTCTTCATACCGCACCTTTGCGTACTGCGGAATATTTCTCCGCCACTTTTTCGGATCATTGCCGATGAAGTAGTTGCTCTTGCCGGCGAGCTCGTCGACGCCGATGATTTTAGCTTCGGCACTGGCGCCGACGAGTTTCATTCGCACCGTCTGGATCTGCGCAGGCTCGGTCTTAAGGCCCATATCCTTCCCGTCCCCAGGCCCTGGCGTTAGCCGAGCCAGACGGGTTCTTGCCGAATTTTCGCGTGGGGTCTGCAGCTCAAGGACGGCTTCGCTCGCTGTGAGAAGCAAGCGATAGCCTCGACTGCGTGACAGGAACTTCACCTGCTCGTCGGTCTGCCCGTCGTTAGCCTCAAAGTAGAGAGGCAGTTTGGCGATCTTGCTTACCTGGGGCTGAGTGCGCGAACCGCTTTTGCGAGAGGGAGTAGTAGAGAACGCCTTGGTGGCATAAGTCGATACCGATACGGAATTCTTGGTCGCTTCAGCATTGCTCGTCTTTTCTTGAACCGTAGGATTATGCGGAGGTAGAACGGCCGACGGCGATGCAAGCGTTATCAATGCTGCAAGGAGCGGCGCCTTAAACAACAGGCGCGCTAGCCGATTTGCCGGAGAAGTCACAGTATGTTCCTTCCGTGCCACCGTCGCATCCCCTCAGAACATACAATGAGCCGCGGCGGAGCCGCAGCCTAAGTAGCAAGCGACACTATCCGACGTAAAGGATTATGTCAATGGGGTCTAGTAGACAACTAGCAGCCTACAAGCTGCGATCGAGGCTGCGGTACTGGATCGCTTCGGAGACGTGGGCGGGCTGGATGTCTTCGGCGCCTTCGAGGTCGGCGATGGTGCGCGCGACTTTCAGCACGCGGCTGTAGGCGCGCGCGCTCAAGCCCAGGCGGTTGATCGCGACTTCGAGGAGCTTTTCGGCCTCCGGCTTGACCGCGCAGTATTTTTTGATGTCGCGCGTGCTCATCTGCGCGTTGGCGTGAATGCCTTTCTTCTGAAAGCGCGCCAGCTGGAGCTGGCGCGCGCGGTTGACCCGTTCGCGGATGGCCGTCGAAGTCTCGCCGGCGTCCTTGCTCGCGAGCTCCTGATAGCGCAGCGCCGGCACCTCGACCTGGATGTCGATCCGGTCGAGCAGCGGGCCGGAGACGCGCGAGCGGTAGCGCTGGATCTGCGTCGGCGTGCAGCCGCATTCCTTCTGCGGATCGGTGAAGAAACCGCACGGGCACGGATTCATCGCGGCCACGAGCATGAAGCCCGCGGGATAATTGATCGAGCCGACCGCGCGCGAGACCGTGATGCTGCCGTCTTCGAGCGGCTGGCGCAGGACTTCGAGCACGTTGCGCTTGAACTCGGGGAGCTCGTCTAAAAACAACACACCGTTGTGCGCGAGCGAGACTTCGCCGGGCTTGGGCACGGTGCCGCCGCCGACGAGGCCGGCGTCGGAGATCGTGTGGTGCGGCGAGCGGAACGGCCGCGTCGCGACGATCGGATTGCCGTTCAAGACGCCGGTGACGCTGTGGATCTTCGTGCTCTCCAGAGCTTCGGCGAGCGTCAAATCGGGGAGGATCGTCGGCAGACGCTTGGCGAGCATCGTTTTCCCCGAGCCGGGCGGGCCGACGAGGATCACGTTGTGCGCGCCCGCCGCGGCGACCTCGAGCGCCCGCTTGACGTGCTGCTGGCCTTTGACGTCGCTGAAGTCCTCGTTGTAGACGCAGTGCCGGTTGAAAAGCTCCTCGACGTCGACGCGCGTCGGCGCGAGCTCGCGCTCGCCGTTCATGAATTCCACGACTTCCGAGAGCTGGCGCACGGCGAGCACATCGACGTCGCGGACGACCGCGGCCTCGCGGCTGTTCGCCTCCGGCACGACGATGCCTTTGAGCCCTTCTTTCTTCGCGGCGACGGCGATCGAGAGCGCGCCGCGAATGGGCTTGATCTCGCCGTCGAGCGACAACTCGCCCAAAAGGAAATACTGCTGCAGCCGGTCCTTCTGCACGAGCCCCTCGGCGGCGAGGATGCCGAGCGCCATCGGCAGGTCGTAGGCGGAGCCTTCTTTCTTGATGTCGGCGGGCGCGAGATTGATCGTGATTTTTTTCGCCGGAAACGAGTAGCCGCAGTTCTTGAGCGCGGCGCGGATGCGGTCTTTGCTCTCCCGGACCGCGCCTTCGGGAAGGCCGACGGTGGCGAGCTGCGGCAGGCCGGCGGCGATGTCGATCTCGACCTCGACGCGGAGCGCGTCGATGCCGTAGAGCGCGGCGCTGTTCACCTTGGCGAGCATCGGCTTATTCCGATTCGAAACGAGTCAATGCTTAGCAAAGGCTCGGCGCAATGGCAAACAAGAATTTATCCTTCTTAAACGACTTGAGCGACGAGGGGCGGGAGCTTCGCACGGTAAGGGCCTCAAACCAGTTCTTCACGTGCTGAGCGCGAGGCCGCTTATTTACTGCTATGGCGTGATTTTCACGGTTGCTAATCGGCGTTATGGAAAGCTGGTGTCAGACATTCAATTTCTTGACAGCGAAGGGAATCAAGTATTAAATGTCTGACACCATAAACTTCCCATTTTTGTGGCAGCTCGATTACGGTTTTGCCTCATCCACTGCGAAACTTTCGCTAAACCGAAGCCATCTTATATCTCGCAAAAAGAGCAGGGCCCAGTCCGGGGCAAAAGCCCCGGACTGGGCTGCAAAGCTAGAACCGGGCGTTGACCCAATCGCGTACGTAGTTCCAAAGATTGAGCGAAACATTCGTGTAAGGGCCAGTACCGTGGTAAGCTGCGCAGGCAGTGCAGTTGCCGAGGCCATGGGTCGCCCCTTCCACTACCAAAAACTCCTTATCCAGGGCCACTGCGCTTTCATAGATGTATTCACCGTCACGAATGAAGTAATGCCCCTGCATAGCCATCACAAGGGTTGGCACATGAATCTGCGCGACCGCGCACGGTGTGGAGTTGTTGGTGCTGCACCAATCTATCTGGCTCTCGTCCAGCGAGTTCTGGGACTGGATGGCGTTGGCGCTCAAGAACGAAGTGATCGACAAATTTTCGAACGTGTTTGGATCTTCATCATCGTCCTTGATGTCTGGCTGAGGGACTCGCACCGTGTGGATGATCTGCGGCGCAGTCGTAGTTCCGGTGCTGTCTCGTAGAAGTCTGGTCGGGTTCTGAGTGCAGCATTGGACCTGCGTGCTGAGTTGCACCAGCCGCGCGTTGGCACGATAGAGCGGAAACGGGTGCTGAGTCAGGTCATTGGGATCAGCCGTCGGGATCAACCCAAGTGCTATTTTTTTTACGATCAGTTGAGCTTCATTAATCTCAGTATTCATGCGTCCCGACTGCCCTTGAGCGTATTTGTCGACAAATTTGTCCGAGTAGGTCGAGTCGCCATCCGGTTCGTGGACCGGCGGGAGGCCGTTGTAGCCGTGCGCCGGGTCGAACGGGTCGAGCGTTTTGTTGAACGCAGGACCAAATGGCATGTCGTTATTGTTTATAGAGGCGTTCTGCGAACGCAGTTGATTGACCCCGACGCCCGGATGCGCATCGACGAATACGATTCCATCGGCCTTGTCCGCAGGCGTAAACTCAGCTCCCGTAAACGGGCACTGGGTAAGTTTGTTTTTTCCCTGGCAATAGGATGGGCCGTTTTCCAGCAGCGCCTGATAGTACGAGGTGCTGGGTCCGCCGCCGCTATGCCCGATTAAAATAATTTTGGTGTGCCCTTTGCCCTTCAGGAATCGGATTCCATTCCGGATATCGAGAGCGATTTGCTCGAAGTCTACCGCGGCATCGCTGCTGCCGAACCGGGTTCTGATACCGAAAGTAGCGAAGCCCCGATTTGCCAAGTTCGTGGTTGAGGCGTGGTTTCGATAGTCGGACGTTCGATGGATCGCAAGAGTTGCGATTGGGGAAAATGGCAAGTCATTTCGATATCGATAGCGACCGAGCGCGTGGACGGGGGTGCCGCCTAAGTCCACATCTTCTACTACGACTGCGGCTGCGGCTTCCGTAGTTCCGATAGCTGCCAGTACAGCGAACAACCATAAATAAATCCACACTCTTTTCATAACAGCCTCCTCCTTGGGTCCAATTAGTCCATTAGTGATTTCTGCGCTTATAGTCATGGCTTCCGAGATGCGTCCAATATTTTCTTCTTAAGAGTCACAATTTCAGTTTTGGTTATCATTGCTTTCTGTTCGACATTCAGGCAGTAATTTGCAAAACGCAGTATGACGCTTCATCAACTCAAGATTTTTGTAACTGTCGCAAGACACGCCAGTATCACGAAAGCATCTCAGGAACTCCGTATTAGTGAGCCTAGCGTCCATCAGCAGGTTAAATCTTTGCAAATGAACTTTTCCCGAAGTCTCTACCGAAAGGTCGGTAGAGTAATCGAGATCACTTCCGCAGGCAGGGCTTTCTCTGTAAAAGCAAGCGAGATCGTGCAAAAGGCGGAGGAGCTAGAAAGAGAGTTTGGCCGGACTCCGGCAGCAACTAGGCCGGGACATCTATCGGTTGGCGGCTCCCATGTTTTGTCCGCTTCGATACTTGCACACATTGTGGCGACATTTCAAAGCAGGCATCCCGACGTTCACGTTGAGTTTAAAACCAAGAGCAGTAGAGTCCTTGAGCGACTGGTATTGGCCGACAAAGTTGATCTTGGGTTAATTACCAATGCGACTCCTTCTTCACTGTTAATTGTCGAGCCGTATCGCTACGAGGAGATGGTGGTAATCGTCTCTAAGCAGCACGCTCTCTCCAGAAAACGCGAGTTGACGATGGCGGAATTGGCACAAGGTCCTCTGATCGTTAGAACACGCAGGAAATCCTCCAGTGAACAAATTCTGGAAGAGATTGAACAACATGGATTTGAGGTCAATGTAGTAATGAAATGCGATTCTCCTCAGGGAGTGAAAATCGCTGTAGCCAAAGGATTGGGTATCGGGCTTCTATATCGCAGCCATGTCGAAGAAGAGATAAGAAGGGGTGAACTAAAGGTTTTAAATGTTCCGGGTCTAAGGAAACACATTCAATCGTTCATCATTTATAAAGCAGACAAACCAATTTCGCCGGGCGCTCAGGAGGTTCTCGAGCTTTTGCGGAAATCGCGTAAGGCGAAACCAACACGGCCTCGGCATTCGGGCCATCTCAAACCTCCGACACGGCATTCGTTCAAGAAGCGATTGACAGGCTGATCCGTCCCGGCTTCGACGGTTAGTTATATACGCAGCTTTTTATTTCGCCGGCGTTTTGCGCCGCGCAATGACAACCTAGAATTTATCCTTCTTAAATGACTTGAGCGACGAGGGGCGGCTTCTGAGCGCGTCGTCTTTGGTCACGCGGTCGAAGACGTGGATGCCGCGGTTGTGCAGCAGCGTCGGCTGCGAGATGACGCGGCGCGCCTTCGCCGAGCAGACGGCGCACTTGGCCGCAGGCTTGTCGGAGACTTTCTCGACGGCCTCGAAGCGATGGCCTTTGGCGCATTCGTATTCGTAAAGGGGCATAGTCGATGAAGCGGCTCGAAGGGAAAAAGCTGAGCGATATTGCCGTCATCCTTATATAAGCAATCGGGACTGCGAAGCAACCGACAGAGGCAATATTCGCCTTGCGCAGCCCAAAAGTTCCTGGTATAAAACTTCATGTTTGCCGACACGTGCGAACGGCTCGATCAAACCCAGGCGCAGGTCTGGGTTTTTTTTTACCCTTCAGGGAGATGAGCCATGTTTGATCAAGAAATTTTACCGCTCGGCCTGACCTTCGACGACGTGCTTTTAGTGCCGGCGGAATCCGCCGTGCTGCCCCGCGATACCGACGTCAAAACCCGGCTCACGCAGCAGATCGACTTGAACGCGCCGCTCCTTAGTTCGGCGATGGACACCGTGACGGAGTCGCGCACCGCGATCGCCATGGCGCAGGAGGGCGGTCTCGGTTTCATCCACCGCAACATGCCGATCGGCGCGCAGGCGGCGGAAGTCGAGAAAGTGAAGAAGTTCGAGAGCGGCATGATCGCCGACCCGGTCACCGTTCACCCCGAGCAGAGGATCGCCGAGGCGCGCGAGATCATGAACAAGTACGGCATCTCGGGCCTGCCGGTGACGCAGAACGGGCGCCTCGTCGGAATTCTCACCAACCGCGATCTGCGCTTCGAGAAGCGCAACGAACGCTCCGTCGCGGAGGTCATGACCAAGAACAATCTCGTCACGGCGCGGCCCGGCGTCGAGCTCGACGAGGCCAAGGAGATTCTCCACCGGCACCGCATCGAAAAGCTTCTCGTCGTCGACGAGAAGTTCCAGCTCAGAGGTTTGATCACGGTCAAGGACATCGAGAAGAAGACGCAGTATCCGCACGCGTGCAAAGACGAATGGGGCAGGCTCCGCGTCGGCGCCGCCGTCGGCGTCGGCCCGGACTGCGAGGAGCGCGTCGACGCGCTGGTGAAGGCCGGCGTCGACGTGATCGTCGTCGACACCGCCCACGGCCATTCGAAAAACGTCCTCGAAGCGGTGCGCTTCATCCGCAGGCGCCATCCCGATCTCAATCTCCTCGGCGGCAACGTCGCGACGGAGGAGGGGACCTCCGCGCTGATCGACGCCGGCGTCAACGGCGTCAAGGTCGGCGTCGGCCCCGGCTCGATCTGCACCACGCGCGTGATCTCGGGCGTCGGGGTTCCGCAGATCACGGCGATCGCGAGCTGCGCCAAGGCCGCCGCGCGCCACGATACGCCGATCATCTCCGACGGCGGCATCAAATATTCCGGCGACATCACCAAGGCGCTCGCCGCCGGCGCGGATTCCGTCATGATCGGAAGCCTCTTCGCCGGGACCGAAGAGAGCCCCGGCGAAACGATCTTGTATCAAGGACGGACCTATAAAGTTTATCGCGGCATGGGGTCGCTCGGCGCGATGAAGGAAGGCAGCAAGGACCGTTACGGGCAGGGCGACGTCGCCGAGGAGGCGAAGCTCGTTCCCGAAGGCATCGAGGGGCGCGTTCCTTATAAGGGATCGCTCTCCTTCAACATCCATCAGCTGATCGGCGGCCTGCGCGCCGGCATGGGTTATCTCGGCTGCCGCACGGTCGCCGAATTGAAAGCCAAGGCGCGCTTCATGCGCGTCACGATGGCCGGCTTCCGCGAAGGCCACGTCCACGACGTCTTCATTACCAAAGAGGCGCCGAATTACCGAGCGGAATGAAAAGGCCTGAGGCGTGAGTAGGAAGTTTTCGCGGCTGCCTCTCGCCTCGCGTCTCGCGCCTCCTCAGTTATGATCGTCATCCTCGACTTCGGGTCGCAGTACACGCAGCTCATCGCGCGACGCGTGCGCGAGCAGAACGTCTACTGCGAGATCCAGCCGTTCAATCTGCCGCTGGAAAAAATCCGCGCGCTGAAGCCGCAGGGCGTTATTCTCTCCGGCGGTCCCGCGAGTGTCTACGACGATAAGGCGCCGAAGGTCGAAGCGGCGTTATTCGACCTCGACGTTCCGTTTCTAGGCATCTGCTACGGCATGGGGATGCTCAACCTCGCCGCCGGCGGCAGCGTGGCGCGCGCCGACCGGCGCGAATACGGCCCCGCCGACCTGGTCATCGACGACGACAGCGATCTCTTCCACGGCTTCGACGCCGATCGCGTCGCGCGCGTATGGATGAGCCACGGCGACAAGATGGATTCGGCCCCGCAGGGCTGGCGCATCCTCGCGCACAGCCGGAATTCGCCGATCGCCGCGTTCGTCGACTCGCGCCGGCGGCTCTTCGGCGTGCAGTTCCATCCCGAGGTTGTCCATACGCCGCGCGGCAGCGAAGTGCTCAGGAATTTTCTCTTCCGCGTCTGCGGCTGCGTGCCCGACTGGACGATGGGCCGCTTCGTCGAGAGCTCGATCGAAAAAATCCGCGAGCAGGTGGGAAGCGGCCGCGTCGTCTGCGCGCTCAGCGGCGGCGTCGACTCGTCGGTCGTCGCGACGCTGGTGCACCGCGCGATCGGCGACCGGCTCGACTGCATCTTCGTCGACAACGGCCTTTTGCGCCGCGGCGAAGCGAAGCGCGTCTCCAGCCTATTCGTCGAGCGCTTCGGGCGCGGCTTTCACCATGTCGACGCGTCGAAGAAATTTCTCGACGGCTTGAGCGGCGTCATCGATCCGGAGCAGAAGCGCAAGATCATCGGCCGTCTCTTCATCGAAGTCTTCGAGGCGGAGGCGAAAAGGCTCGGCGACGTGAGGTTCCTGGCACAGGGGACGCTCTATCCGGATGTCATCGAGTCGGTATCCTCCGGCGGGCCGTCGGTCACGATCAAGAGCCATCACAATGTCGGCGGGCTGCCGCCGAATATGGAATTTAAATTGATCGAGCCGCTGCGCGAACTCTTCAAGGACGAGGTGCGCCGTTTGGGCGAAGAGCTCGGGCTGCCGCGCGAGCTGATCCAGCGGCAGCCGTTTCCCGGCCCGGGCCTCGCCATTCGAGTTCTCGGCGAAGTCACCGAAGAGCGTCTGGAGATTGTTCGCTCGGCGGATGCGATCGTCCTAGAAGAAATTCGCCAGGCCGGCCTCTACGAGGAGGTCTGGCAGTCGTTCGCCGTGCTGCTGCCGATCCGCACCGTCGGCGTCGTCGGCGACGAGCGCAGCTACGAGCACGTCATTGCGCTGCGCATCGTCGAGAGCGACGACGGCATGACCGCCGATTGGGTGGCTCTCGCCCCCGAGCTCCAGCGGAAGATCTCCAACCGCATCACGAACGAAGTCCGCGGCGTCAATCGCGTCGTATACGACATCTCCTCCAAGCCGCCGGCCACCATCGAGTGGGAATAATCCTTCCAAGCAGTACCCGTTCGCTCCCGTAGATTCCCTGCCGCTCCGTCGAGACCAAAAAAATTTGCCTGAGACGGCAAATTCGCTAACAATTCAGCCGGTTAAATGCTATATGTTGCGCTCCAAATTTCGCCGAAATTGGCGATTTGAAGCCCTATGGCCTCATCCACGTCTATAAAGACAGAATGAAGATCGGCAGTTTCCTTCTTATAACAGCTCTGACTCTCGGCCTTTTCCACTCCTCTGCCCTCGCCCAGGACAATAATATCCCATCCCGCGCGACGGCGACGGCGCAGCTCCTCGCCGGCATCCCTCCGGCGCCCGGCGACCCCGTTATCGACCGCTTTACGGCAATGGACTGCTGGAAGGAGCACCGCCAGTGGATGGAAG
Organism: Binatia bacterium; assembly: GCA_036522615.1. GTDB lineage: Bacteria > Desulfobacterota > Binatia > UBA9968 > UBA9968 > JAJPJQ01. The sequence continues at coordinate 3,161 of DATDFN010000180.1, read as the reverse complement.
GGCAATGGGCCCAGGTCCGCGCCCGGCTCGGAGCGATGGAGCAATGGCGCGCCCAGGAGGTGCGGCTATACGACGCGCCGGCGCGCTCGCTGATCTATCCGTTCAGCGGACCCGATTTCCTCAACGCCTATGAGATGGCGCCCGACCATGCTCGCTATGTCTTCTTCAGCCTGGAGCGTCCAGGCGCGCTGCCCGACCTGAGCACTTATACCGGCGGCCAGTTCAAGCAGCTGCTGCAGGACGTGCGCGGCGCTTTCCGCGACATCTTCGAGCGCAATTATTTCATCACCGATTACATGACAAAGCAGCTCGCGACGCCGCAGCTCTCCGGCGCGGTTCCGATCATGAGCACCATGATGGCGCTGCTCGATCTCAAAATCGTCCGCGTCGAGAATTACGATCTTTTCCCCGAGCAGACCCGGGCCTACGACAAGCCGGCGGCGATCCGGCCGCGCAAGCTCATGCGCGGCGCCCGCATCGAGTTCGTCAATCCGAAGAGCGGTAAAACCCAGCAGCTTTACTACTTCTCGCTCGACGTTTCCGACAAGGCTTTGGAATTCTATCCCGGGTTCACCGATTGGGTCGGACGCCAGCGTCCCGCGACGGTATTTCTCAAGTCCGCCTCCTATCTGCTGCACGACGGGCAGTTCTCCAAGACGCGCGACATGCTGCTCGCGTCCGCCGATACGATCATCCAGGACGATACCGGCATTCCCTATCGGTTTCTTGCCCGCTCGCCATGGCACGTCCGGATTTACGGCCGCTACGCCAAGCCGTTGAAGGCGCTGAGCTACGGCTATCAGCCGGATCTCGAAGCCGCCTATCAGAAGATCCAGGAAACGCCGCCGCTGGCGTTTCCCTTCGGGTATCACTGGCGGACGCAGAGGTCGGGTATTATGGTCGCCGTCCGGGAATTGAAGACGAACTGATCTGAATGCAGCGATTATGGTTCGGTCTCTGCCTGCTGCTCGCCGCGGGCGTTCCCGCCGTATTGTCCGCTGAGACCGTGACGCGCCGAGCCTTCCGCACCAGCGACGGTGTCAAGCTTTCCTTTCTGGAAGCCGGCACGCGGCGGAAAAACGCGGTCGACGTGGCGGTCGCGTTGATCCCGGGCTGGTGCATGCCCGCAGAGATTTGGCGCAAGCAGCTTGACGCGCTGGGGGCGCAATATTATTCGGTCGCGCTCGATCCCCGCGGCCAGGGCCGGTCCGACGTCCCGGGCAAGGGCTATACGGCCGACCGGCGCGCGGCGGATATTGATGAATTCCTCCGGCCGCTTTCCCGCGTCGTCCTCGTCGGCTGGTCGCTCGGCGCCATCGAGGCGCTCCAATACCTCCATACCTTCGGGTCCGAAAAGATCGCCGGCCTCGTGCTGGTCGACAGCTCGGTCGGCGAAGAACCGGCGCCGGCGCCGGGCTCGGGCTTTACCGACAGCCTCAAACGCAACCGCAACGCGGCGCTCAACCAGTTCGTGCGTGCGATTTTCTCGAAGCCGCATCCCAAAGGGGAGCTCGACGCGCTCGTGCGCGGCGCCAAGCGCATGCCGCTGGCGGACAGCATCGCGCTGCTTTCGTATCCCTACGAGCGCGCGCACTGGAAAGAGATCGCCCACGCCTTCGACAAGCCGCTGCTCTACGTCGTCACGCCGCAGTTCGCCGCGCAGGCGCAAAATCTCGAAAAGAATCGCCCCGGCACGCGCATCGAGATTTTCGAGCGCGCCGGCCACGCGCTTTTCGTCGACGAGCCGGAGCGCTTCAACAGCCTGCTCGCGGATTTCGTCGGCGCCGCCGCCTCTCAATAGTCTGATCGCCCGCGCCTTGGTAATTCCCCGCGCTTGTGTGTAATCTACGCGCTCGCGAGGCGGAATCTTTCCATGGCGCAGAATTATCTCACGCGGATTCTGAATGCGCGCGTCTACGAGATCGCGCGCGAGACGCCGCTGGAATACGCGCCGGTGCTCTCGCGCCGCTTCGGCAATCATGTCTGGCTCAAGCGCGAGGACCTGCAGCCGGTTTTCTCGTTCAAGTGCCGCGGCGCCTACAATAAAATGGTCCGCCTCCCGCGCGCCGCGCTTAAGCGCGGCGTCATCGCCTCGTCCGCCGGCAATCACGCCCAAGGCGTCGCTCTCGCCGCCGAGCGGCTCGGCGCGCGCGCGACGATCGTCATGCCGCGCACGACGCCGCAGATCAAGGTCGACGCGGTGCGCGCGCTCGGCGCCGCCATCGTGCTTCGCGGCGACAACTACGACGAGGCCTATGCCTATGCCAGAAAGCTCGCGGCCAGGCGCCGGCTCGCCTTCGTTCATCCTTACGACGATCCGGAAGTCATAGCAGGGCAGGGCACGATCGGATTGGAGATTTTAAAGCAGCATCCGGGAGATCTCGACGCGATCTTCGTCCCGGTGGGCGGCGGCGGGCTGATAGCCGGCATCGCGGCGTACGTGAAGCAAATCCGCCCTTCGGTGAAAATCATCGGCGTCGAGCCCGAGGACGCCGACGCCATGCACCGCTCACTCGAGCGCGGGCGGCGGGTGAAACTCGATCACGTCGGCATCTTCGCCGACGGCGTCGCCGTGCGGCAGGTCGGGCGCGAGACGCTGAGGCTCTGCCGGCGCTGGGTCGACCGCATCGTGATCGTCACCAACGACGAGATCTGCGCGGCGATGAAAGACGTCTTCGAAGACCGCCGGCTCATCCTCGAGCCCGCGGGCGCGCTCGCGATCGCCGGCCTTAAGCGCCACGCCGCCGCGGCGGGCTGGCGCGGCAGGAGTCTCGCCGCCGTCGCGTCGGGGGCCAACGTCAACTTCGACCGCCTGCGCCACGTCTCCGAGCGCGCCGAGATCGGCGAGCGCCGCGAGGCGGTGTTCGCCGCGACGATCCCCGAGCGCCCCGGCTCGCTCAAGCGCTTCTGCCAGATTCTCGGCCGCCACAATATCACGGAGTTCAACTATCGCTATGCCGATGCGCGCCGGGCGCATATCTTCGTGGGCATTCAGGTCCGCGACGGCGGAGAGATGCGCCGGCTGGCGCGGGCGCTCACGCGCGGCGGCTATCCGACGGTCGACATGACCGACAACGAGCTCGCCAAGCTTCACGCCCGCTACATGGTCGGCGGCCGCGCGCCGAATGCGCAGGACGAGGTGCTCTATCGCTTCGAGTTTC
>DATDFN010000179.1:0-44570 GCA_036522615.1 Binatia bacterium | reverse complement strand
TGCGGGCCGAATTCGATCGAGTCCATGCGACCGGTCACGCGAATCTTCTCTCCGTTCTGCGGCAGCACCCGATTGGTCACGACTTTGATCGACCCGGTGTCGTCCTGGAGCTCGAAGAATTTCACGAACACGAGCGACGTCGAGCCTGTGACCGTGCCGTAGACGGTCACCTCCTTGTTCGCGTAATCGCGCGGATGATCGATGATATCGCGGATCTTGGTCGAGCTGAGTTTATAATAGGTATCGCATCCGAGCAGCGCGGCGAGGAGAAAAATCGCCGCGGCGAGCCTTTGCGCCTGCATGCTACCTCCTCATCAGCCGGCGAGACGGGGCATGACGTCGCGCGCGAAGCGTTCCATCGACTCGATGACCGCGCGGTGCGGCACGCTGCCGATGTTCATCCACGCGAGCAGATGCTCGGCGCCGGTCGTTCCCATCCATTCGCGCAGCGACGAAACAGCCGAAGCGGCGTCGCCGATCACGGCGTGCTCTTCGCAGACGCGCTCGAACGTGAGCTCGCCCGTCGCCGTTTTCAATAGACGCGGCGGCAGCGGCTCGTTCCGGCCCTGCAGCCACTCGATATATCCGGCGCGCATGTCGCCGATCGTCTTGTAGTAGCTCATGATGCCGTCGCGAGAGCGCTCGCGCGCTTCGGCCGCGCCTGCGGCGATGTGCATCGGCACCAACAAGCCGAGATCGTGGTCGACGCGGCGATGGCCGAATTTTTCCAGACCGCTCCAGTAGAATTCCGCCAGCTCGACGATCTGCGCGCGCGTACGGGTGTGGATCGGCAGGAAGAGATTCACTCCGGCGCGCGCCGCTACTTCGACGCCTTCGGCCGAGCTCGCAGCCATATAGAACGGCGGCGGCGGATTCTGCAGCGGCTTGGGATTGACGACTACGCCCGGCACTTGGAAAAACCGGCCCTCGAATGAGAGCGTCGGTTGCGTCCACGCCGCGCGGATGACCTGCAGGCTTTCCTCGACGATGTCATGCGTCATCCGGTGATCGACGCCGAAACATTCGTACACGCGGCTGTGCGGATGTCCGCCGCCGGCGGCGAAATCCATGCGTCCGTGCGAAACGAGGTCGAGCGTCGCCGCGGCCTCGGCGATCTGCACGGGATGATGCACCGGCAGCGTATTGACGGCGACGCCCAGCCGGAGCCGCTTGGTACGCGCCGCCGCCGCGCCGAGAACGACGTAAGGGGCGGACAGCTGCGAGAAAGCCGGCTGACAGTGAATCTCTGCGATCCAAAAGCCGCGGAATCCGAGCCTGTCGGCGAGCTCGGCCTGCTCGAGAAATTCATCGACGCGCTCCGCCGCGGCTGCGCCGGGCGGGCACTGGATTTCGGTAAAGAGACTTATTTTCATGCTTGGAGATAAAAAAGGAACGGTTCGCGAAGTGCCGCTCGTTCGGAGTTGCTACACTTTCCAGCCCAGCGATAGATCGACGCGCGTTCCGACCGGATCGTGGATGAATCCTTCGGCGAAGCGGCCGTCGCGCGGGAGCGCCTCGCCGCCTTTCGTCGCGCCGGCTTCGATTGCGTGCCGCGTCGCCGCCTCGACGTTCTCGACCTCGAAGCCGAAGTGATAGATGCCTTCCGGCCGGCCGCGCGCCGGCAGGATCGCGAGGTTGATGTGGCCGTCGGACAAATAGATCGCGTCCTGCTTTTCCCCGCTCCGCGCGACTTCCTTCATGCCGAACGAGTTCCGGTAAAACTCCGCCAGCTTCGGCGGATCCTTGGTCAACAGGGCGATGTGGCGGATTCTGGCCATCGGACTTCCTCCTAAGACTTGCGCTTGGGTTTCGACAACCGCTTCGCCGCGGCGGCAAGCTGCTTGATGATCGGCAGCCTGACACCGAGTTTTTCCGCGAGCGCGCCGGCGAGCGGGATATCCTTCTGAAACACGTTGTGGCCGAGACGCGGCGTCGGCTTGTCGGCGGCGGGATCGAAAATCGTTTGCCAGCGGTCCAACAGACGCTCCGATTCAACTTCCTGGAGCATCTCGAGGACCTGCGGGAAATGAAGGCCCGCAGCCTCGCCGAGCTGCAGCGCCTCGTGCATCATCAGCGTCTCGGCGCCCGACGTGAGATTTTTGATCAATTTGGCCGCGTTGCCGGCGCCGACCGGCCCCATATGAATCACTTGCTTGCCCATTCTAAGCAGGTGGACGCGCGCGCGCTCGGCGATCTCGTCCGGTCCGCCGACGAGAAACTTCAACTGTCCGTTGCGCACTGCGCGCGGCACACCGAGCATGCAGGCGTCGATCACGTGGACGTTCCGCGCCGCCGCTTCCGCGGCCACCCGGCGCGTCGTTTCGGGCAGGATGGTGCTGTGCAGGATGACGAGCGAGCCCGGAGAAATATTCTCCACGATACCCTCCGGCCCGAGCGCGCACTGAAGTACTTCCTCGTCGCTGCGCACGACGACATCGACGACTGCGGAAGCACGCCCGACCGCCGCGACACTTTGGCCGGTCTCGGTCCCCGAAGCCGCGGCTTTATCGAGCGCCGCGGGATCAATGTCGTAAACGATGGGCTGCACGCCGGCGAGCTTAAGGCGCTCGAGGAGCGCACTGCCCATCGCGCCCACACCCACCATCCCCACCCGTTCCATCGAAGCTCCTCTCAGTCGACGATCTTGCCTTCGTCGGCGCCGCCGCCGTGCTGGTAGACGATCCGCTTCCCGGTCGCCGCGTCGATCTCGTTCCGCGCGCCGCCCGCCTTAGCGACATCTTCAGCTGTCGGCTTGTGGCTGTTGCCCAACAGAATCATCGGCTCGTCGTACGGGTTCGAGCCTTCGTAGTACTCGTGCGCGGGAATGCTCAGAATCATGCCGGGCGAAAGCTCGTGTATCTCGTTGAGCCCTTTCATGATGCCGCGCCCCGCGACGACATAGTAGGTTCTGTCGGACGGGTGATTGTGCATGCGCTGCACGTCTCCGGGCGGGAAAAAGAGCAGCCAGGTATTCAAGTTGTCGCGCCGGAAGAGGTCGATCCTCCGCTGGCCTTTTTTGCGTTGGCTGGAAAATTCCTGAACGTCCAAGAGTTGCATAGATCCTCCTTCGCCGCGTTGTCGCGGCTAATAAAGTTTGTCGATAAATCCCGACTTGTCCAATTCCGCGAGAAATGAGTTGTCGATGAATTGCTCCGGTTTTGCCGACTTTGCCGCCGGCTGATTCGAGAAATCGAGCAGCGTCTTGACTCCCGCCGGAGAAACGTACGGAACTTTCTCCCACGCGGGCAAAAAAGTCTTGTAGGTCTCGTCGAGGTCGTCGCCGTCGGCGAGCTTCGTATATTTGCCGATCGCCTGCTTCGCCTGCTCGCCGTCGGTGCGGACGATCTTGAGGCCTTCGAGATACGCCTGGAGGAAGCGCCGCACGCGGCCGGGATTCTCCTTCATATACTGCCGCGTGCTGGCGAACGCCACGTGGATCAACGGGATGTTCTTCTCCGTGATGTTGACGAGCTCTTTGAGCCCCGCCTTGCGCGCGCGCAGCGTCGTCGGCGCCGAGATGATGCCCGCGTCGATGTTGCCCTGCGTCAACGCCGTCATGATGGCCGGAATGCCGTCGAGATGAAGGACGCGGATGTCTTTCCCCGGCGTCATGCCTGCCTGGCGCACCAAGACGCGTCCGACGAAGTCGGTTGTCGAGCCGGGCTGCGTCACGCCGATTACCTTCCCCTTCAAGTCGGAGAAGCTTTTGAGGTCCGGCTTGCTGTAGAGCGAAAAGACGGCGCGGTTGAGCACGCCGAGCATGAAGACAACGTCGTGCCCGGTGAGACCCGCTTCGATCAGCTCGCCGCCGGGATTGCAGATATCGAGGCTGCGGGCGATCAACGCCTGCGTCGCCGTCGCCGGGAGAATGTACTTCAGTTCGAGATTGACGCCGTATTTGCCGAACAGCCCTTTCTCCTGCGCCACCCAGATCGGCGCGAACGCCCCGCTTACGGCAGCGTAGCTCGAGCGAATCGTAGGCGAGTCGGCGGCCGGACTACAAAACGGCAGGCCGAGAAGAAACGCGAGCGCAACGAAGGTGATCAAGCGCGGCATCGTCTTACCTCCACCAGCCACATCGTCTGCCATTCACCACCCGATCGCGTATCCGTCGCGCCGCGGATCGGCCGCGCCGAGCCACACGCCCGTCGCCGGATCGCGCACAATCACCTGCGAGGCCCCGAACGACCAGCGATCGACGACGATTACCTTGTGCCCCTTGGCTTGTAGTTTCTTTCTGACGTCTTCGGGAAAACCTTCTTCCATCCTCAGCTCTTCAGGCAGCCGGTCGCGCGGCGGCGTGCCGGGCGTATGGCTCCAGCGCGGCGCTTCCACGGCGGACTGCGGGTCGCTCTCGCCGTCGAGCATGCGATTGAGGATCTGCACGTTGCTCTGCGGCTGATCGTCGTTTCCAGGCGTGCCGCCGACAGCGTAGAAGTCGCCGTCGCGAAACGCCATGTAAGAGTTGAGCGTGTGCGCCGGCCGCTTGCCGGGCTTGAGCGCGTTGGCCTTCGACGGATCGAGACCGAAGCTGCACAGGCGGTTGTTCATGACCATCCCGGTGTCGCCGGCGACGACCCCCGAGCCGAAAACCGCGAAGATGCTCTGGATCAGCGAAACGACGTTACCGTCGCGGTCGGCGGCGCAGAGATAGGTCGTGTCTCCGCCGGGCGTGGCGGGACGGATGACCGGCCGCGCGCGATCGGAGATCAACGCGCGGCGTTTTTCGGCGTGCGCTTTGGATACCAACCGGCCGATCTGCGGATCGCCGAAGCGCGGATCGTCGAGGTGATTGATGCGGTCCTCGAACGCGAGCTTCTTCGCCTCCACCATTACATGGATCGCTTCGGCGCGATCCATCTGCCCGAGCGGATACGCTTCGAGCAGATTCAGCATCTCGAGCACCATGAAACCCTGCGACACCGGCGGCTGCTCATAAACCGTAAACCCGCGGTACGTCGTGCTGAGCGGCTCGATCCACTCGGCGAACTTTCCGTCGAGATCGTCCTTCGTGAGGATTCCGCCGGCGTCTTTCAGCGCGCCGCACATGCGATCGGCCAGCGCGCCGCTATAGAAACCGTCGCGGCCCTTCTTTGCGATCGTTTCGATCGTCTGCGCCAGCCCCTTTTGCGTGAGCAGATGCCCGGGCGTAACGCGCGCTGCTCCTTGGCGATAGTACCGATCGATGTCGGGAACTTTGCTAACCTCTTCGATGCTCCTCGCGAGCCGCACGGAGGCGGGAAAACCGTCGCGCGCCAAAGCGACCGCGTCGGCGGCGATGCGCTCGAATCCGGCCGTCCCGTAGCGCTTGTGCAATTCGCTCCAGCCGTCGACCGCGCCGGGAACGGCGATGCTGAGCGGCCCTTCGGTCGGTACGTGCGAGTGATCGAGGCCGCGATAATAATCGATGGTGGCTTTTTTCGGCGCCGGGCCACTCGCGTTCAGCGCCTCGACCTTGCCGGTTTTCTTCATGTAGACAAGCACGAAGATGTCTCCGCCGGGGCCCGAGGTCTCCGGCGCGACGACCGAGAGGGCAAGGGATGTGGCGAGCGCCGCGTCGACGGCGTTGCCGCCGTCCTGCAAAATCCGCGCGCCGGCGAGCGAGGCGAGATAATGGCCGGACGCGACCATGCCGTTACGGCCCATGACGACCGGGCGCGCGGCCTTGCCAAATTTCATGACGCGCCGAGCCGGAGAATATTCCCGGCGTTGCGGCCGAGAATTTTTTCCCGTTCGTCCTTTGCGAGATTCAGATCGGAGAGCGCCTTGAGGCTGTTTTTGACGAGCACGCAGCCTTCCTCCGGTCCGTAGGGATAATTCGTTCCGAGGACCATGTGATCGGCGCCGAAGAAGTCGTAAACGCATTTGAGCGTCGAGGAGGGGTGATCGGCAGTATCGACGTAGAAGCGCCGGTAGGAATCGAGCGGGTTTTCTTTCAAACCGTAGCGCTGGCGGATCTCCTCGGTGCGGCCGGTGTAGATGTTGATCGCGCGCTGCGCGAAGAAGGCGAGCACGCCGCCTACGTCGGCGACGACGAAGTTGATTTCCGGGAAACGCTCCAGCACGCGGCCGTAGACGAGCCGCGTCATCGCCACCGTGGAATCGAAGGCCCAGCCGAAGATCAGCGTCGGCATGATGTCAAGACCGACGGCCTCGGTCGCGAGCGGGGCGGTCGGATGTAGATAAATCGGCAGCTTGTAGCGCGCTAGGCGCTCGTAGACCGGGAACAAATCTTCGCTGTCGAGCGCGCGGCCGTTCAAATTCGTGAACGAGCCGAAGCCGCGGCAGCCAAGCTCGTTGACCGCGCGCTCGATCTCGTCGAGCGACGCCTGCGTCGAGGAAGTCGGCAGCGTAAAGAGTCCGGCGAAGCGGCGCGGATATTTTTTGCAGATCGCCGCGATCGCGTCGTTGGCCGTGCGCGCGAGCCTAACCGCCCCATCGCCTTGGAAGCGATCGGCGCCGGGCGCCGGAATGCTCAGGACCTGGACGTCGATGCCGAGCCGGTCCATGTGCTCGATCCGCTTCTCGACATCGCGGCCCTGAAACGTCGCCGTATTGATGCGGCAGCCGAGCTTGCGGTCGAAGAAATAGCGCATCCCGCTGTGCGGGTCCGGCGGCTCGAGTATCACCTCGCCGTCGAGCCGCTCCATCTCGGCGATGTAGCTCTCGGGAAAAACGTGCGCCTGGAAATCAATGACCATGCGGCTTACAGGCCGTAGAACGCCTTGGGGTTGTCGCCCAGTATTTTATCGATCACGCGCGCGCCCAGCTCGCCGGTCTGCTTCAAATTCCTCAGCGCGTCGAGCTCGCTCGCCGTGTCGGCGTGGCCGTAATCCGAGCCGATCACTATATTGTCGTCGCCAGAATACTTGAGAATATAAGGCAGGTCGTCGTCGGTCTGGCAGGCCACATAGATGCGGTTTTCTCTGAGCGCGTCCTTGCCGATCGTCTTCTTTCGCCGCTGCAGCCGCCGCGCGATATCGTGCAGAGCATAGGGGATCCACTGCGCGCTCACCTCGATGAAGCCGAACTTTAGCTTGGGAAAGCGCTGGGTCACGCCGTCGAACAATACCGTGTGGAACGCGCCGACGACCGCGAGCTTGAATCGATTGAAGCCGCACTCGCCTTCGAAAAAGTCGTGCGTCGTGAAGCTGCCGGTCGCCGAATGGACGCACACCGGCATGTCGAGCCGGCTCGCCTCCTCGTAGAGCAGGAAAAAATAGGGATCGGAGAGGCGCCTATCGCCTTCCACACCGCGGATGAAAACGCCGCAGGCTCCGTTCTCCTTCGACCAGCGGAGCTCTTCCAGCGCCTTGTCCATGCTGAGCAGCGGCAGGACGACAACCCAGCGCAAGCGGTCGGGCGCGCTCTTCCAGATGTCGGTGAGCCAGCGATTGTAGCTTCGTACGAGGCCGAGCTCGACCTCCGGCCGCCGTGTAAAGGGCCGAAGAAACATCGTCGGATAGAGCACCTGGACGTCGACTTCCAGCTCGTCCATGTGGCGGACGCGCGCGGCGATGTCCGCCATCTCGCGCGCCTCGCGCGGCGTGTCGCCGCCGACGTTTCGCGCCTTGCCATGAAGCCTTCCGTCGACCAGCCACGACTCGCCTCCGCTGTCGGCGTCGTTGGGCGTAGCGATGATCTTGGGCCGGAACTCGCGCTCGGAGTCGAGCATATAGTCCCAGGTGTGTTCGCTCTCCAGAACATGAGCGTCCGCGTCGATGATAGCCATGGTCAGCCTCGTCCTCCCGAACGTATCACCGTTTCGACCGGCGTGCGCTCGGTTTTCGAACCCACCGACCCGCCGCAGGCCTGGCATGTATATTCGTAAAGATCGCCGTCTGGCAAAACCAGCAGCAGCCGCTCGCGCACGGGCATCGCCCGCCCGCAGCGGTCGCAGTAAAGCAGCGAGGCTCTGAGATCGTCGAACTGCTTCGGCATTACGACGCCTTGTGCGCCTCCTGCGCGGCTTTTGATTCTTTCACGACTTTATCGACGAGGTGCGGCGGCAGCTCGGCGTAGTGAGAGAATTCCATCGTGAAGCTCCCGCGCCCGCTCGTCATCGAGTTCAGGTCCTGTGAGTACTTCAGCACCTCGGCCATCGGCACGCGCGCCTTGATGACCTCGGAGTGGCTCTTTGTCTCCATGCCTTCGACTTTACCGCGGCGGCTGTTCAGATCGCCGATCACGTCGCCCATGTTTTCGTCCGGGACGGTGATCTCCATGTGCATGATCGGCTCGAGAATGACCGGCTTCGCCTTTTCGACGGCGGCCTTGAAGCCCATCGATGCCGCGATCTTGAAGGCGATGTCGGACGAATCGACGTCGTGATACGAGCCGTCGTACAAGGTCGCGCGGACATCCACCATCTGATAGCCCGCGAGAAAGCCCTCGACCAAAGCTTCGCGGATGCCTTTCTCGACCGCCGGGATATAATTTCGCGGCACGGCGCCGCCGACGATCTGGTCGACAAATTCGAAGCCCTTGCCGCGCGGCAGGGGCTCGACCTTGAGCCACGTGTCGGCGAACTGTCCCCTGCCGCCGGATTGTTTTTTGAGTCTTCCCTGCGCATTGGCGCTTCCCTTGATTGTCTCTTTATAAGGAACTTTCGGCGCCTTGAGCTCGACGTTAGCGCCGTATTTGCGGTGCAACTTCTCGACGACCACTTCGATGTGAAGCTGGCCCATGCCCGACAGGATGAATTCCCGCGTCTGCGTGTCCCGATGCATGTCGATCGTGGGGTCTTCCTCCATCATCTTATGGAGTCCCTGCGGAACCTTATCTTCGTCGGCCTTCGTCTTGGGCTCGAGGGCGAACGAGATCAATTGAGTGAAATGCTCGAGGCCGTCGAACTGAACCGGCGCTTTCTCGTCGCAGAGCGAGTCGCCGGAGGATATGTCCTTCGTTTTGGCCGCCGCCACGATCTCGCCGGCGACCGCTTCCTGCACCGGCTCCTGCTTCTTGCCTTCCAGGCGAAAGAGATGTCCCAGCTTCTCGCGAACCTGTTTGTTGGGATTGTAAACGGTCATGTCCTGCGCGACCCTGCCGGACACGACCCGCATCAGAGAAAGCTTGCCCGCGAACGGATCGATGAGCGTCTTAAAAACGTAGGCCGATAACGGCGCCGCGGGATCGCATTTGCGCGTTTCCGGTTCCTTCGTTACCGGGTTCGTTCCCGTGAATTCCCCTTCTTCGAGCGGCGAAGGGAGGTAATCGAGGATCGCGTCAAGCAGCTGCGGCATGCCGATCTGGCGCAAAGCCGAGCCGAAGAGAACCGGGATCAACTTGCCTTCGATCACCGCCGCGCGCAGCGCGCTCTTGAGAGCTTCCGGCGCCATATCCTGCGCCTCGAGATAGGTCTCCAGCAACAAATCGTCGGTTTCGGCGACCGCTTCCAGGAGCTCGACGCGCGCCTCCTGCGCCCGGCCGGAGAGATCACTGGGAATGTCGGCCTCCTTGAACTTTCCTGTGTCGCCCTCGAAGAGATACGCTTTCATCGCAACCAGATCGACGACGCCCTTGAAATTTTCCTCGGCGCCTATCGGAAGCTGCACCGGAACGCCTTTCGCCTCGAGCGCGGAGAAAATAGCAGCCAGCCCTTCTTTGTAATCCCCCTTCTCCCGCTCCATCTTGCTCACGAAGCCGATGCGGCTCACTTTCAATTCGTTGGCGCGCTGCCACAGTCGCTCGGCTTCTACTCTCACACCGGTCGACGGGCTCAGAACAAAAACAGCGGAGCGAAACGCGCGCATAGCGTTGAGCGTATCGGGTATGAACGGCGACTGGCCGGGCGTATCGATTAGGCACACGCGATTTTTCTTCCACGAGAGCGAGTGCAGCGCAGTCGACAACGAGGAGTGGCGGTGGATCTCCTCGGGCTCGAAGTCGAGCGCCGACGTCCCGTCGGCGACTTTGCCGAGGCGCGCCGTAGCGCCGGCCGCAAAGAGCATCGCGTCGCCCAAGGACGTTTTGCCCGAGCCGCCGTGGCCAAGGATGCCAACATTACGCAGTTTGTCTATCTCGATCATCTGCTGCCGACCTCCTTCTTGAGCTCTTGCGGCCGCTTTTTGACGTCCTGCAGGGCGTTGCGCTCGTGAATGATTCTCAGCCCGTCGAGCGTGAGAAATTCATCGACGTCGTCGATGCCGGCGCACTCGGGAGCAATGATGCCCGCGAGGCCGCCGGTGGCGACGACGCGCGCATTGCAGTGGTTTTCCTTCTGCATGCGCGCGACGATACCGTCGACGAGGCCGACGTAGCCGTAAAAAACGCCGGATTGGATCGACTGAACCGGAGTCTTGCCGATGATCTCCTTCGGCTTGATGATCTCGACTCTGGGGAGCTTGGAAGCTCGCTGAAAGAGCGCCTCGACGGAAATCTGCAGGCCGGGCGCGATCGCCCCGCCGACGTATTCGCCTTTTTTAGAGATGAAATCGAACGTGGTCGCCGTGCCGAAATCGACCGCTATGCAGCAGTCGTGGTAGCGCTCGTACGCGCCGATGCCGTTGCAGATGCGGTCGGCGCCGACCTCCTTGGGATTCTCGTAGAGAATCGGCATACCGGTCTTGATGCCCGGGCCGACGATCAGCGGCGCCAGGCCAAAAAGCCTTTCGCCCAGCTCCTGGATCATCGCGATCATGGGCGGCACGACGCACGAGACCACGACAGCGGAAATTCTATCGCAGCCGATGCCGCTCGCGGCGGCGAGCTGCGAGATCAGGACTCCGTATTCGTCGGCCGTGCGCTCGGGCACCGTCAGGAGACGCCAATGGGTGACTAGCTTCCGCCCCTCGTAGATGCCGAGGACGATGTTGGTGTTACCGATGTCGATCGCTAAGAGCATGTCACGGCTCGACCGGCGTCACATCGCCGGCGATGATCCGCTCGATCGCGCCGTCTTCTCTTTCGACGAGCAGCGCGCCGTCGCGGTCGATTCCCCCGGCGGTCCCGGAGACGATTCGATCCCCCATTTCGACCTTGACCTTTCGGCCCTTGAGCTCGAAGAAGCTCTCCCAGCGGACCGCGATATGGGGAAAGCCCCTTTGCTCTAGTTCCCCATAGCACCTGTCAAGGCTGCGAATCAATTCCCCGGCAAAAGCCGTCCGATCGACGATCCGATTCGTCAAGATTAGAAGCGAAGTCGCCCGGTCACGAATCTCTTCCGGCAGCAAATCCGCCGGCATGTTCAAATTGACGCCGATTCCCACCACGACGAAGTGAAGCCGCTCCGAGTCGAGGGACGATTCGGTAAGAATGCCGGCGAGCTTCTTGCCGCCGGCGAGAATATCGTTGGGCCATTTGATCGCCGGACGTGCGCCGAGAAAGCGCTGGACTGTCTCGGCCAAGGCGACCGCCGATACGAGGGTCAGCTGCGGCGCATTCGAAGGCGGAAGATTAGGTCTTAGGATAACCGAAAGGTAGAGATTCAAGCCGGGCGGCGAGAACCAGGTCCGGCCGAGGCGCCCTTTGCCGCCCGTCTGCGTCTCGGCGAGGACGACCTCGCCCTCAGCAGCGCCCTCGGCGGCGAGCTTATACGCCAGTCGATTGGTGGAGTCGAGTTCGAGGAAATAGTGAATTTGTTTACCGAGACGCGCGGACGCAAGCTGCTTCCTGATTTCCTCCGGCCTCAGCGCGTCGGACATGCCCGTGACCGTTCAACCTTTGAACCCTTTGACGGTTTTATTCGCGCCCGCCGGCTGAATCTTCATATTAAAATCCAGCGCCGCCGCGGAATGCGTGAGCGCGCCGACGGAGATGAAGTCGACGCCCGTGCGCGCGACATCGCGGACGGTGTCCATATTGATGCCGCCGGACGCTTCGACCGCCGCGCGCTTGGCGACGACACGCACGGCCTCGGCCATCTGATCGGTATTCATGTTGTCGAGCATAACGACGTCGGCCCCGGCGGCGAGCGCCTCTTTGACTTGATCGATATTCGTGCACTCGACCTCGACCTTTGCCATGAACGGCGACTGATCGCGCACCTTGCGCACAGCCGCGGCGATCGACCCCGCGGCGGCGATATGATTGTCCTTGATCAGCGCCGCGTCGTAAAGGCCGAAGCGATGATTGGTCGCGCCGCCCATACGGACGGCGTATTTTTCCAGAGTGCGAAACCCGGGCGTCGTCTTTCGCGTGTCGATGATCTTGCAGGGAAAATCTTTCACCGCATCGACGTAACGGCGCGCGGCCGTCGCGGTGCCGGAGAGGCGCTGGATGAAGTTGAGCGCCGTCCGCTCTCCGAGCAGCAGCGAGCGCGTCGGTCCGTGAGCCTCGGCGACCACCTGTCCTTTCGTCACCGCGTCGCCGTCGCGCGCGAGACAGCGCACGCGGACTGAAGGATCGACGGAGGAAAAGAGCTTCTCGAGCAGGATCAGGCCGGCGACGACGCCGTCGCGCTTGGCGCGGAAGAATCCCGTCGCCGTCGCCTCGGGGGCGATCGTGCTCAGCGTCGTGATGTCGCCCGGGCCGATATCCTCCTCCAGCGCCGTCTTGATCAGCTGCTCGACGGCGGCGGTGACGACGATGTCCATTTTAAGCTTTGCCCTCCGCTATCTCGCCGATCCGCCCGAGGCTCTGATTGAGGGTGCGGATCTTTTCCTCGAACTCCGCGGCCTTTTCCTTCTCGCGCCGGACGACTTCCTCCTTCGCCTTGGCGATGAAGTCGCTGTTGCCGAGCTTCTTTCTGACTCGCGTGAGCTCTTCTTCCACGCGCCCGAGCTCGCGCGTGAGGCGGCTCTTTTCCTCGTCCAGATTGATCATATCCCCGAGCGGAATATAGACCTCCGTCTCGCCGATGACCGCGGTGGCGGCGCCTTTCGGCCGCTCCCCATCGCTGCGGTATTCGATCGTGCCGACGCGCGCGAGCGCCCTCAGATAGCGCTGCTGCTCGCGCAGCAGCGCGAGATCGCCCTCGCCGCCGAAAACAGTAACGTTCACTTCCTTCGACGGCGGGCAGTTCATCTCCGCCCGCAGGTTGCGCACCGCGCGCGTAATCTCCATCAGGTAGCCGACGCGGTCCTCGATTTCCGGACGAATGTCGTGCTCGGCGAACCTTGGATACGGCTGGAGCATAATCGTCGCCTTCGGATCCTTACGGCCGAGCTTCTCGTTGAGGGCGTGCCAGATCTCTTCCGTAACGAACGGCATGATTGGATGCAACAGAAGAAGAATATTCTCGAGAACGGCAGCCAGCACGCTCTCGGTCTTCCGCCGCTCGTTCTCATCACCGCTGTTCAGTGCGAGCTTGCTCATCTCGATGTACCAGTCGCAGAACTCGTGCCAGGTAAATTGGTACAGATGATGCGCGAACTCGTTGAAGCGATGGCTCTCGACCGCTTCCCGCGCCTTCGCGATCGTCGCCGCGAGGCGGGAGAGGATCCACTGGTCGGCGAGGTTGAGCTTGCCGTCGGCGCCCCGCGCGGCGGAACCTCCGGCGCTAAGATTCATGAGCACGAAGCGCGCCGCGTTCCAGAGCTTGTTGACGAAATTCTGATAGCCGGCGATGCGCTCTTCGGCGAGTTTCACATCGCGTCCCATCGCCGCGAGCGCCGCGAGCGTGAAGCGGAAGGCGTCGGCGCCGAACTTGTCCATCACCTCAAGGGGATCGATGACGTTCCCCTTCGACTTCGACATCTTCTGCCCTTCCTGGTCGCGCACGAGGGCATGGATGTAGACATCGCGGAACGGCACGTCGCCCATGAACTTGAGGCCCATCATGATCATGCGCGCGACCCAGAAGAACAGGATGTCGAAGCCGGTCACGAGCACCGAGGTCGGATAGAAGCGCTTTAAATCTTCCGTCTGATCGGGCCAGCCGAGCGTCGAGAACGGCCACAATCCCGAGGAAAACCAAGTGTCGAGCACGTCCGGATCGCGGACGAACTCGCCGCCGCCGCACACAGCGCATTTGTCCGGCTGCTCGCGCGCGACGATCGGCTTCGCCTCTTTGCTAAGCATGAAATCGCCCTGGCCGGTCTCCACTATCTCGCCGGAGTTGCAGGCGACGCAGTACCAGGCCGGAATTTGGTGTCCCCACCAGATCTGGCGCGAGATCGTCCAGTCCTTGATGTTCTCCATCCAGGCGAAGTACGAGTTCGCCCACCCTTCGGGAATGATCCTGACGCGTCCATCGCGCACGACTTCCATCGCCGGCTCGGCGAGCGGCTTGATCTTCACGAACCATTGCGGCGTGAGATACGGCTCCACCGGCGTCTGGCAGCGATAGCAGCGGCCCAGCGCCAGGCGGTACGGCTCGACTTTTTCGAGCAGGCCTCCCTCTTTGAGCTGCTCGACGACGAGCTTGCGGGCCTCGAACCGGTCCTTCCCTTTGTAGCGTTCCACCCACGGCGGCTCGCGGCCGCTCTCCGCAAACGCGGCGGCGCGGATTTTCGCATCCTCGTCGAAGATGCAGATGACGGGCAGGCCGTATTTCTGTCCGATCTCGAAGTCGTTAAAATCATGTCCGGGAGTGATTTTCAGC
Organism: Binatia bacterium; assembly: GCA_036522615.1. GTDB lineage: Bacteria > Desulfobacterota > Binatia > UBA9968 > UBA9968 > JAJPJQ01. The sequence continues at coordinate 30,088 of DATDFN010000179.1, read as the reverse complement.
GCGCCGGTGCCGAACGTCGGGTCGACGTACGAATCGGCAATGACCGGAAGCTCGCGCCCGACAATCGGCAGGCGAACTTTTCTGCCCACCGCCTGCTTGTAGCGCGGATCTTCCGGATTCACCGCGACCGCGGTGTCGCCGAGCATCGTCTCGGGTCGCGTCGTCGCGACCGTTAGACCTTTCGCGGGATCGTCGACGAACGGATAACGAATGTGCCAGAGATGGCCGTCGGTCTCCTCGTGCACGACTTCGATGTCCGCAAGCGCGGTCTTGCAGCGCGGGCACCAGTTGATCAAGCGCTCGGCGCGGTAGAGCAGCCCGTCTTCCCACAAGCGCACAAACGCCTCGCGCACCGCGCGCGACAGTCCCTCGTCCATCGTGAAGCGCTCGTGGCTCCAGTCGCACGACACGCCGAGGGCCTTCAATTGATTGAGGATCGTGTTGCCGGCCTCTTCCTTCCATTGCCACACGCGCTCGATAAATTTCGCGCGGCCGAGCTGCGCGCGGTTTTGGCCCTTCTCCGCCAGCTGCCGCTCGACGACGTTTTGCGTGGCGATGCCCGCGTGGTCGGTGCCGGGGACCCAGAGCACGCTGTAGTCGTCCATGCGCTTATAGCGGCAGAGAATGTCCTGCAGCGTGTTGTTAAGCGCGTGGCCCATGTGCAACGAGCCGGTCACGTTCGGCGGCGGGATCACCATCGAGAACGGCTGGCCGTCTTTTTTTGGCCGGAAGGCGCCGAGATCGAGCCAGTGGCGATACCATTTCGTCTCGATCTCTCCATGTGCGTAGGCTTTCGAGAGTTCCATGTTATTTTGTATTGTTCGGCGCCTCTTCCTCCACCACTTCGACAAGGTCGATCAACTCGGCGCCGGCTTCGGCCGGCGCTTCAGCTCTCGCCGCTGCCGCCGATTTCTTTGGCTTTCCCGAGCCGCCGGACAACAGATCGGCGACGGCGCTTTGCAGAGATCCACTCGTGATCGGCGGCGCCATCACCGTGAGATTGGCGCGCTTCGGCTGAGCGGAACCGTCATCGATCCAAAGCGTCGGCGTTTTCGCCGCTTCGAGCGCGCGTTGCAGGTCTGGGGCTAGTTTTCCGGCCGCGCGCAGCGCCGCTGCGTCGACGATCAATAAATCGGTATCCTTCATTCCGCCTATAACACCTGCGTCGATAGAATCCTCGACCCGGACGTCGTGCTCAGGAAACAGCGACAGCGCCAATGCCTGCTGCAGGACTCGATGCGGCTCGATCAGGAGAACTCTGCTCATGTTTCCGTAAGCTCCAGCTTGACTTCACCGCGCGCCGGAGTTAGATAAAAAAATTCGGCGTTCTGTCCGGTTGCGAAAGTGGCGGAATTGGTAGACGCGCAGGATTCAGGATCCTGTGGGCTAACACCCGTGGGGGTTCGATTCCCCCCTTTCGCACCACTCTAACAGCCTGAAAAATTTATCATAGACTCTAAAATTTCTCTAACGATGCGGCGTCTGGACCGCGGCGCCGCAGTCTCAGGGACCTCGTGTATGGCAAAATGGACGGTGGTTGCGGTTTTGTTTGGCGTGCTTTTGACCGGCTGCGACAAGCGGTCCGATACGCCCGTCGCCAAGGCGGGCGACGGCGATCCGAAGCGCGGGCGCGCGATTTATCTTACAAACTGCGCCGCCTGCCACAATAACGACCCGTCGAAAGACGGGGCGATCGGACCCGCTATCAAAGGATCGTCCAAGGAGCTGATCGAGGCGCGCGTGATGCGTGCCGCCTATCCGCCGGGCTACACGCCGAAGCGCAGGACGACCATGATGCCGGCGCAGCCCGATCTGCAGCCCGCCATCCCGGATATCGTCGCGTTCTTGCGCTAGGCGCCTACACGCGGAAGAAAATCCAAAAGAGCAAATAGAATATCGCCGCCAGGATAAATCCGAACCAGAGCGCGCCGGATACCGTGTCGAGCGGTTTTTTGGTCGAACCCTGAAGGCCCGACAGCGCGTTCACTTCGACGGCGGCGATAATGACGGCCGCGATCAGCGCGAAAGCCGTCGCGTTGCCGCCGGTGGCTTCGCCGAAGGAGCCAGCCGGCAGATGCCGCGATCCCATGAAAAGCAGCATCGGGACCGAGAACACCGTGTTCGTCCGCGACGCGAGCGCGGCGCGCCGGCCGCGATTCGCCGCGTCGGGAATCGCCTGGCCGCCCTGCGCGGTTTGCACCGCACTGGCGATTACGACCTGCTGATTCGGCCAGATCACGAGCCACACATTCAAAAACATAATCGTGCCGAGCGTGCCGCCGAGGGTAATTCCCCACGCGTAAGGCGTAGTGTAGAAGCCATCGGCGCCCGACTGCATAAGGTAATAGAGATACATGAAGATACCGGCGAGGAACGTGAACATCGCGCCCCAGCGGAACCACCAAAGGGCGCGCGGCACGAGCTTTTGGATCGCGCCGCTTCGAACACCCGGCTCGGTCTCGGCGAAGAACGGCGTCTGAACGAAATTGAAGTAATAAAGCAATCCGATCCATGTGACACCGGCGAGAAAGTGAATCCACCGGAACATGTACATCCAAAACTCCATCGTTTCCTCCTCCTTCTACCCTGCCTCGGCTGCTCTGCCTCGGCAAACCGGATTTCAGCGTTTAGCGTTTATATTAACGGCGCGTTTCTCTTGTCAAGGCTAAACCCAAAGTTTCACCTTCAAGTTATTGTTTCTAGTCAGGAAAACCCGCGCATCGCAGCGCTCAGTGCGGAAGCTTTCTGTCCTTCGAGACGTCGGTCACATCAAAAGCCGCGTTTTTTTCGGCCGTGACGAAGCGCAACACTTCGATGAGGCGCGTCGCGCGCTCCTCGAGGGATTTGGCTTCGAGAAGCGTCTGTTTTTCCATAGGCGCGACGTTGAGGGAAAAGCAGCAGAGGTTCATCCAGGCCGCGCCATCGACCGATTCGTCAGTCAAGAACTTTATAAGCGGCGAATCGGGTTCGATAATTTCGCTTAGCAGTGTGAGAATTTCGGCTTTCAGGCGCTTGAGCGTCTCGCCCTCCATCGCTGTAAGCTCGCCGCGGAGCACGACTTTAGCCTGCCGATAAGGGCTCTGGTGGACGATCTCCCGGTCGATCTCGTATTCCGCCAACCCGTACAGCAGAATATTGCACCGGCCGTCCGGCAGCGGGGTATGACCGACGATCTTTCCGACGCAGCCGGTCTGACATATCTCGGGGTTGCCGTAATATTCCTTCTCCCATTCGCCCTTCAGCAACGCCATGCCGATCAACCGCTCCCCCGCCATCGCGTCGCGCACCATCTCCCGGTATCGGGGCTCGAAAATGTGCAAAGGAAGTTGTATTTTGGGAAAAAGCACCACATTCGGAAGCGGAAAGACAGGAATGACGGCGCCGGACTCCGACATCGTGAGGTCCTTTTCTCGCGGCAGCGAAGGAATCAGCTGCTTTGGTCTTGGTTCTTAACTAGCACAGTCATGCAGGCGTGTTCAATATAGATGGAAACGCCTTGACCTGCCCAGGGTTCTATGCCATTTTTCCGTTACCACGCTCGCTGAGGATCATTCTTGTTACAAAGAAAACGAAGATCGCCCGAGGCAGCCTATGTTTCGGAGCTGCTGAAAGCGAATCCTCTCGCCGAGACGGTCGATCCTTTCGAATGCGTCGCCCGCGAGCTCGAGCTCGTTGAGGAAAACCTGACGCGCTCGATCCGCTCCGCCGAATCGACGCTGACCGACATCGCCGGGCATACGATCCACGGCGGAGGCAAACGCCTGCGCCCGATGATCGCGTTGCTGGCTTTCCGCGCCTTCGGTGGGAAGAAGATCGAAGACGTCGTCGATATCGCCACCGCGCTCGAACTGATCCATACGGCGACTCTGCTGCACGACGACATCATCGACGGCGCCGAAACCCGCCGAGGCAAACAGTCCGCGTACAAAAAATTCGGCCTCAAGTCGACGCTCGTGGCGGGGGACTTCCTTTTCATCAAAGCCTTCGAGTTCGCCGGCAAGTTCGACGACACCGTTGTTCAATGGACGGCGGACGCCTGCACGCGGCTTACAGAAGGTGAGATTCTCCAGGGAATCTTCAACCGCAATACGGACGTGACCGTCGACGATTACCTCGAAATCGTCAAGCGCAAGACCGCGTGCCTTTTCCAGACCGGCGCAAAAATCGGCATTTATCAGGCGGGAGCCGGCGCGGCCTTAGTCGAGGACATGGACAGATACGGCCTCAACCTAGGCATCGCGTTCCAGATGATCGATGACGTGCTCGACGTCGTCGGTCACAAAGAGCTGTTGGGCAAGCCGACCGGCATCGATCTCCGCGACGGCAACCCGTCGCTTCCCATCATCCTGGCGCTTAACGCGAAACAATCGGCGGTCGTCGAAGCCTTTAAATCGAGTCATCCCGACGAGGCGCAGATCTGCGCCGCGCTCGCCGCGATCGAGAGCGGCCCCGCCATCGAAGAGGCGAGGGAGCTTTCGCGAAGCTATGCGGAAAAGGCGCTCGGCCCGGTCAAGAAATTGCCGCCTTCGCTCTATCGCAACGCGCTCAAGACCTTGATACAGCTTATCGTCGAGCGCAATTTCTAAATTCGCGCCGTCCGATTCTCACATCTCAATGCCATCGTCCGAGCGCCCGCGCGCAGAATACGTCCGCAGCACTTTTGATCGCATCGCGCTTCGCTACGATCTGCTGAATCGGATCATCAGCTTTCATCTCGACACGTACTGGCGCAACAAGGCCGTGCGCGCAGCGGTCCGTCCGGGAGCGCGGCGCCTCCTCGATCTCGGCACCGGAACCGGCGATCTCGCCTTCGCAGCCGCGCGTGCCGTTGGCCAAGGCGGCTGCGTCGTCGGCCTGGATTTCTCGCATGAAATGCTGCGTCTGGCCGTCGACAAAAAAAAGCGAGAGGCTTCGGGGCAAAAAACGGTCTACTTACAAGGGACGGCTCTCGCCGCGCCGTTTCGCGACGCGTCCTTCGATGCCGTTCTCACCGGCTTCGTGCTGCGAAACGTCTCCGACCTGAGTGTGTTTTTCAGGGAAGCCCATCGCGTGCTAAAGGCTGGCGGCCGCCTCGCGGCGCTCGACATGTTTCCTCCAGCGAGCTTTCCCTTTTCCTTCTTCTATTCTCTCTACTTTCATCGCTTGATGCCGTGGCTCGGCGGCCGCCTCTCGCGCGATCGTGAAGCTTACCGCTACCTTTCCCGCTCGGTGCGCGGCTTTCACACTCCCGAGGCTGTCGCGCAGATGATCACGGACGCCGGCTTCGCCGACGTCCGCGTGCAGAAATTTTTAAACGGCGCCGTCTGCCTCCTCACGGGCGACGCGCCGGTGAAGCATTCGTAAATGGAAGCGTTTCCCGCGAGTTTTCTGTTGCTGTTTTTGGAAGTCGCGGTCGGCGGCCTGTTTGCGCTCGCCGCTACGCCTTTCCACGAGCTCTCGCGCGGATTTTACAAATCGACGGGAGGCGTGCTGTTTGTCCTCGGGCTGCTGGGACTTTTGGGCAAAGCCGATCTCTACCGTAAAGCCGCCGCCGCAGGGGTGGGAGCGACGGTGGAAGTTCTTCTCTACGCGGCGTTCATCGTCTGCTTCGGGATGTATCTGTACTCGCTTTGGAGCGAGCGCGTCGCCTTGCGCGCGCGTCTCTTTACATTTTCCCTTTTCACCGGCCTCGCCGCTTTGGCTGCGGGCGCCCGCGAGTTTCATCACGCGCCGTTTCCATCGGTCGAGACGCTGGCCTACCCCGCCAGCTTCGTTTTCTCGGCGCTGCTTCTGGGCGGCGTTACCGTCGGGATGCTGATCGGCCACTGGTATCTCATCGATACCGGGCAAACGATCGAACCGTTCGTCAGGATTTTCAAATTCTTCTTCTTCGCGCTAGTGGCGCAGACCATGTTCTTTCTGGTGCTGCCGCCGCTGCTTTATTTTTTTGGCACTCCGGAAACCGTCAACCGATTGACGGAAGTGTGGCAGAACCATCACGTCCTGCTCGCCGCGCGTGTGCTGACGACGCAGGTCGGCTCGCTCGTGCTCTCGTTCATGATCTGGCGGACGTTGAAAATTCCCCACACCATGGCCGCCACGGGCCTGTTCTACATCGCGATGCTAGCAGTTTTCGTCGGAGAGATTCTGGGACGGCAGATTCTCGCTTTGACGTCCCTGCCCTTTTAAGCGAAGATTTCAGACTTTGATCTTCGTGATCCGCAGTCCTTTGGAAGTCCACCCGAGGTCGTAGCCGACCGTCATCCCTTCTTTGAGGTCGATCGGATTATTGATCGCGCCCGTCACGATGACGAGATCGTAAGCGAACTGGACCTCGCGGCCGCTCTCCGTGCGCACAACGCCCATGTTGTTGCTGGGAAAAAGCTTGGAGATGACGCCGTGATGGTATAGATCCTGCGGCGGCTTGGTTTGTTGATTTTCTTCCGACAAGATTCAACCCGAATAATTATTTTTTGCGTTTGGTCTGCAGCAAATCGCGCGCGCGGCCTGCCACGGCCGCGATCAAATGGCCCATTTTCGGATGCTCCGGCTCGAGATCGGCGCGGAGGCCGTGCCGCGCGAGCGCCTCGGTGCATACCGGACCGATCGAGGCAACGACGATCGACTCGAAACCCCGACGCAGGTTGTCGCCGAGTCCGTCCGCGGCAGCGACTTCGAATAAATGATCGATCTGCTTCGCGTTGGTAAACACCGCGACATCCGCCCGCACATCGGCGATTTCACGCGCGGCGGATTTCAGCGGTCCGGTATCCTCCGGCAGCACCCAACGATAGACCGGAACCGTCACGACCTCCGCGCCGAGCGACCGAAGGCCGTCGATCAACTCCGGCCGAGTCACCCCGTACTCTTGAACCGCGACCCGACGGCCGCGCATATCGCCCGCTTTTTTTAGCTCTGCCAGAATCTCGCGCCACGTGTTGGGCTCGGGAACCGCAACGTTCACTGCAAGACCGATTTCTTTCAACGCAGCAACCGGCTTCGGACCGCGCGCCACGAGCTTGGCCGCTTTTAGCGCTTTCGTAAACTCCTCGCGCGGATAAGCAGTGGATACCGCCTCGATCAGCGTGCGCGCGCCGACGCCGGTGAGAAAGATGACGATGTCGATCTTTCCCGTCTTGAGGTCGCGCATGAAATCGAGCGCGGCGGTGTTTTGATCGAGCGGCAGCTCGCGCATCGAAGGCGCGACGATCGCTTCGCCGCCGTAGCGCTGGATGAGCTCGGCCATCTCGCGCCGGCGGCGGCTCTCGAAGGAAACGACTCTCAGGCCTTTAAGGCCGGTTTGCAGGCTGTTTCCCATCCGGTGCTGGCCCTTGGGTATCGGCGGAGGCGTCAACGCTCGAAAGCCATGCGAGTTCACTTCCGAGGCTGACGACGTCGCCGATAACGATCACGGCGGGCGGCTCGACCGCGGCGGACTTTTCGGCAATGTCGCCCAGATTCCCTGTAACAACGCGCTGCTTTTCCGTTGTGCCGGAGCTGATGATCGCCACCGGCGTTTGTCGATCACGCCCGTGCGCGATCAGCTCGGCGGCGATGCGAGGAATATGCTTGAGACCCATGAGAACTACTAACGTATCGATGCCCGACGCGAGCCGCGACCAGTCGATCTTCGCGCCTTCTTTGCACGCTTCATGTCCGGTAATCACGGCAAAGGAGGACGAGATTTTTCGATGTGTCAGGGGAATACCGGCATACGCCGGAACCGCGATCGCCGAGCTCACGCCGGGTACGACCTCGAAGCCGATTCCGGCTCTCGCCAGCGCCTCCGCCTCTTCGCCGCCGCGGCCGAAAACGAATGGGTCGCCGCCCTTAAGGCGCACCACGTTCCGGCCGGCGCGCGCATGCTCGATCAGAATCGCGTTGATCTCCTCCTGCGGCAGGCTGTGATAACCCGGCGCCTTGCCGGCGAAGATGCGCAGCGCTTTAGCCGGCGCTTCTTCGAGCAGCGCCTTGTTCACCAAGCGATCGTAGACGATCACTTCGGCCGACCTAAGCAAGTCGAGACCGCGAACGGTGAGCAGTCCCGGATCGCCGGGGCCGGCACCGACGAGATATACCGTGCCTTGGCTCATGTTATCGGGCCACCTCTTCGCGGAGGAGGCGCTTGGCCGCCTCGACGTCGCCTTCGCGCACGAGCCTCCGGACGTCGCTGTTGAGAGCGCGCCGCCAAGATTCGGCATCGGACGCGATGCCCTTTTCCTTCAGTTCCCGGCGTACGTCGGCGACGATATCGGAAAGCAGCGTGTAATCCTGCGAGAAATAAGCTTCCAATTCTTCGCGGATTACGCGCGACAACGCCGGGCTCGAGCCTCCTGTCGCCACGGCGATCTGTAGCTCTCCGCGCCGGAGCACGGACGGAAGAATGAAATCGCAGTGCGCCGGATCGTCGGCGCTGTTCAAGAGGACGCCGGCTTCCTGCGCTTCTTCGTAGACCGCACGATTGATCTGAGGATCGTCGGTAGCGACAAATCCCAGGCGGTAGCCCGTGAGATCGCCCTTCCGATATTCCCTGATGTAGTGGCGGATTTTCTTCTCCTTCACCCGCCGCTCAAGCGCGTCGGTCAGTGTCGGACTGACGACGGTCACGCTCGCCTCGGCTTCGAGGAGACCTTCCACTTTGCGCTCGGCCACCGCTCCGCCTCCGACGACGAGGCAGCGCTGACCGGAAAGGTTCAAAAAGACGGGATAATAAGACATCGCCGTTTTCTAGGGTAAGTCATTCTGAAGGCCAAGTCCAGAAACAGTTTTTCATGCCTCCTTCAGGAAAACACGAAGGTTGCGCGGTTTGACGAAGACATGTTCACCCGCGCGGAGATCGAGCTCAATGTAGCGCTCGCGTGTGAGCTCCGCTTCGATGATTTCGTCCCCGTCGACGCGGTCGAGCTCGAGGCGGACCAGCGATCCGACGGCGCGGACGTCGCGCACGACAGCCTCGATCATCGCGCCGTCGCGCACACGGTCGAGCTCGATATCGTGAGGCCGCACGTAGGCCAGCGCGGGGGCGTCGTGCGTCCCGAGATGCTCCGGGGCTTCGATCTCGATCTCGCCAATGTGCACGCGCCCGGCGTGCACACGGCTGTGAAAGAGGTTCACATTCCCGAGAAAATGATAGACGAAGGGCGTCGCCGGATGATTGTAGACCTGGTCCGGCGTGCCGAATTGCTCGATGCGCCCCTCGTTCATGACGACGACGCGGTCGGCGACTTCCAGCGCCTCTTCCTGGTCGTGGGTCACGAAGACGCTGGTCACGTGGATCTCGTCGTGGAGCCGCCTGAGCCAGCGTCTGAGCTCCTGCCTCACGCGCGCGTCGAGCGCGCCGAACGGCTCGTCTAAAAGCAGAATCTGCGGCTCGACCGCGAGCGCGCGCGCGAGCGCGATGCGCTGGCGCTGCCCGCCTGAGAGCTGCGAAGGCAGATGGTCGGCGAGAAAGTCGAGCTGAACGAGTTTTAACAGCTCGCCGACTTTCTGTCGTATCGTCCGCTCGTCGGGCCGGTGTTGACGCGGCCGAACGCGCAGTCCGAACGCCACGTTTTCAAAAACCGTCATATGGCGGAACAGCGCGTAGTGCTGGAAGACGAAGCCGACGCGGCGCTCGCGCGCGCTCCGGTCGGTAGCGTTCTCGCCCTGGAAGAAAATCTCGCCGCGCTCGGGGAATTCGAGCCCGGCGATCACGCGTAGCAGGGTAGTCTTTCCCGAACCCGACGGGCCGAGCAGTGCCACGAGCTCTCCTGTCGGCACCTCGAGACTGACGTCGTCGAGCGCCTTGAAGTTACCGAAGCTCTTCGTGACGTTGCGAACTTCGATGCTCATGCGTCGCCTTCCCGGCCGCCGGTCACTCTGACCGGCGTCTCCCGCGATGCTTTCCATTCGATCACGCTTTTGACCGCGAGCGTTACCAGCGCCAGCAGCGCCAGCAGGGATGCCGCCGCGAACGCGGCGACGTATTGGTACTCGTTGTAAAGGATCTCGACGTGCAGCGGCAGCGTATTGGTAAGACCGCGAATGTGGCCGGAAACGACCGAGACCGCGCCGAACTCGCCCATGGCGCGCGCGTTGCAAAGAATCACGCCGTAGAGAAGCCCCCATTTCACGTTGGGAAGCGTCACGCGAAAGAACGTCTGCCAGCCGCCGGCGCCCAGAGTCACGGCCGCCTCTTCTTCCTCGCTCCCCTGCGCCTGCATAAGTGGAATCAGCTCACGCGCTACGAAGGGGAACGTGACGAACATCGTAGTCAGGATAATACCAGGGACTGCGAAAATAATCTTGATGTCGTGATCGGCGAGCCAGGGGCCGAGCCAGCCCTGCATTCCGAAGACGAGAACGTAAATCAGCCCGGAGACCACCGGCGAGACCGAGAACGGCAGATCGATAAGCGTCATTAAAAAGCTCTTGCCGATGAACTCGAACTTCCCGATCACCCACGCCGCGGCGATGCCGAAGACGAGGTTGAACGGCACCGCGAAGGCGGCGGTGAGGAGCGTCAAGCGGATCGCCGCGACCGCCGCCGGCTCCCGAAACGAATCGAAGTAAGCGGCGATCCCTTTGTCGAAAGCCTGAGCGAAGACGACCGCCAGCGGCACGAAAAGAAATAACCCGAGGAAGACGAGCGCCGCGCCGATAAGGAGCGCGCGCACCAGCGCCGGCTCGCTCGTCGCGCGCGCCGTAACGACCCGGCTGGGGCTGATGGCGGCTTCACTCAGCATCGCTTCACCGCACCACGTAATTTTTGCCGCTCCACCACTGCAGCGCGTTGATGACGAGCAGCAGCACGAACGACACGACGAGCATCACAACCGCGATGGCGGTCGCGCCTGCGTAATCGTACTGCTCGAGCTTGGTCACGATCAAAAGCGGCGTGATCTCGGTGCGCATCGGCATGTTGCCCGAGATAAAGATTACCGACCCGTATTCTCCTATGGCGCGGGCGAACGCCAGGGCAAAGCCGGTGAACAGCGCCGGCAGAACCACGGGGAAAATCACCCTCGCGAAAGTCTGGGGTCGGCTCGCCCCCAAACTCGCGGCGGCCTCCTCGACCTCGCTTTCGAGGTCTTCCAACACCGGCTGCACGGTGCGCACAACGAACGGCAGACCGATGAACGTTAGGGCGATCACAACCCCGAGCGGCGAATAAGCCGCCTTGATGCCGATCGCTTCCAGCGGGGCGCCGAACCAGCCGCGGCTCGAATAGACCGTAGTGAGCGCGATGCCCGCAACCGCGGTCGGCAGCGCGAACGGCAGATCGACCAAAGCGTCGACCAGGCGCTTGCCCGGAAACGTATAGCGCACGAGCACCCAGGCCACGAGAAAACCGAAGACGGCGTTGATCGTCGCGCCCGCGAAAGCCGCTCCGAACGTCAGGCGGTACGACGCCATGACGCGCGGCTCGGTCGCCGTGCGCCAGAAGCCCTCCCACCCCAACGCGGCGGTTTTAAAGAACGCGGCGGAGAGCGGAATGAGCACAATGAGGCTCAGATATAACAGTGTAAAGCCGAGCGCGGGACCGAAACCCGGGAGGATGCTGCGGCGTTTGACGATCAGTGGCATCTGGCGATGATTTCAGCGGCCCGGCTGATAGATCTTATCGAACAGCGCGCCGTCGGCGAAATGCGTCTTATTCGCCTTTTGCCAGTCCCCAGCGATCTCCGCCAGCTTGAATAGCTGCATCTTCGGGAACTGGGCGGAATATTTACCCGCGGCTTTCGCGTCCACCGGACGATAGTAATGTTTCGCGGCGATCTCCTGGCCCTCGGCGCTGTAAAGATATCGTAGATATTCTTCCGCCGCCACGCGCGTGCGCCGCTTGTCGACGACTTTATCGATGACGCTGACGGTCGGCTCGGTGAGAATGCTCCTCGGCGGCACGACAATCTCAAAGCGATCCTTACCGAGATCCTTGCCGCCGAGCAGGATTTCGTTCTCCCAGTTCACCAAGACGTCGCCGATGCCGCGCTCGACGAACGTCGTCGTCGCCCCGCGCGCGCCCGAATCGAGCACGGGCACGTTTTTGTAAAGGCGCGTGATGAAGTCTCTCGCCTGATTGTCGTCGCGCTTCGCTTTCAGCCAAGCATAACCCCAAGCGGCGAGATAATTCCACCGTGCGCCGCCAGAAGTCTTCGGATTCGGCGTAATCACGGCAACGCCGGATTTGACGAGATCGTCCCAGTCTTTAATGCCTTTCGGATTGCCTTTCCTCACAAGGAAGACGACCGTTGACGTATAAGGCGAGCTGTTGTGCGGCAGACGGCTTTGCCAGCTCTTCGGCACTAGATTGCCTTTCTCGGCGAGGATGTCGATATCGTAGGCAAGCGCCAGCGTAACCACGTCGGCTTCCAAGCCCTCGAGAACGGCCCGTGCCTGGCTGCTGGAGCCGCCGTGGGACTGGCGGACGGTAACCGCCTCGCCCGTCTTGCTTTTCCAATAGCGGGCGAATGCTGCGTTGAAATCCTGATACAGCTCGCGTGTGGGATCGTAAGAGACGTTGAGAAGCTGCGTATCGGCGCGAGCGATGTCGTCAGGCGTGAATTGCAGCGCAAAAACGAAAAAGAAAAACGGAAGGGCGGTTTTCGCACGAAGCATTTCTATTCTCCAAAATATCATGCGCTGTGGGGAGCCCCCGCAGCTGCGGAGCGCGATCCTCCCCGCTTTATACTCTGGATGAGAGAAGCGGGAAAGCGATTAACGAAGGGACGAGGGTCGACAGCGCTGCGAATAGAATCGCTTCGCGAAAGAGAAGAGTCGAGAGTCAGCGGCCGCAACGAAGTTCATGGGGTAACTTCTCTATGTTGGGAAGGCTCCCAATTGTCGTGCACTTCCCACAAAAGTCCGTCTTCGGCACTTTGTTTGCGCTCGATTTCCAAGACCACCCAGCGATCGTTCCGCGGAGCTTCGGACGAGAGCGTCTCATCGCTCCGCCGGCCCGCGCGGCGCAAAGACCACAAATAAGCGCCGGCGAATGCCGCTACAGAGAGTCCGAGCGCCGTCGCAATCCAGATTTCCAACGCAGACATCGGAGTTCTCCCCTAAGATTTGCTTTCCGCGGCCGCATCGCGATGAACATGGAGGCCGCACTCCTTGGTCTCCGGATTCTCCCACCACCACCGGCCGGCGCGGATGTCCTCGCCCGGCTTGATGGCCCGCGTGCACGGCGCGCAGCCGATGCTCGGATAGCCTTGATCGTGAAGCTTATTGTACGGGAGATTGTTCTCCCGGATGTAGTCCCAGATCTGCTGATAGGTCCAGTCGATCAGGGGGTTGATTTTCGCCATATCGCCGTGGCTGTGGTCGACCTCGACTTTACGCAAATCAGTGCGCGTCGGCGCCTGTTCGCGGCGCAGTCCCGTCATCCACGCATCCAGACTGTTCAGCGCCCGGTTCAGCGGCTCGACCTTGCGGATATCGCAGCAGAGCTTGCGGGCTTCGACAGAGCGGTAGAAGAGATTAAGGCCGTTCTCACGGACCATTTTTTCCACGCGGCTCGCGTCGGGGAAAAAGACCTCGATGTCGATGCCGTAGCGCTCGCGCATCGCGTCCATGCAGTCGTAGGTTTCTTGATTGAGGCGGCCGGTATCGAGCGTAAAGACGCGGAAATCGGAGCCCCTCTGCCGATACATGAGATCGATGAGGACGGACTCCTCCGCCTGGAACGAGCACGCAAGCGCGAGTTTAGGATGATAATGCTCGAAGGCCCATTTCAATATGCCCTGCGCGTCGAGGGTCTCGAGATCCTGCTGCCCGTTCCCGTTGCCGTTGACTTTCTTTTCCGATACCGACATCTCTTCCTCCTCAGTTGACGTTCTTCCGTAAGCTTTCCATCAGAGTCTCGATCGAAAAATGCGCGGCCGCTTTTATGCGGACGGCGAAGCGTTTTCGCTGATCCAAATCGCGCTCGAGAACGAACGTAGCGCCGCCGTAGAGACGCTTCGCGAGCGCCTCGATCTCAGGTTTCAAAACCGAAAAAGTTTCATCATTATTCGGCGCACGGAGGCGATCGTTGACGATAATGAGCGCCTCGTCCCCTCGAAAGAGCACGCCGCCTTCGAGCGCCGGCTCTTCCTGGAGCCGGCGACAGTAACCGAGGGCTGTCGCGACGGAATCCGTCAGCTTTTTGCGGTTCGTTCCGTCGAGAGTCCGCTTCCGGCTATACAGCAATCCCAGGCGGTCGCCGTTGTTGTCGATGCTGATGTTCGCCTCGTCCGCTACGAGGACGACTCCCGGCCCAGCCGGAACGTGGCCGTAGTCGGCGAGATCGTAGTATTCGCCGTCGGAGCCCTGGATCCACGAGTTGAAAACGCCCACGAAGGCGTCAAGCGGCACCGAACAGCCTTCGGCAGCAAAAAATTTCACGTTGATTCGCTGCAAATCCATGGCTATGCGCTTCTCGCCTCGGAAGCCGCCGGGGCCGGAGCGACCGTCGCGCCGCCGGCAAGTTTGTTGTAGCAGCTGTGCGCCGCATCGATGAAAAGCTGCGCTTCCTGCAGGCGCTGCAGCACGACCCCTTTTTCGATCGCGCCGGGATGCTGCATCGCATCGCGCGCTTTAAAGAAATAATCCGCGAAGGTGCTGCCGGCGTATTTGTCGTAGAAGACCTGCGTGTCGCAGAAGAGCCGGCGGAATTCTTGGACCACGCCTTCGTCGTCGGACGGCGCGTCGTAGTTTTGCGTCCTGACGAGCGCCTCGGCCGCGCGGAGCATCGCGCCGTACGCCATGGCCGCCGCCTGTTTCAGATCGCCCGAGTCGAAGCGGATCTGCGCCTCGAATATCTCGCGCTCGCTTGCGGCGAGCGTAAACTGCGCCGCGGAGACGACTTCGCCGGCGCACTCGCCGACGCCCATTCCGGTCAACGTGAACTCGCGTGGATCGCCCCAGTCGCTGTAATAAGACGGTGCTTCTTCGTGCGGCGGGACTTTCATCAAGTCCTCCAGCATCGACTTCGTCTCTTTCTTGCCGATGCGGCCGATGAAGTCCTGGAAGCTCTCGCCCTTCCGCCGCTCCGCGACGTATCGGTCGGTAACACGGTTGACGACATCGGGGATGCGCTTGGACGGCACCGCGCCTATCGCGAGACCGTAGGCACCGGCGTTGTCGCGGAATTTCCCGCCGAGCATTACCTGAAAATGCGGCACCGTGTAGCCGCCGATGTTCCGGCTGATACCGTAAAAGCCGATATCGGCGATGTGGTGCTGGCCGCAGGAGTTGAAGCAACCGCTCACTTTGATGCGAAGATCTTTCACCGCCTCGTCAAGCTCGAAGCTTTTCTCGCTCAATCGCTGACGCAGCTCTTTCGCGAGCCCGCGCGAGGAGGCGATTCCGAGCTTGCATGTATCGGTTCCCGGGCACGAGGTCACATCCACGATGGTGCCGGCGTTGGGGTCGGCGAGCCCGACGTTTTTGAGCGCGCCGTAAAGCTCCGGGAGATCGGTCTCGCTCACCCATCGAAGCAGAATATTTTGATCAACCGTCGTGCGGACGGTCTCGTTGACGAAACGCCGCGCGATATCGGCGAGGGCGCGCAGCTGATCCGCCGTGATGTCGCCGAGCGGCAGCGTGATCGTGGCCACGACGTAGCCCGGCTGCCGCTGCTGATAAACGTTCGTCGCATACCAGGCATCGAAGCCTTCGGGCCTCTCGGCCCCGTTTAACGAGGTTCCCGCGTTAAG
The DNA here is from genome assembly GCA_036522615.1 of Binatia bacterium. Lineage (GTDB taxonomy): Bacteria > Desulfobacterota > Binatia > UBA9968 > UBA9968 > JAJPJQ01. The sequence goes on along the minus strand of DATDFN010000179.1, from coordinate 14,432 downwards.
AGGTGTCTCGCCCGGTCCGCGCGTGTCCGGCAAATAGGCCGTCCAACGAGGATCCGGCGACAGCTTGCGCCGCTCTTCATCCACGAGCTGGCGGAATTTCTCGATTCCAAGATTGGCGATGAGAAATTTGATCCGCGCCCGCGCGCGGTTGCGCTTCTCGCCCAGACGGGCAAAAACGCGCGCGATCGCCTGCGCCGTCGGCAGCAATTCCTCTTCGGGAAGAAATTCGTCGAACAACTGCGCCTTGTATGGAACAGCACCGAGACCGCCGCCGACATAGAGCTCGAAGCCACGCCGCTCATCGCCGTTCTCCGAACGGGTGCGCGCGATCGCGCCCATGTCGTGCATGCTGGTTAAGCCGCACGGGTGCTGCACGCAGCCGGAAAACGCGACTTTGAACTTGCGTCCGAAGTCCTGCGTGTCGGGATGCCCGAGCAAGAATTTCGAAGTCGCCTTGGCATATCGCGTCACGTCGAACGTCTCGTCGCGGCAGATGCCCGCCAGCGGGCAGGCCGTGACGTTGCGCACGACGTTACCGCACGCTTCGCGGGTCGTGATCCCGACCGCGGCAAGGCGCCGCATCAGCGCCGGCGTGTCTTCGATATGGACGAAATGATATTGGATGTCTTGGCGCGTCGTGACGTGCGATATGCCGTCGGAGTATTCTTCCGACAGATCCGCCAGCGTTTCCATCTGCTCGGCGTTGAGTCCGCCGAACGGCACTTTGATGCGCATCATGCCCGGCGCGTCCCAAACGGTGTCCGGGCCTTTGGTGAGCCCTGTCGACGCGATCTTCAGCTTTTGAATTTTCTGGCCGTCGTGCCGCTGGCCGTTATCGTAGCGCTGGCCGTAAATACCGCGGCGAAGACGCGTCTCGGCGAAAACTCGCTCGTCGATCTTCCCCTGTTTTCTGAGCTCGATTTGGGTTTCGAAGATGTCGATTTCGCGCCCGAGGTCCTCGGGAATACGATCGCCGAGCATAGTTTTCCAATTTGTGCTCATTTGTGCCCCAGAATAATTTTAATATTTCCGATTACTGTTATCGGTTATTTGGGCAAAAAATTTCATCCCCTGATTTAGCACTCGGTACTATTACTACTAATTCCAATCGCTAAAGTCAACTATACTGAGGGGCTTTTAAAGAATTCTTTTGCAGGGCGATCCGCCCTTGCAGTTCCATAAGCGCGTCCAGTACCGTCTCCGGACGCGGCGGGCAGCCTGGAACATAGACGTCAACGGGGATAATACGGTCAATCCCTTGAACGGTAGCATAGTTATCGTAGAACCCGCCGCTCGCGGCACATGCTCCAAAAGCCATGACCCACTTCGGATCCGACATTTGTTCGTAGACACGCTTCAATACCGGCGCGAGCTTTTGATTCACCGTACCGATGACCATGAGAAGGTCAGCCTGACGTGGGCTGAAGCGCGGCAGCAAGGCCCCGAAACGGTCGATGTCGTAAGGGGACATCGATAAGGACATGTACTCCATCGCGCAACATGCCGTCGCAAACGGGTACGGAAAAAGAGAGTACTTTCGCGCCCAGTTGATGGCACTATCTAAACGCGTGACGACCACCGATTCCGAAAGCATGCGGTCGTCGCCAGCCTTCACGCCGTTCAAATGTTTAGCCTCCACTGTTCAGTATGATAAACCCGTACTACGGAGAAATCAAAAGTTTTTTCGACGAAAATAAGGGTCTGTATTATTGACTTGACAAGCCAGGGCACCACATTTACTCTGGCCGGAAGGCAGGAGAACCCAGCGCATGGAGGGAAAAAAGATTCTCGTGGTTGAAGACAACGAAGACACCCGCGAGATTCTCCTTTACCGCCTTCAAAGTATGGGCGATTACCAAGTCATGCTGGCGTCGAACGGACGCGAGGCGCTGGAGATGGCGACGAAATCTCGCCCCGATCTCGTAATCATGGATTTGAAAATGCCGGTGATGGACGGCTGGGAAGCCACCAAGGCGCTGCGCCAGACGGCCTGGGGAAAAGATCTTCCTGTCATCGCTCTCACCGCTCAGGCGATGGAGCGCGACGAAGAAAAAGCGTTGAGCGCCGGCTGCAGTGATTATATTGCGAAACCGATAATGGACTACGCTGTCCTAAAGCGAAAAATCGAACGATTTCTGCGCTGATTTCCCGCCGCGGCCGATTCGACTTACACTTTGATGACGTTGATCGCCTGAGGCCCCTTCTCTCCCTGCGCTATTTCAAACTCGACGTTTTGGCCCTCGTTGAGAGTCTTGAAGCCGTCACCCTGTATCGCGCTATAGTGCACGAAAACATCGCCCCCGCCTTCTTTTTCGATGAAGCCATAACCTTTGGAGTTATTGAACCACTTCACCTTCCCCGTAGCCATTGCCGCTTCCTCCTGGCAGTCCATATTATGTGGAGCTGCCTTAATACAAGTTCCCTCACCAGGCGTGCAAAATCACACGCCTGAAGACTATAAATGCTTCACTTCAATTATTGCCTTGGGGTGCGACATTAGAAAAATCGCGGCACCGTTGTCAAGGGAAAAATCTGTAAAAAATCCCGCTTTTGTATCGCCAATGCGCGGACAATCTTCCGCCGACCCGACTCCAAAGGGTTGGCGCAAGGAATGATTCGGCTATCTGTAGGGTTTTTGTTACGAGGCCTTTGCATCAATATTAGGCAGCACAAAGAAGTTTGAAAATGCAGGCATTTTTACAGCCAAACACCAATGTTGTAAACATGCGCTTATTAAAAAGTTGACAATCCGCTGGTTTTAAAATATATTAAACGCAGTTCTGAAATAACAAACCATCTAATAGGCGAGCTTCGAATCAACCGCGATTTAAATGGCCATCTACACGATCTTAAACAAAAGGGATTGCGCTAGAATAGCCGACGAATTTGGTCTCGGCGATCTTGTCACTTACGCCGGGATTCGAAACGGCTCGGTCAACACGCATTACTTGCTCGAAACCAAGCGCGGCCGCTTTTTCCTCAAAGTAGACGAAGTCAAGAGTGAATTGGAGATCAAACAGGAGCTCGAGCTTCTGTTATATCTGAGAAAACTGGGTTGCCCGTGTCCGCAACCTCTTCGAAGCAAGAAGGGCCGATACTATCATGAGCTGCACGGCAAGCACGTTTCGGTGAGCAAATTTATCGACGGCGTCGAGTTGCCGGTCGAAAAGCTTGCTTCCGCCCACCTCGAAGTCGTTGGCCATGCGCTTGCCGACCTCCACTTGATCGGCCGAGGCTATAAAAAGGGCATCGATAACCGATTCGGCTTTACGAAGATTCTTTCGATTTATCGAGAAGTCCGACGTCAGCTGCCACTGCACTTAAAACATATCGTGAGAGTTCTCGATGATGAGGTCGCTTATCTCGAAAACTATCTCGATAACAATTTGCCGAAGGGAATCATTCACGGCGATCTGTTCCCGGATAACGTAAAATTCAAAGGCTCCCGGCTGGTCGGGATCGTCGATTTCGAGGCGGCTTGCCGCGGGAAGCTGATCTATGATCTCGCCACCGCCGTGAACGCCTTCTGCTACCACGACGGCCGTTACCAGATCGAGCGTTTTGAGCCTTTAATTACGGGCTACGAGAGCCTCCGCCCTCTATCCCTGCCCGAGTGGGATTCGTTCCCGAACGAACTCCGCTTCTCGGCGCTACGATTCACGATTACGCGGATTAAAGATTTCTATCTCAGAAAATGCGACGAGAATCAGCGCGTGTTCAAGGATTTCAAGGAGTTTTTCGACCGCTTGTTAATTCTGAGAAGGGAAAAAACGGGCGGTATGGAAGATATTCTGCTCGCGATGGCGACCGGCTACGACTACCGGAAGTATCAGAAATCCAAGCCTTCCAAATAATACCGTCTCTAATTCAACCGTTGCGTGCCGAGGCGTTTGATCTTGACCAGCGAATCGTGGCGGATCAGTCGAATCAGCGCGAAAAACGTTAACACCGCGCCGACGAGAAAAAAAAGCCTTCCCCCGCTCAGCACGACGTAGTAAAAGTCCATCTTCATCCTCGCCGCGTTGTACCGCTCGCGGTCCTCGTTGATGCGACGCAGGACTTCTTCGTTCTTCTGTTGGTCGAGTTCCTGAAAGCTGCGATAGCTCTCCTCGAGGCCAGTGGGCGCGGTTCTCCGTAACAGCCCTTGATATCGGGAGATTTCAACAGCGCCGGCCACCCAATTGCCGATTCCCAGAAGTAGAAGGGTGAACCCGGCTACCATGAGGTAGCTCGAATAGACGTCGCGGACCTTCATCGGGGTAACGTCAAGATACTCCCGAATACGCCAAACGTCAATTCAGAATTTAGGCATAATCCAACGCCCCGCCGATAAGCCGAGGGAAAAAACTTGCAGTGGAACAAAGCGTACTTTACCATAGGTTAGTCGTGCGCACCTACGTCATCGGCGATATTCATGGCTGTCTCGACGAACTGGCCCTTCTTCTCGAAGGCCTGCCGCTTGAGCCGGTCGACCGCCTGGTCTTTTTAGGTGATTATGTCGACCGGGGACCCGACTCCAAGTCGGTCATCTCCTATCTTGTTCACAGGCAGCGAACCCGCAGCGAAGAAATGATCTTCCTCAAGGGCAATCATGAGGACATGTTCCTTTCCTATATGGGTTTCCCTGGAAAATACGGCGACATGTTCCTTTATAACGGCGGCGGGTCCACGCTCGCGAGCTACGGCGCGGCGCCACACAACCAGGGGTCGTCCGACATCCTGCTTGTCATACCGCCGGAGCACATAAAGTTCTTGAAAGAGCTGAGGCCGTACTACATCACCGACAATTACTTGTGTGTTCACGCGGGCATCAATCCACAGAAGACACTCGAAGATCAGGACGAAGAGGAACTGCTCTGGATCCGCGATGAGTTCATTTTGAACCGGCATGACCTGCCTTACACGATTCTCTTCGGGCATACGCCGCAGGAAAAGGTGCTTTTCCATCTGCCCTATAAAATCGGCCTCGACACGGGGCTAGTTTACGGCAATCGGTTGAGCTGTCTCGAGCTGAAGGAAAGAACCCTTTTTCAAGTCACGCGTGGGAAAAAGGATGTCGTTGAGAGGTCAGTGAAACATCATTGGGCGAAAGCCCGGCCTGATCTTCCTTGACTTGGCCTGTTTCAGCTAATAATAAGACGTTGTTCGCCCTCGGCTGCACCTCAGGGCGTTCAGCCTTTCTAAAATCCAGCGGCGGTGTAGCTCAGTTGGTCAGAGCACGCGGCTCATATCCGCGGAGTCGACGGTTCGAGTCCGTCCACCGCCACCATTTTTTCATACAACGGCATATGAACAGGTACGACACCGCGGCTCGCCGGCGCCCCTGAGCCGCGCCTCTTCGTAAACATGGAAGCGAAAATGAAACTCGGCGACTATCTCGTCGCCTACCTGAGAAAGATCGGGGTCACCCACCTATTCGGAATTCCCGGCGATCTCGTCATTAACCTCTTTTTTAAATTCGGCCGGCCGCGAGGACTGAAGATCATAACGTTCTCCCATGAGCCCGGCGTAGGGTTTGCCGCCGACGGCTATGCACGCAGCACCGGGCGCATCGGCGCGATCTGCGTTACCTACGGGGCCGGCGGCCACAATATGGTCAATCCCGTCGCCGGGTCGTTCGCCGAGCGCGTCCCGATTCTCGTCATCAGCGGCGGCCCCGGCGAGGAAGAGCGAAAGCTCGGCGTTTTGATCCATCACCAGGCGAGAGCGATCGAGTCGCAGCTCAATATCTACAAAGAGGTGACCTGCGCGGCCAAAACCATCGACGATCCGCTGCGCGCCGCGGCGGACATCGACGGCGTCATTCGATCGATGTGGCTCAACCAGCAGCCCGGCTATATCGAGATCCACCGCGATATGGTCGAGCGCGAGATTCCGGTTCCGAAACAGATCATCGATTGGGACGGCGAGCTTCCCCACGCAACCTCCGATCGTCACAAGCTCGACGAGGCGGTTCGCGACACGGCCGAGCGCCTCGCCGCCGCGCGCCGGCCCGTGGTCCTGATCGGCATAGAAGCGTTTCGCTATAAGCTCGCCAAGGATATCGTCAGGCTGGTGGAAAAAATGGGCGTGCCCTGCTGCACGTCTGTACTCGCCAAGGGCGCCTTTCCGATGAACCATCCCCTTTACATGGGCGTCTACATCGGCGCGATAAGCCCGCGCCCGATCCGCTCCCGCGTTGAAGAGGCCGATCTTATCATCGGACTCGGCATGTTCTTGACCGACATCGAGCTCGGCGGCAGCCAGCCGGCCGAGGCGCTGCGCCACCGCTCGATCTGGGCCGTCGAGCACCACGTCAATGTCAGCTTTCACACGTACACCGACGTGACGCTGCGCGATTTCGTTCACGGCTTGCTGCGCACCGACTTAAAGATGCACCATGAAAAGGTGGAATACAGCGATAATTTGCCGCCGGGCAGATCGGAGGTTAACCGCGCGGTCCGCGTGGGCGACGTCCTGGTAGAGATCAATCGTTTTCTTGCGCGGAACAAGAAATTCATGGCGGTGGCGGAGTCCGGCGATTCGCTCTTCGGCGGCCTCGATCTCAAAGTCGGCGACGACGGCCTGTATTTGGCGCAAGGGTTCTACGCCTCGATGGGCTTCGCAATTCCGGGGGCGCTCGGAGCGCAGATCGGCACCGGCCTAAGGCCGCTGATCCTAACCGGCGACGGCGGCTTTCAGATGACCGGCGTCGAGATCGCCCATGCTCTGCGCTACAAGCTCAACCCCATCGTCGTGCTGCTGAACAACGGCGGCTGGGGAATCTTCCGCCCGGTCGCCCAGCGCCAGGACCTCCTCGCCCTGCCGACCTGGCGCTATGCCGATCTGGCAAAACTCTGGGGCGGTCGTGGCTTTCGGGTCGAGACTGTGGCACAGTTGCGGCGGGCACTCGACGAGGCGAAGAAGGCGCCGTCGTTTTCGATCATCGAGGTCATGATCGGGCCGCGGGACCTCTCTCCCGTCTCCGTCAAATACATTCGCGCCTCGGCCAAAAAGGGCAAAGTAAAAGCTAACGCGGCGGCGGAGCGGACGTGATCAACCAGGAGCGGCTGAAAAACCTGCTGATCGAGCTGATTCGGATCGACAGCCTCTCGCGCCGGGAGCGCGACGTTGCGCTGCGCCTCACACAAGACATGGAGGAGCTCGGCGCGGAAGTCTCGATCGACGATGCCGGACAAAAGGTCGGCGGCAACACCGGCAATGTCATCGCCCGTTTTCCAGGAACACTGCCGGCCGCGCGTCCTTTCCTGCTATCCGCTCACATGGACACCGTTGCGCCGGGCGAAGGCGTCGTTCCGGTGCTCGGCGGCACGATCTTAAGGAGCGACGGGCGCACCGTACTCGGAGGCGACGACAAGAGTGGAGTCGCCATCATTTGCGAAGTGCTTCGCGCGCTCCATGAAAACAACATTCCCCGCGGGCCGATCGATGTCGTCTTCACCATCTGCGAGGAGGCCGGTCTTATCGGCGCCAAGTGTCTCGATGTGTCCCGGCTGCGCGCGCGCACGGGGCTCGTTCTCGACAGCGACTCCGTCGGCTTCCTGTTTACCCGCGCGCCCGCCGCGAACCGGTTCGAAATCGAGGTTCACGGGCTCGAGGCCCACGCGGGTGTCTGCCCGGAAAAGGGCATCAGCGCCATTCAGGTCGCGGCCGAGGGGATCGCGCGCATGCGTCTCGGCCGCATCGATAGTGAGACGACGGCGAATATCGGCGTCATCGAAGGCGGCATAGCGGTGAATATCGTTCCCAACTCCGTCCTTCTCAGAGGCGAGGCGCGCAGCCACAGCGAGCAAAAGCTCTCGGCGCAGACGGATCATATGATTCATGCGCTCCAAGAGGCCGCGGCCGCGCACAGCGTCACGCTCGACGGCGAGACCTATCGGGCTTCGGTCGAAGCCCGCGTCGAGCGCGACTACGATGCCCTCAAAGTCTCGGACGACTCCGAGCTCGTGCGTCTGGTCCAAAGAGCCGGCAAAAACCTTGGCGTCCAGGTCCAGACGCAAGCGACCGGCGGCGGCTGCGACGCCAACGTCTTCAACGCCAAGGGTCTCGAAGTGGCGAATCTTTCGACCGGCATGCGCGAGATTCATACGGTGAAGGAGTGGCTGGATCTAAAAGACCTTTACCTTTCTGCCGCGATGGTGTTCGAAATCGTTCGGTTGAACGCGGAGGGTTAGGTTTGTTGGTTTCAAGTTGAACGCCACTCCAAAAACTTGACACTCAGCCCCTAAACTTGACACTCTCGGTTTCGTCATGGACGGCGAAGAGATCGGTCTGCTGCTCCGTCAGGAACGCGGCCAGTTCCTCGAGTTCTTAAGCGCCTACGACTACAAAAAAAACGCTGCGCCGAAGGCCGGCGAAGACCTCGCCCGCGAGATCGCGCGTCTCGTCGGCGGCATGGCGAACGCCGACGGCGGCACGCTGCTGGTCGGCGTCGAGCTCGATAAGGCCGTCACCGGCATTCCCCATTCGCCGAACGAGCTTCAAGAGCTGATCCGCGCCCCCGGCGCGCTGCTGACGCCGCCGCTGGCGCCCGCCTGCAGACGCGCGCAGCTCGGAAACCTCGTGCTTCTCAAATTCGAGATCACTTCCAGCCCGGAGGTCCACCGCATCGCCGGCGGCCGGGCTTTCTATAGAATCACGACGGAGAATCCGGCTCTGCCGCCGGAGCAGATCCAAAACCTCCGCGACAGCAAGCGCAACGTCTTTTACGAACGACAAAACGTCCTCGACGCCACCGTCGACGACCTCGATCTCGAGGCCGCCGCATCGCTCGCGGAAAAAATCGGCGATCCGCGCGACCCCGTCAGCGTCCTTCAGCGCGTTTATCACCTGGTCGATCATTCCCGGGACCGCACCGCGGTCACCATGGCAGCTCTGTTGCTTTTCGCCAAGGAGCCCACGCGCTGGCATCCGCGCGCCGGGGTCGATTTCGTCAAGTACGAGGGCACCGAGCGGCGCCACGGCGCGTCGCTCAACGTCGTGAAGCGCATCCGCTTCGAGGCGCCGCTCTGCCGGCTCGTCGACGAGACCGTCGGCCGCGTGAAGGAGCACATCCGCGAGCGCACGCTGCTGCACGACCTTTTTTTCCGCGAGCGTCTCGAATACCCCGTCTTCGCGTGGCAGGAAGCGCTCGTCAACGCCGTCGGCCACCGCGATTACAGCCTTACCGGAGCGCCGATCGAGGTGTGGATGTTCGACGACCGGATCGAGGTCCGGAGTCCCGGGCTCCCGCCCTCGCCGGTGACGATCGAACAGCTGCGCCAGCAGCAGCGCGTCCACTTCTCGCGCAACCCGCTGCTCGTCCGCACGCTGGCGGACCTGGGTTACATGCGCGACATGGGCGAAGGCATTCCGCGCATCTTCCAGGAGATGGAACACCACGGTCTCCAGCCGCCTGAGTTTTCTACCGAAGGTTTTATCTTCACCGCGACGCTGCGCAATACGCCTATCTACGACGAGACGACGCTCCGCTGGCTCAGCCAGTTTGGCGCGACTTCGGTGCGCCAGCGGCGGCTCCTCGCCTACGCGTACGCGCACGGGAAATCCTTTTCCACGACCGACTACCAGCGCGTCGGCGAAGTCGACCGCGACACCGCTTACCGCGAGATCCGTCTGATGGTCAAACAAGGCATCGTCGCGCCGCTCAAGCCGAAGAGCCGGAGCTACAAAATCATCGAGAAGCTTTGAGATGGATTTTTCCGCGGTCGCAAGACTGGCCGGCGGGTACGCCGAAGCGCGCGCGATTCAGACCGGGATCGAGCTCGGCGTTTTCGAGGCCCTTCGCAACTCCTCCACGGCGGCGCAGCTCGCCGGTTCGCTTGCCTGCGATCCGCGGGCGATGGAGCTGCTGCTCGACGCCTTGGTTTCCATCGGATTACTTGACAAAGCGGGGGCAAGTTATTCGCTGAACGAAACCTCCTCAACCTATCTCGTCAAAAGATCGCCAAAATATCTCGGCGGCATGATCGCATTCGATGCTTCGCTCTGGAATGCTTGGGGACGTCTCGCGGAGAGCATTCGGACCGGCAAGCCCACACGGTCTCCCGACATGTATCAGAACACGCCCGAAGAGACGGGGCGCTTCATCGGCGCGATGGACTCGCTCGTGCACGCACGCGGCGACGCCGAGATCGTATCTGAACATCTTGATCTCAGCGGGGTAAGAGCCATGCTCGACGTCGGATCCGGCCCAGCGACGTACCCGATTGAGTTCTGCCGGCATTATCCGGCGCTGCGAGCGACGATCTTCGACTTACCGGCGACGCTGCAAATTACCGAGAAATTCGTGCGCGACACGGGAATGCGCGATCGGATAAATCTTGTGGCCGGCGATTACCGGACCGATAAAATTCCCGGCACCTACGACCTCGTCTTCCTTTCGAACATCATCCACGGCGAAGGCGATGAAGAGAACAACCGTCTGATATCGAAGCTATACGGCTGCCTCACGCCGGGCGGGAGAATCGTCATTAAAGACCACATTTTGGACGATTCGCGCACCCAGCCAACCTCCGGAGCCGTCTTTGCGCTTACGATGCTGCTCACAACCGAGCGCGGAAAATGCTATTCTTATTTGGAAGTGAAGGCTTGGCTCAGTACGGCGGGATTCAAAAATATCCATGAAGTCCCGCTGCCCCAGCCGCTCACTTCCTCTCTCGTGATTGGAACGAAATAGAAAGCGCTCCGGTTGGCCGACTCGGAAGAGATCAGAAAAGCGCGCGAGCGGGCGATCATCGATTCCTATCGGCCCGTGTGCCTGTGCAACAAGATCCGCAAAGGCGCGGTGGTCAAGGCGATCGCGCGCGGCGCCGACACATTCGACAAAGTGAGGCGCATGACCGGCGTCGGCACCGGCCCGTGTGGCGCGCAGCGCTGCGGCCCGATGGTGCGCGGCATGCTCGGCGAAGAAGTAACGACGTGCGAACAATGCGGCTGGGTGATTCTCAAATCGGCTCCCTCGCAGGCGTGTCCCAGGTGCAGCTATGACGAAAGTTAACGCATTCCTCGCCGCGCTCGCGATCGTTCTACTCCCCTCGTCCGCGTCCGCCCAGACGAAGCTGCGCGTCGCGTATCCGACCACCGTCGGATCGATGGGCATTTTGTGGGTGACCAAGGACGCGGGACTATTCGAGAAATACGGCCTCGACGTAAGCCTCATCTATATCTCCGGCAGCTCCAAAATCGTCCAGGCGATGCTCGCGAAGGAAATCCCCGTCTCGGAGATCGCGATTCCCGCGGTGATCCAGGCGAATCAAGCGGGCGCCGATCTGGTCATGCTCGCGGGCGCGAATCATAAGCCCGGGCAGAAGCTCATGGTCAAGCCGGCCATCAAAAGAGCCGAAGACCTCAAAGGCAAGAAGCTCGGCGTGACGCGCTTCGGCACCTCGGACGATTTTTTGCTGCGCTATTTGCTGGGTCAGTGGAAAATCGTCCCCGAGCGCGACGTCGCGCTGCTCCAGATGGGCGGCTCGCCGGAGATACTCGCGGGATTGAGCTCCGGCGGCATCGACGGCGGCGTGCTCTCCTCGCCGCTCAATCTGCGCGCGCAGAAGGCGGGCTTCAGCCTGCTGGCGGACATGAGCGCAATCGGCGTCGATTACCAGGGCGCCGGCGTCGTCACGACGAAGAGCTATGCGCGCGAGCGTCCCGACACGCTGCGCGCCTACTTGAAGGCCTACGTCGAAGGCCTCGCGCGCTTCAAGACCGACAAGAATTTCAGCCTCAAAGTGCTGGCGAAATATTCGCGCATCGACGAGCGCGATATGCTCGAAGAGACGTATCGGCACTATGCCGTCAACGTCATGCCGCAGGTCCCCTACCCGACCATGAGCGGCATTCAGATGGTGCTCGACGAGCTCGGCTCGCGGAGCCCCAAGGCGCGCGAGATACTGCCGGCCAGCCTCGTCGATGTCACCTACCTCAGAGAGCTCGACCAGAGCGGCTTCATCAAGCGCCTCTACAAGTAGACGGCCGCGACCAATATTTGACTCCGAATCTCCCCGTTGTTACCCTTTACCGAGTATGGCTCAACAACAGGACGAGCGTATTCCCGTCACCGTGCTGACGGGCTTTCTCGGCGCGGGAAAAACGACGCTCTTGAACCGCATTTTGACGACCGAGCACGGCCGGCGCGTCGCCGTGATCGTGAACGAGTTCGGCGAGGTCGGCATCGACCACCACCTGCTCATCTCCTCCGATCAGGAGATCGTCGAGATGAGCAACGGCTGCATCTGTTGCACGGTGCGCGGCGACCTGCTGCGCACGCTTTTCAATTTGCTCGAGCAGCGCGGCAGCTACGACACGCTGATGATCGAGACCACCGGCCTAGCCGATCCGGCTCCGGTGGCGCAGACGTTTTTCATCGACGACCGCATCCGCAGCGAATTCCGCCTGAACGGCGTCGTGACGGTGGTCGATTCCAAGCACATCTTTCAGCAGCTCGACCGCTCGCCCGAGGCGAAGGAGCAGATCGCCTTCGCCGACCTCGTGCTGCTGAACAAGATGGACCTGATCTCGCCCGAGGACTTATCGGAGCTGGAGTATAAGATCCGCAACATCAACAGCGCCGCGCGCATCTGCCAGACGAAGAACTCTGACGTTGATATCTCGCTTATCTTCGATCTCCAGAGCCTTGCCCTCGAAGCGAAGGCGCGCGACCACTCCGAAGATCACAAGCATACCGAAGATATCTCGACGGTATCGATCGTCGTGCCCGGCGGCCTCGACGGCCTGAAAGTCAGCGAATGGTTCCGCTCGGTGATCACCGAGCAGGGCGCGAATATCCTCCGCATGAAGGGCATCCTGAACCTGCGCGGCGACCCCGATCAATTCGTCTTCCAGGGCGTGCACATGCTCTTCGAAGGGCGGCCGGGGCGGCGCTGGGAGGAAGGCGAGGAGCGGATCAACCGGCTGGTCTTCATCGGCAGGGATCTCAACGAGGAAAAGATCGTCGGCGGATTCAAGGCCTGTATAACGGCCGAGAATGGAAAACCCTCGGGTATGGTCGATCCCTTCGGGCGCAATCCGCTCGACACGTCGAATTTCACCGTCGACCAGATCCGCTACTGGGCGCGGCAGAACCTCGAATTCCCGCCGGAAGCGCCGATCGTCGTCAAGGAAGTGCCGTGCGTCAAGCCCGGCTGCCCGCCGATCGAGACCGCGATCATCGTCTTCTTAAAAGGCGAGCCCCCGCGGCTCTTTAAAATCCAGCGCACGATCAACGACGTTACCTTCGACGACGTCTACAATTTAATCGAGAATCCCCTGCCGTGCTGCTGATGACCGAGTCCCAGCCTAACGCCAAAGTGCTTTTCCGCGTGTCGCGCAAGGACGGCTCTGCTGACATTGAAACCCTTTGGGCAGTAGATCTCGGCAACGATCAATACAGAATAGATAACTCCCCTTTCTACGCTTACTCCGTTTCGTGGCAGGATATTGTGTATGCACCGTTTGACCGAGATGAAGGCCGCCCAATTTTTCAGCGGGTTGTGTTAAAGTCGGGCAACCGAACTATCCGGGTCGCCTTTGAAACGCCGGTTGAAAACGGAAATGAATCAGATGGTATACTTAAAGGACTTGTCTCTCTCGGCTGCAGCTACGAGGCGGCGAACAACAGGTACATGTCCGTTAACATACCACCAGAAGTGAATCTCGAATCAGTTAGAAGCTACCTTATTGAGTGCCATGCCACCTGGGAACATGCGGACCCAACATACGCTGAACTTTTTCCGAACGAGAGCACGTAAATAATCACCGCTCCAGCTGAACGCTGAAATCCACGCCTCCGGTCGCGCCCGGCTTGAAAGTGACAAGGTAGGAGACCGGCTTGCCGCAGCGGTCGATCGTCCAGCGCTCAACCGCCGTGTAATCCTCGGCCGTCGCGCGCTTGACGACTTCGGTCTGCTTCAGCTCGCGCTCGCCGCAGCTTTTGTCGATCGCGGGCTCCATAACCTGGATCATCGCCATCACGTCTTCCTGCGTCTTCGGCGACGCGCGCGTTGTCTGGGGCGGGGTAGCCGCAGCACAGGCGGATAATACAACGGGCGCCACGATTGAGAAGAACTTTACCGGATAGCGCATGTTAAGTCCGTTTCAAAAGCTTCAACGCGTTTTTGCCGAGGATCGCTTCTTTCTCGGACGCGCCGATCGGCAGATCCTCGATGATTTTTTTGGCCTTGGGCAGCAGCGACAAGAGCGGCGGCGCGTCGCTGCCGAAGAGCAGGCGGTCGGCGCCGACCGTCTGGAGCGCGCACATGACGGCCGGAGGATGGTAGCTCACGGTGTCGAAATACATGCGCTTGAGGTAATGACTCGGCGCGTGCTTGATCATCATCGGCTCGTACGACCCTAATCCGGATGCCGCGTCGCCGAGCTCGTAGGCGTAGTCCATGCGGCCGATGACCTCGCAGATGCCGCCGCCGAGATGGCAG